>NZ_JBFUGI010000014.1:0-219434 GCF_056402995.1 Mesorhizobium sp. P3_A8 | reverse complement strand
GCGACGAGAAGACGGTATGGGCGGACGCCGCCTACGACACCCATGCCCGCCGTGCCCGGCTCAAGGCCGCAGGCAAGAAGCCTCGCATCGCGCGCCGCCCCAACAAGCACCATGCACTGCCGCCGCGGCTCAAACATTACAACCGTCTGATCGCCAGACGGCGTGCCGCAGTCGAGACCACCTTCGCCACGCTCAAGAACCGCATGAAGCTGACCACGATCCGCTATGTCGGSCTGGCCAAAGCCACTGCSCAGGTGACGTTAGCGGCGATTGCCTTCAACATGCGCCGATGGGCCGCCATCACAGSATAGGTGCGCCCGCAGTCCGGCYCCACGAGGCCGAACCGCCGCCCGAAATTCCAAACCAGACACAAGAACTCACGAATACGGGCGATATTCCCGCAATCCCGCTCTCATCCGCGCTCTGCTGCAATTACACAACAGGCCCCTTGTGGGAGAAGGTGGCCGAGCGAAGCTCGGTCGGATGAGGGGTGCTCCAGGGAACGCCACCGTCTCACTCCGCTGGAGCACCCCTCAACCGTCTCGGCGCTGCGCGCCGATCCACCTTCTCCCACAGGGGGAGAAGGAAAAAAGGCGCTACTTCCCCGGCCGCCCTGTCTTGCCTGGCCGGCGCTTTTCGCGACGGGCGTCGCCTGGATCCTCGTAAGAGCCGATGCCGGCGCGCTGGCGGACGATTGGTTTGCCGTCGCGTTCTTGCGCGCCCCCCTCTGTCCTGCCGGACATCTCCCCCACGAGGGGGGAGATTGGCTGGGGCTTGGCCGGTACTTTTCCCTCGACCGGCTTTTCCGTGCGTCGCACCGTCATCTCGTCCAGCGAATTCTTCTTGAACAGCGGTTTGGTGGCGTCGCCTGGAATGCCAAAGTCGGAGCCATGCGCTTCTTCCGCCGACTGTTTCTTGAACAGCGAGCGCGACTCGGCACCGGCCGGCGTCGGCATGTCGGTGCCGGGACCCATGTCGTCGATTGAGGGTTTGGAAAACAGCGGCTTCTTCACGGGCACGGCGCCGTCGGCGCCCATCTCGTCAAGGGCCGGCTTGCGGAAGAGGTTGGACCGGGCAGCCCTGGCGGCCTCTTCGGCGGCACGGGCTTCGTCGAGCTTGCGGAAACGTTCCTGTTCCTCTGAAGTACGGTGTTTGGCCACGCCCTTGTTGTGCTTGCCCTTTTCGCGGCCCGAAACCGGGCTTTCCATATCGGCATATTTGGCCAGCGGGTCTTCGGAGATGGACAGTTCCATCTCGCGCAGGCGCTTGATCTCGTCGCGGATGCGGGCTGCCTTCTCGAAATCGAGATTGGCGGCGGCGTCGCGCATCTGTTTCTCCATCGCGTCGAGATGGGCCTTGAGGTTGTTGCCCATCATGGCGCCGGCGCTGTCGGTGAACTGCGAGATGTCGGCGCGGACATGGTCCTTCTCGTAGACCGAGTCCAGAATGTCGGAGATGCGCGACTTGACCGATTCCGGCGTGATGCCGTTGGCGGCGTTCCACTCCATCTGCTTTTCGCGGCGGCGGCTGGTTTCGGCCATCGCCCGTTCCATCGAGCCGGTGACCTGGTCGGCATAGAGGATGACCTTGCCGTCGACATTGCGGGCGGCACGGCCAATGGTCTGGATCAGCGACGTCTCCGAGCGCAAAAAGCCTTCCTTGTCGGCGTCGAGAATGGCGACGAAGCCGCATTCGGGAATGTCGAGCCCTTCGCGCAACAGGTTGATGCCGACCAGCACGTCGAAAGCGCCGAGGCGCAGATCGCGCAGGATTTCGATGCGCTCCAGCGTGTCGATGTCGGAGTGCATGTAGCGCACGCGCACGCCCTGTTCGTGCAGGTATTCGGTCAGGTCCTCGGCCATGCGCTTGGTCAGCACGGTGACCAGCGTGCGGTAGCCGGCCTTGGTGGTGTCGCGGATCTCGCCGACGACATCGTCGACCTGGCTCTTCGCCGGGCGCACCTCGACCGGCGGGTCGATCAGGCCGGTAGGGCGGATGACCTGTTCGGCGAAGACACCGCCGGCCTGTTCCATTTCCCAGCCGCCGGGGGTCGCCGAGACGGCGACGGAGAGCGGACGCATGGCGTCCCATTCCTCGAAGCGTAGCGGCCGGTTGTCCATGCAGGAGGGCAGGCGGAAGCCGTACTCGGCCAGCGTCGCCTTGCGCCTGAAGTCGCCGCGATACATGCCGCCGATCTGCGGCACGGTGACGTGGCTTTCGTCGATGAAGACCAGCGCATTGTCGGGAATGTATTCGAACAAGGTCGGCGGCGGATCGCCGGGCTGGCGCCCGGTCAGATAGCGCGAATAGTTCTCGATGCCGGCGCAGGAGCCGGTGGCTTCCAGCATCTCCAGATCGAAGCGGCAGCGCTGTTCCAGCCGCTGAGCTTCCAGCAGGCGGCCGGCGCGCTCCAGTTCGACCAAGCGGTGCTTGAGCTCTTCCTTGATCGACTTGATCGCCTGGTTCAGCGTCGGGCGCGGCGTCACATAGTGCGAATTGGCGTAGATCTTGACGCTTTTCAGTTCGCCGGTCTTCTGGCCGGTGAGCGGGTCGAACTCGGTGATCTGTTCGATCTCGTCGCCGAACATCGAGATGCGCCAGGCGCGGTCTTCCAGGTGGGCCGGAAATATCTCGATCGTGTCGCCGCGCACGCGGAACGAACCGCGGACGAAATTGATGTCCTGGCGCTTGTATTGCTGGGCGACGAGGTCGGCGAGCAGCGCGCGCTGGTCGAGCCGGTCGCCGATCTGCATCTGGAAGGTCATCGCCGTATAGGTCTCGACCGAGCCGATACCGTAGATGCAGGACACCGAGGCGACGATGATGACGTCGTCGCGCTCGAGCAGCGAGCGCGTCGCCGAATGGCGCATGCGGTCGATCTGTTCGTTGATCGAGGATTCCTTCTCGATGAAGGTGTCGGTGCGCGGAACGTAGGCTTCCGGCTGGTAATAGTCGTAGTAGGAGACGAAATACTCGACGGCGTTGTCGGGGAAGAATTTCTTGAACTCGGAATAGAGCTGCGCGGCAAGCGTCTTGTTGGGCGCCAGGATCAAGGCAGGGCGCTGCGTTTCCTCGATCACCTTGGCCATGGTGAAGGTTTTGCCCGAGCCAGTGACGCCGAGCAGCACCTGGGTGCGGTCGTTGTTATCGACGCCTTCGACCAGATCCTTGATGGCAGTCGGCTGGTCGCCGGCCGGCTCGAAGTCCGACACCATCTTGATGGCGATGCCGCCTTCGGATTTTTCCGGCCGGGCAGGGCGGTGCGGCGTCCACAGCACGCCATCCTTGTGCAGCGGATTGCCGGATTCGATCAGTGCCGAGAGAGCCGCGACCGTGGCGGTGACGCTGCTCGAGGCCATTGTCTCGGCGTCTTCCAGCGAGATATCGAGGCCTGCGACCGGATTGAGGCCGGCCGCTGTCCGCTCCCTGGCCGTTGCCGCGCCACCCATCGAAGTGCCGCGCGAACTGCGACCCGGAGCGGCGGAGCGCTCAGGAATCTTCTTCGACGGTTTTGGCGATTTGCCGCCGTCGCCCTTGCCGGTCTGGCGGCCTTCCTTCTCGGCCTCCTGCTCGATCTGCTCGGCCCAGTCGGCGATCGAGCCGGTCAGCGGCGTGCCCGACAGTTCAGGCTGCGGCATCTCGGCGAAGCCACCTCTGTGCAGCGGCTCCGAGGCGTCGAGGAAATCGGTCAGCGGGCTGCGCCGCTTCGGTGCGGCGCGTTCGTCATTCGCCGTCGGCGGCGTTCTCTTGTCGGGGGATTTGGCCATGTTCCGAATATGGTGAGTCTTGGCCAAAATGGAAAGAGAGGGATGAGGCGACGCGCATGCCCGGATGCGGCTCCTGACAGAAGGCTGTCAGGAGGAAGTCAGGTATCAGGGGATGCCTGCCTGTCGCAGTCAGGCGCCGCGTGCGTTGTCGGTCGCCACCTGGGTCGGCGATCCATTCAGGCGCGGCACGACGACGAGGCGGGTGACCTTGCCCTTCTTGAAGGCGGCCAGGAAGCGGGCATAGTCCCGGAAGACGACGCAGCCATTGGATTCGGCGCGGCCGCCGCGCAGCATGTAGGTGTGGGCAAGCAGGCCGTCGCGGTTGTACTTGTTGCCGCCGCCGACGGGGGTCAGGCGCAGGGCCTCGACGCCATGGAAGCGCGATTCACGCAGCGACAGATTGTAGGTGTTGGGCGGCGTCGGCCCACGATCCTTCACATGGACATAGCGCGGCTGGTCGACCATGGCGCCGAGGCCGGAATGCGCCTCGAGCCGCTGGCCGTCCGGCATGTAGACGGTCTTGGCGCTAATGTCATAGACGGCGACGCCGTGGCCGGCTCCGCTTCCGGGGTTCGGTCCGTTGAACAGGTTCCTGAACGCCTGGCCAAGGCCGCCCGAGGGCGTGTCCGGCTTGGCATAGGCCAGCACATCGCCGCCATCGCGGCCTTGCCGGGTCGGCTGCCTGGCTTGCTGGACCGGCTTTGCCTGTGGCGCCGGCTTCTGCTGGGCGATCTTGGGTTGGGTGATCTTGGGCTGCGGCGCCGGCTTGTCCTGCTCCACGGCCTTGGGTTGCGGCGCATCGTATTGCGGCCGACGGGTCGGCAGCGGCACGTCGTCGGTGAGCGCATCCGGCAGCGACGCTGCGTCGCCGGGCTGTTGCTGCTGGGTCTCGACAGGTGCAACCGCGACATCGGCCGAGGATTCGGTCATCGGCAGCGGCGAGGCGAAGGCCTCGTCCTCGACCGGCATCGACTCGACGAGGGCCAGCGCCAGTTGCGCATTGTCAGGCGTCTGCGACTGGGCAAAGCCCTGCGGCGCCGGCGCGGTCTGGACCACGGTATCGGCACGGGCGAAACGCTCTGCCGCAGGGGCAGGCATGTCGTTGGACAGGCTGGCCATGACCTGGACAGACGGTACCAGCGACGCCTCGGTGATCTGCGCGCCGATGCTGGAAATCACGGGGCGCGCGTCGGCCACGGCAAGAGGCTTGCCGGCGGAAACAGGCTTGCCGGCGCCGGCAAAGGCAGCGGCGAGCTTGGTTGGCGACAGCGACGCTTCCATGCGTTCGAAGCGCTCCTGCGCCTTCGACTCTAGGATTCGCTGTTCCGGCTTCGCATGTGCAACGAGGCGCGCGGATTTTTCCGCCAGCGGGCTCACACTGGCCAGCTTGAAGCAGCTGGCGCCGCATTGCACGGCATGGTCATGCAGCGCCTGCGCCCCGCCATGGGCATTGGCCAGCACGAATGGCGCTGAGGATCTGAGGAAATGCTGCTTCAGCGGATCGGCCATCGCCAGTGAGCCCGGCATGGCCAGCGTCTGCGGCAGGCCGCCGCTCGACGTCGCCGACAGCGAAGCGCCGACGGAGCTGAGGCCAGCCATGGTGCCGATCAGCCACAGGCCGACAGCGGCGCTTGCACCGGGTACCGCTACCCAGCGGACGATCCGTTTCGGATTGAAGGAAGGGGCACGCTGCGCATCGACGAACTCGCCGCCTTCGCGTTGGTCCCAGATTATCTTTTGTTTACTCGACAACGCCATGCAACCAATCTTGCTCCAATCGGTTTTCCCCGTACGTGGCCTTGTCAGCCGCGACGACCATTCTGTGAGTGATCCCAGGTGGTCCCCGACGCGTTTGCCGCGTCTGTCGTTGGTTGCCGATTGTTTCAAAATATGGACAAATTTGGTTAATCAATCCCTCTCAAAACCAACGACGATATGCGGATTTGGGCCAAATGAGGCTTTGTCCACGAGCAGGAAAGTGGTGTTGTTGCCCTTCCGTCGCAGTTTTGCTGCCTGTTTTTGACGGCCGAGTCAAGCAAAACAGGCCTTGCTAATTTAAAGCAAAGGCGCTGCAGCGAGCCCTGCGGCAATGCGGCGCGCCAGTCCACGGTGCTGAAAAAGCCGATGGCATCGGCAAAACTGTTGCCCGTTTGCAACATTTTTCCGGCCCGGACACCTGCCTCCCGACGGCCATTGACTCGTTTTGGGAGGCGGTGCAATCCCGTTGAAGGGCTTGGTTTTGGGGTGGCAAAGGCCACTTTTGGAGGCTTTTTCCATGAGGCGTCGGGATTTCTTGACGCTGTCGGCGGGTGCGGCGGCGTTCTCCATTCTTCCGGCCACCGTCAGGGCTGCCTTGCCGGTGGCCTATGACCGCAACGCCGAAGTGCCGTTCAAGGACAAGAAGTCGTTCATCGACTGGATGGTGGCCAATCGCGGCGAGGATCCGAAGTTGCTGGCCGAGCGATTCGATCGCTTCCAGATCATGGTCTACAACAAGGATGTGCTGGACGACCGCAACAAGCGCGCCTTCCTTTCGACGCCGCGTGAAGAATTCGTTCTGCCGCAGAATCTGGGGCGCGCCTACGACCATGCCTTCCTTGATATCGGCTATGGCGTGACCATTTCCGGCCCGCATCTGGTCGGACGCATGACGACGGCCATTGACGTGCAGTTCGGCGAGGCCGTGCTCGAGGTCGGCACCGGTTCGGGCTACCAGTCGGCCTATCTCGCCAACCTCACCGACAAGGTGCACACGATCGAGATCATCAATCCGCTGGCGCAGCGCACGCGGCGCACCTATGACGCGCTGATCGATCGCGGCTACAGCGTGTTCGGCTCGGTCACCAGCCGCAACGCCGACGGCTATTATGGCTGGGAAAGCGTCGGCCCATTCGACAAGATCATCGTCACCTGCGGCATCGACCACATACCGCCGTCGCTGCTGCAGCAGCTCAAGCCCAATGGCGTGATGGTCATTCCGGTCGGCCCACCGGGCGCCCAGCATGTGCTCAAGGTGATCAAGCAGCAACTCGCCGACGGCACCTTCAACATCGTCCGATCGGACATCTACAATGGCAAGGTGGTGCCGTTCGTGCCGTTCACCAAGCTCGAAGGCGACCAGATCGTCGGCACGCACAACGGTTGAGTTGCCGCATCAAGGGGCCTGAATGACGGCTGTCGTATCGACCTCTCGACCAAGCATCGCCTCGCTGGAGGCACCGCGGCTCGCGCACTATCTCGCCGTCGGGCTGATCGCCGGCGCCATCATCGCGCTGCAGATCGCGGTCATGCGGGTGTTCGCTGTCGGCAGCTGGTCGCATTTCGGCTCGCTGGTGGTCAGCCTCGCCATGCTCGGCTTCTCGCTGTCCAGCGTCGTCATCTTCGCCGGCAAGGGCTGGTTCGACCGCCACTGGCAAGGTGCGGCCACCGCGGCCTTGCTGCTGATCGGTCCGCTCGCCGTCGGCGCCAACCTTGTCGCCCAGACGGTGCCGTTCAACGCCATCTTCCTGGTCTCCGACCCAGAGCAGAAATGGCGGCTGCTGGCCAATTTCCTGCTCTATCTCCTGCCGTTCCTCGCCGGCGCGTTCTTTCTCGGCATTGTCTTCCTGAAAAGCCGCACCGCCTTCGGCCGTGTCTATTTCGCCGATCTCACCGGCTCGGGGCTGGCCGGCCTCGTCGTGCTGGTGTCGCTCTATCTGTTCGCACCGGAAACCATCATCGTCGTGCCGCTGCTGCTCTGGGTCGCCGGCTCGCTGCTGTGGTTCTTCGCCTTCGGCGCGTGGAAGAGCGTTGTCGCCGGCGTGGCCGTGGCGGCGCTATCGGTCGCCGGCTACCTCATGCTGCCAGGCTGGCTCGGCATCCCGGACATCGCCGTGTCGCAGTACAAGGGCGTCGCCTACGCCCGCAACTTTCCGGACGGCAAGCGCATTTACCGCAGCGTTTCGCCGTTCGGCGATTTGCAGGTCTATGCCAGCTCCTACATGCATTTCGCGCCGGGCCTGAGCGACAATGCCGCCTTCGGCATGCCCGAAGTGCCGGCCAACACCTATGTCGGCATGTATCGTGACGGCGACGGGCCGGAAGGCATCATGCGCAATCTGGCGCCGGCCGAGCAGGTCTATTTCCGCTATCTGCCGATGCACTATCCCTATGTCATCAAGGACAAGCCGAAAACGTTTGTCGTGCAGTTTGGCGGCGGCATCTCCACGCAGGCCGCACTCAATGCCGGTTCGACCTCGGTCACCGTCGCCGAGAGCAATCCGATGACATTGCGGGCGTTCCGCGATCCGGTGCTGAAAGATGTCACCGGTGATATCCTGGCTGAGCCGCGGCTCAAGGTGATCGACTATGACGGGCGCCTGTTCCTTGCCAACACGACGGAGCGCTACGACGTCATCGACCTCAGCCTTGCCGACAGCGTCGGCCTGTCCAATCCGGGCGGCTTCGCCATCTCCGAAAAGTACGCCTACACGCATGAGGCGATGCTGAGCTACATGCACGCGCTGGCCGATGGCGGCGTGCTGTCGGTGACCTTGTGGAACAAGGAAGAGCCGCCGAAGTCGGTGCTGAAGCTCTATTCGACGATCGCCGAGGCGGCGAAAACCTTCGACCCGCAAGGCGCTGCCAACGACATCTTCGCCGTGTCGAGTTACCTGTCGACCACGACCGTGCTGTTCAAGCGCGGCGGCTTCAGCGAGGCCGAAATCAAGACGCTGCGCGACTACACCAAGTCGATGTCCTGGGAAGAGGTCTATTATCCAGGAATGGTCTATGACGGTTCGGGCGCGCAAAAGGTACTCGATGATTACCGCGCGTCGATCTTCGGCAGCGGACAGGATGCGACGCTGACGCAGCCCGCGGCCGATGCGCCTGCCGACCCGACCACGCCTGGAAATCCCGATTGCGACCCGACGGCGCCGGCCGATCCGACGCTCGATGCCTGTGCAGGTGCCGGCGGCGATGCCGGCCCACAAGTGTTGCCGGCGACGGAACTGCAGCGCATGAGCTGGCACGCGCTTTTGACCGGCGGCTGGGAAAAACTCGCCGGCGATTACGTCTTCGACGCGCGGGCGCTCAGCAACGACCAGCCCTATTTCGCCGCCTATGTGAAGGTCGCCGACCTGCCGCGCACGCTCGACCGGCTCGATTTGTTCCAGGACGATTGGGGCTATCTGCTGATCTGGGCGACGCTCGGCATCGCCTGCATCACGGCGGCATCGCTGGTGCTGCTGCCGGTCCTCTTCGGCTGGCGCATCGTGTTCTCGCGCTCCCGTGGCAAGCTCGGCACCATCCTCTATTTCGCTTGTCTCGGCCTCGGCTACATCATGGTCGAGGTCGGGCTGATCAGCCGCTTTACCGTGGCCCTGGCCAATCCGACGGTGTCGGCCTCGGTGCTGATTTCGTCGATGCTGGTGTTTTCCGGCCTCGGCAGCCTGTTTGCCGAACGCATCTTCGACCGCGCCAGGACGCTGCTGCCGGTCGTGCTGCTGGCGGTCTGCGTGCTGCTTCTGGCCTATGGCTTCTACCTGTCGCCGGTGCTCGACTGGATTGGCGCCTATCCCTATGCGGTGCGGCTGCTGCTCTGCTTCCTGTTGGTGTCGCCGCCGGCCTTCCTGATGGGCATGCCGATGGCCACCGCCATGACCTGGCTGGCGCGGCTGGGCAAGGAGCATCTGTTCGTCTGGGCCTGGGGCATCAATGGCTGTTTCTCGGTGATCGGCTCGGCCGCGGTGCCGATCGTCGCCACCAGCTTTGGCTTAAGCGCCGTGCTGCAATGGTCGGCGATCGCCTATCTCATCGCCATCCCGGCCTTTTTTGCTGTGCTGTTGCCGTCGAGGGCACCTGATATGCGGCTGGTACCGGCCTGATGGTTGACCGTCGCGCCATCGTTGCCGGATTGCTGGCCACGGCGGCGTTTCCGGTGGCGAGCCAGGGGGCGCGCTTGCACAAGGCGATATCGACCATCGTGCCGTTCAAGGCGTCACCCTTTCCCTACCGGGGCAAGCTGCCCGATGGCTCCGCGCCGTTCCTCGACGTTACTGCGGCGGATGGAAGGCACGGCCACACCTCGCCGCGCGGCGGCATCTATTGGGAGGACGAGACCTATTCCGACCGCTCGACGCTGCTGGCGGTGCCGAAAGGGTTCGATCCGGCCAAGCCGGCGGTCATCGTGGTGTTCTTCCACGGCAATGGCGCAACCTTGCAGCGCGATGTGGTCGGCCGCCAGCGGGTCGTCGCGCAGGTCGAGGCCTCCGGCGTCAACGCCGTGCTGGTGGCGCCGCAATTCGCCAGCAATGCTCAGGATTCCAGCGCCGGTAATTTCTGGACGCCGGGCTTCTTTGCCGGGTTCATGGCCGAGGCGGCGCAAGGGCTGGCGAAGCTGATCGGCGCCAAGGCGGCAAAATTCGACGCCATGCCGGTGGTGTTGGTCGCTTATAGCGGCGGCTACAACCCGGCCGCCTCCATTCTCAGGAATGGTGACATCGGCGGCCGCCTGCTCGGCGTCATCCTGCTCGACGCCGTCTTCGACGAAGCCGACATTTTTGCGACCTGGATCGTGCAGCACAGGAAGAGTTTCTTTGTCAGCACCTATGGCAAATCCTCGGCCTCCGGCAATGGCGAGATCCGGCAGTTGCTGGCGGGCCAGGGCATCAACGCCAGTTCCGACCCGCCGCGCCGCCTCGAAGCTGGCACCATCGCCTTCCTCGCCTCTGACGCCGCCCATGATACGTTCGTCACGCGAGCTTTTGTCGGCAATCCGCTGCAGTGGCTGCTGGCGCGCGTGCATGGCTTTCCCCGTTAGAACATGTTTGCATTGGCGCGATTGATGGGCAGCGTCCTAAGCTAGATTGTTTCGTACGAGAAAAACTCACGAGGCTGAGTGATGGTTGCGGTGGTCGGAGATCGAACGTCCTTTGCGATCGAAAGTGCAATCACGCAGGCATTTCCCAACCTTGCGCAACGCGCGTTGGGATACTTCGTCATTCACATACAAGGGAAGGCGTATGGCGTTCAGGAACCTGATGCCTCGATGTTGGGCTGCTCCTTCGACGCGGTAAATGATCGTCTGCGGCGACGCGGATCGCATCAAGTTCCGTTTCTATCGACCATAGACGCGTCGCTGATTGCCGAGGCGTATCTTGATGCCTGGTATAGGCAAACCGCTCGCGTTGATTATTTCGGGCTGCCGGCTGCTGATTTCACCGAAATTCTCTATGGGAACGCGATCGTATGGGCTCCGGATGGTGATGAGGCATTCGATGACGGCAGCCATATTCTCCAATTCGACGTCGGCAACAAGGTTCGCCTCATCGCTTTCGCACATGCGGAATCTCCCGAGGATGTCGGCGGCACGGTTGTGGAGGAATGGCTCGACGACGAGGTTTTCTACAGCGTTCTCTCTCGTTGGAGCGAGCAGTTCGCTGCCGAGTGGGCGAATAAATCAAGTGAAAATAGTGCGGCCTCGGTATCGGACTGATTGATGGACGTGGCGTTGACCTGACACGGATTCACTGAGGCAAGGCGCCATCAACTCCGATATCGGCAATGGCAGCCAGTTCTGCGGCGACCGCGGCGGCTCGGCGCGCCTTTGGACCATGTTCAGGCCAGACGAAACGGCGCTTGATGGTCAGTGCCGGCACGTCGCGGGCGATCTCGACGAGATGGCCGGGCTCGAGATGGCGCCGCAGCACCAGTTCGCTGGCCAGCAAGGCGCCCATGCCGGCAATCGCCGCTTGTGCCGCGACGATCGTCAGGCCGAAACGTGGACCCTGGTCGATACCTTTCGGCTGGCGGCCTGCGGCGGCGAACCAGTCGCGCCAGGCGGGATAGACATCGTCGCCCATCGTCGGGTCGATGTGCAGCAGCGGCATGCTGTCCATCACTTCGGCCGCATCGGGCCTGGCATGGCCGCGAACCAAGGCCGGCGCACAGGCCGGGATAACCCGTTCGGTGAAGAGGTCGAGCGATGCGAGGTCCGGGGCGGCACCCCTGCGATAGCTGATGGCAAGGTCGACACCTTCCTCCAGCATGGCGTCGAGTGCGACCGAGGCGACGATGCGGATTTCGAGTTTGCCCAGCGCCGTCCGCACCCGGCTGAGCCGGGGTGCGAGCCAAAGCGAGGCGAAGGAGGGATCGGCCGAAATGGTGAAGGTTTCGGCTCTACGCTCGAAACGCAGCCGGCGCATGCCGGAGGCCAGTGCGTCGAAGCCGCGGTCGATGTCGGGCAAGGCGGCCTCGGCGGCGCGGGTGAGCACAATGCCATTGCCCTCGCGTCGGACCAGCTTGACGCCGAGCCGCTCTTCCAACTGGCGGATCTGATGGCCGATGGCCCCGGGCGTGACGCCCAATTCCTCGGCGGCGCGCGTCAGGCTGCCGGCCCTGGCGGCAGCCACCAGCGCTCGTAAACCGGAAAGCGGCAAGTCCCTCAACGTCGTCATGTTTTGAATTTACCTCAAAACTTGGGGAAAGAAACTCGTTTGAATATGGACTATTCGGTGCCCTAGGCTGGTCGAATAAATTCAACCGCAGGGGATGCCAGATGCTCGACACGCCAAAGCATGCAAGCCAGCCAAGCGACGCTGCCTTACAAGCGGTGCCGATCCGCGCAATGCGCGCTGAGGGCGGTCGCGTCGCAGTCGAGTTGGCGGACGGCCGCTCGGCAAGGTTCTCGACGCGCTGGCTGCGGCTGGCCTGCGAATGCGAGCAGTGTGGCGATACCGCCTCAGGCAAGAGGTGGCTGACGCCGGCCGATGTCGATAAGGCCATCCATGCCGAAAGCTTCGACGTCTCCACGCCCGGGCAGGTCATCGCCATCTGGCAGGATGGCCATGTCTCGCACTACGGCGCGGATTTCCTTGCTGCCCATATAGGCAGTTCAGGCCCGGACCGTTTCCAGCCGCAGACGTGGAACAGCGATCTGTCCGCACGGCTCGGCCGTTTCGCCTTCGATGCGGTGGTCGCGGATGACGAAGCGCTGTTCCAGTCGCTCAGGGCGTTGCGCGATCACGGCATCGCCATGCTGACCGGCGTTCCGGCCGAGACGGAGGCCACGGCGCGGGTCGCCGGCCGTTACGGACCGATCCGCGAGACCAGCTACGGCAAGGTCTTCAACCTGATCTCGCGGCCGGATGCGCGGGTGGCGGGCGAGACGGCGCGGGCGCAGATCCCGCACACCGACGAGCCGTTCCGCTATGCGCCGCCGGGCTTCATCTTCTTCCACGCCATCCGCACGGGGGCAGGCACCGGCGGCACGTCGCTGATTGTCGACGGCTTTCATGTCGCCGAACGGATGCGGACGCGCACGCCTGACCTGTTCGACCTGTTGACGCGGCACGGCGTCACCTTCCACCGCGAACACGCTGGCGAGGTCTTCTTCAGCGCCGAGGCGCATGTCATCAGCCTCGATGCGGCGGGCGCCGTCACCGGCATCCGCTACAATGACCGCTGCCTCGCGCCGCAATGGGCGCCTCTGGACCGGATCGACGGTCTGATCGAGGCGCTGGCCGAACTGACGCGGCTGATCTGCGATCCGCAGAACCAGTTCCAGCACCAGTTGCAGCCGGGGGAGGTGCTGGTCTTCGACAATCAGCGTGTCCTGCACGGCCGCAGCGCCTTCGACCCGACGCTTGCCGTGCGGCATCTGAGAAGCTGCAATATCGACCGTGACGGCGTGCACAGTGCGTTTCGCACGCTGGCCAGGCGGTTTGCTCCGGGGGAGGCGGGGGCGGTGTTGTATCAGGGGGCGATTTTTTGAGGCTTTGCAACGCGGCTTCTACCTCCCCCTTGTGGGGAGGTAGAACCACAGGTCCGGGTGGGGTTCTGGCGCTGGCCGGCAGGAACTGGGTTCCTCGCCCCCGTAAAGCGGGGGAGAGGTGGCCGCGAAGCGGTCGGAGAGGGGGCTGCGGCGCTGGTGGCTTTCTCTGAACGTGAAACGTCGCGCCAGCCCCCGCTCCGTCTCGGCTTCGCCGAGCCACCTCTCCCCCACGTTCGTGGGGGCGAGGAACCCAAGCTTTCGTCAATTAAACCACAGCGCGAACGTCAAAAACCCGCCGCCGCCGAACTCGCGCTGGATCTGGTCGAAGTCCTCGCTGGTCAGGATCTTGCCGCTTTCCAGGTAGGGCGCGATTCCAGGGCCGGTGATCGACAGCACCAGGTCGAAGGTCTTCGGCTCGTCGAAGAAGCGCTTCATGTTGATGCCCTTGCCGGTGATGCGGAAATGCGGCAGCAGCGCGCGGCCTTCGAGCAGGTCCTCGGCCATGGTCAAGGTGGCGAGCCAGGCCTGCACCTGCTCTTCGCCGACTTCGAGGCCGGTGAGCGGGTTCTCGCCCTTCTGCTGTGGGCCGGGCAGCCATTCGCGGTCATTGTCGGTCTCGGCGCGGATCGCCTTCCAGTCCTCGCGCGACAGCCGGATCATTTCCAGCAATTCCTGGCGCGCCGCCTTGCGGCGTTCCGGCTCGACCACCGGCCAGTTGATGAGATGCACCATCGAGATGAAATCGGCGATGCGCCATTCCGAGGAGAAGATGTTTGAGCCCATCTCGCTGGGCGGCGGCACGAGAATGTCCTGCAGCGGCAATTTTGCGCGCGGGAACAGCATGTGGAACGAGTCGTCGAACGTGTTTTTGAAATCATGCGCCAGCCAGAAGTCGGCCTGCGCGATCAGGAACTCGGCATAACCCTGCAGCCAGTAGCCGTCGGCGCGATCGAAGCGGAAGGTCAGTGCGGGCGCGGCATCGCCCTGCGAGATGCTGCCGCGCGACAGCGCGGCCATGATCGCCGCCATGCTTTCATCTGGCGCGATGGTGCCGTCCTCGTTGAGGTCGATGCCGACATGGGTGAGATCGATGACCATGCCGATATCGGCATCGGCCGGCACCGAACCCAGCGTCGCGGCGGATTTTGCCAGCCGGTCGCGGAAGGCGACCAGTATGGCGCGAAACTCTTCATAAGTCAGCGGCTCGGGGTTTGGATTGGGCGGCACCGGCAGCTGCATCAGCGGCAGCATGAAGGATTGCGGGCTCTCGAAACCATGGCGGTGCAGGCCGCTGGCGAGCAACTCCAGTGCGGTGAAGAACTCGCCGGCGCCGGCGGCATAGGCCGATGCCGGATCTTTCGGCGCGGCGGCCTCCAGCGTCGACAGGGCGCTGTCGCGCGCGGCCACGGTCTTGGCCTCGAACAAAGCGGTTGCCGCTTCGGGCATGGCGGCATTGGCGGAAGACAAGGGCATAAGCACAATGAAGGCGGAGGCCAGCAGATTTGCTATTCGTGTCATTCTTTCCCCTCCCATGTATTGTTGCGGGCGACCATACACGAATGTCGACCTATGCGCTTCAACCCGCCCACTGGACAGTCTAAACAAGGCAAACAATTGGGCGTCGCGTGTCGAATTATCCGCTTTCCTACAAACTGTCCTGGCTGCCGCGTTTCCTGAAGCCGTCGCTTGGCGGTGACGGCAACGGGTTTGCGCCGATGGCGGGCACGTTGATGGAGCCACCACCGGGAAAGACGGTGCGGCTTGCCTTCATCGGCGACATCTCGGCGGTGGCCAACAGCCGGGCGCCGGATTGCGATCCGGCGATCAAAGAACTGCTTGGCACTGCAGACCTGGTGATCGGCAATTGCGAAAGCCCTGTCGTGGACAGACCGAGCGCCGTGCTCGGAACGAAGCTTGGCACGCATCATGCGATGAGCGAGCGGTTCCTGGCCGAGGCGCTGGCCGCGGCCGGTCTTGCGCGCGAAAAACTGGTGCTGTCGCTGGCCAACAATCATGTGCTCGATCAAGGCGTCGCCGGTTTCGAGGAGACGGTGGCGGCGCTGAAGCGGCTTGGCATCCGCACCATTGGCCTCGCCGCCGACGGTCCGGTGCAGCCGGTCAAAGTCGGGCCGCTGGATGTCGGCTTCGCCGCCTTCACGCTGTGGCGCAATGCGGATGAAAACCTGTTTGCCGGGCGTGTGTCGATGAACCCGACAGGCTGGCAGCGCGATCATTTCGACCTTCTCTGCGCCGTGCCGCATTGGGACTGGGAGTTCCGGCATTTTCCACGCGCCGGAACAAGGGCATTGGCCAGGCGGTTGGCCGGGCAGGGCGTCGGGCTGATCGCCGGCCATCACGCCCATGTCGTGCAGCCGGTGGAGCGCATCGGCGGCACGATGGTCGCCTATGGGCTCGGCGATTTCCTCGGCACTGCCCTTGCCCGACAGCCATGGCCGGGGCGCATTGGCGGGATTTTTGGTGTCGATGTCAGCGCGGATGCAGGGACGCGTGGTGTGGTTGCGTCTTATCGGCTGCATCCCTTTGTGCGGCTGCGGGACGGGGATCATGAACGGCTGGTGCCGGTGAAGGGGTTGGAGGGCCGCATGCGCGACAAGGTCGAGGGGCGGCTGAGAGCGATCTTTCCTTCTCTGGCAACCGAAGAGGATGTCACTGCCTAGCCGTCTGGCGGCCCTCACAAAAGCAGCTATCATGCAGGCGTGCTGGCGGCGGAGAGATGGCAGTGGAAACAGCGGATTTCATGCCTGATGAGAACGACATCGCAGCCATCCGGAGGGGCATCGAAGCTTATGAAGCGGCGAGGGCTTCGACGCTGCGGCAGGTGCGCTGGCGGACGCCGCTTTTCGTTGGCTTGGTGCTGGTGGCCGTGGCGCTGATCGCATGGCTGTTCAACAAGGTCGCCGACCCCAACGAGCAATGGTTTTCGACACCGCATGTGTTTCTCTACATCATCGGTTTCGTGACGGCGATCCTGCTCTATTTCCGGGCGATCCGGCCGGCGACGCGGCTGCAGCAATCGTTTCGCGAGACGCTGATGCCGATCATCTTCGGCTTCATCGGGGATATGCGCTACCAGCACGACGTGACGCCGCATTCCTTCGACCGGTTGCCGCGCGAGACGGTCGGCGGCGCCAGCATGAGCCGCTTCGACGATATCATATCAGGACGCTATGACGGGTTCGCGTTCGAACTCTACGAAGCTGACCTTTGGGATGGGGCGTCGACCAAGACCAAGGCGACAACCTTCAAGGGCGTCATCGTCGCTTTCGAGGCCATCGAGCCGTTCCCGGGAATATTGGTGGCGACGCGGCGCACCAATGCGGTCATGGGCTTCTTCCGCGGCATGTTCGCCAGCAAAAAAATTCAGGAACTGTCATCCGGCGTGCCCGAACTTGATGCGGCCTATGAATTCCGCACCGACAATGTCGAGGCCGCGCGGCCGCTGGTGATGGGCCGGCTGGCGCAGGCGCTGAAATGGCTGGGCGAGACCTGGCCGGACGATCCCGCACGCGTCGCGCTCAATGGCGGCGACGGTTTCCTGCTGTTACCGCAGGCGAAGAATTTCTTCGAGCTGCCCGAAATATCGGTGCCGCTCGACTATACCAGCCATGTCGCGCCGATGATCTCGGACATGGGTGCCATGCTGGCGACCGCGGCGCTGGTGCGCAAGATCGGCGTGACGGACGCGGGCTAGAGCAGTTCACCGTTTCACGGAAACGGTGAACTGTTCTAGGTCTTTGTTTTCACGCAATTCCCAAGGGAAAGCGCTCTGCGCTTTTCCCGAGAAAACCGATCACACTTTTCCTGGAATTGCTCTAGCCGGCGTCGAAACAAAACGTGTCCTTGTCGATTTCCCGGAACATTTTTTGTGATCCCGCAGGACAGCAAATGGGGCAGTGGCATGATGACAGTCATGCGGCATCTAACCGACTCTTTTCATGGCAGAATTCGCCGACGCGATTGGCGCGAGATTACACCAGCCCTGTTGACCCGCAAGCAATGTGTCAGAATTAAGCCTATGATTTTGTTTGCGAAAATTCACTCAACGTGATTTGCGGCCTGCAGGCTTTCCGGCCCAGTGTCGGCTCGTTCGGTGCTGTCGTTGCCCAAGGCGACGGCCCGGAAAACCGAAACAGTACGGAGTACATCCGATGAAAAGAACCCTCGTAACCACCGCCGCTCTGCTCGCCTTCCTAGGCACGGCCTATGCCGCGTCCGTTCAGGGCACCATCCAGGCGGTCGATCCGACGACCAAGTCGATCACGCTCGACGACGGCAAGATCTACCAGCTGTCGCCGGAAGCGAAGATCGGCAAGCTGAAGGTCGGCGCCAAGGTGGCTGTGACCGTCGATGACAAGACCGGCATGGTGACGTCCATCAAGAAGGCTTCGTAGTCGCCGCGTCATGCGTCGGCAGACCTGCTGACCGGACTTTTCAGACCTGCTCCAGTCTTGGCCGGTTCCTTTGGGGATCGGCCATTTTCATGCTCCTGGTCACTCACCGCCATGCGGCCAGGGTGGCGGAACGCGGCCCCGACTGCGCTCCTATGGTTTTTGCCAAAGAGCCGCGCTATCCCTTGGCCAACGGGGGATTTGCATGGTTGGTGAACAGAAGGGGGTTCGCCTGTCGCGCCGGCTGGTGCTCGGTGCGGCTGTCGTCGGCGGCGCGGTGCTGTGGGGCGGCACCACCATGGCACGGCTGGCGCGCGGCCCTTCGGGGCCGAAGAATGCCGGCCGCATTGCCGACATCGACGGCATCGCCCTGCCGCTGAAGCCGATCGCCAGTCCGCCGGCCTTTGACCCCTCGCTGCCATGGTTGGCCAAGGGCGGCGACATCAACGATGCCAGCGGCCTGTCGCGGACGCCGGTCTATGGCGTCGTCGAGGTCAGCGAGGAAGACCACATCGCCAGGGCGCTGGCCTTCGCCCGCGCCAACGGGCTGAAAGTGTCGCTGGCCGCGATCCGCCATTCGATGGGCGGGCATGCCTTCGACGACAATGCGCTGGTGCTCGACCTCAAGAAATTCAACAAGGTCGGCGTCGATGCGGCGGCCAAGACCATGACGCTGCAACCGGGCGCGCGCTGGCACGATATCCAGAACATGCTGCATCCGCGTTTCGCGGTTAAGGCGATGCAGTCGACCGACATTTTCTCGGTCGGTGGTTCGCTGTCGGTCAACGCACATGGCATGGACCATCAGGCGGGCTCGGTGGCGGGTTCGATCCGCTCGATGCGGGTGATGCTGGCCGATGGGTCTGTGACGACCTGCTCGCCAGGCGAGAACACCGACCTGTTCCGCCACGTCATCGGCGGCTACGGCCTGTTCGGCGTGGTGCTGGAGGCGACGCTTGAGATCGTCGACAACGCCGTCTACCGGACCTCGCGCGAAATCATCAAATCCGACGACTTTCCAAAGTTTTTCGCCGAGGTGCTGGAGCCGAACAGGGATATCGGCCTGTTCTACGGCCATCTGTCGACAGCCCCGGGCAATTTCCTCGAGGACATGATCGTCTACCGTTACGACAAGGTGGCCGAGCAGCCGCCGGCGGACCAGCCTGATATCGGCGAACCGGGCTCGGTCGGGCTGAAGCGGGTGATCATCAACCTGGCGAAATGGGGCAGCGTATTCCAGGAGCTCAAGTGGTTCACCGAAAAGACGCTGGAGCCGAAATTCGAAAGCTGTACGGTGGCGCGCACTTCAGCGATGGCGCAAGGCGAGGCCTGTCTCGTCACCCGCAACAACCCGATGCACGATTCGGTGCCGTATCTCTTCAACGATTTGGCCGAAGAGACCGATATCCTGCACGAATATTTTATTCCACGCGCCGCGTATAATCCATTCATCACCGAGGCTCGCGAGATCCTGCGCAACCAGTCGCTGCCGGTGCTCAACGCCTCGGTGCGCATCGTCCACAAGGAGGATGTGGCGCTGACCTACGCGCCGGAGCCGGCCTATTCGCTGGTGCTCTACATCAACCAGCCGACCGATGCCGACGGCAATGCGAGGATGCGGGTGCTGACGCGGGCGCTGATCGACGTGACGATCAAGCATGGCGGGCGATTCTTCCTGCCCTATCAGCTGCATTACACGGCCAAGGAGTTGCTGGCGTCCTATCCCGAGCTGCCGGCCTTCCTGGCATCGAAGCGGCAATATGACCCGACGGAACTGTTTTCCTCGACCTTCTACCGTGCCATCAAGGCGCTGAGCGGGGTTGCGTAGCAGGAGAACAAATCGATGCGGATGGTATCGGCGGCAGCCCTCACTCTCATCGCGCTGTGCGCTGGGCCGGCCGGGGCCGAGGACCTCAAGGCGTTCAAATTGACGATCGATGGTGTGGCCGTCGACATCGATCCCGGCGAGAGCACAACGGTGACGCTGCCCGGCGGCAAGCAGAGCAAGGTGACGCTCCAACGCAACGACTTCGCCACCTTTTCCGGCGACAGTTTCTCCTTCATCCATCCGAGCACCATTTCGGTGACCAAGACCGATCTCGGCGAAAACATCACGCAATATCTGATGGCGTCGGCGCTGGGCACGATCGTCGTTGTGCAGGAATACGGCAAGATGAACCCGGTGTCGCTCAACCAGCTGATGCTGCAGGAGATGACCAGGGAGTCGGTGCAGGCAGGTGCCGAAGTGACGCAGCAGCCGACGACCCGCAAACTCGCCGACGGCAAGGAACTGACCGGCATCCGCGCCGAGGTGAAGACGCGCACCGACACCGCATATTTCGAGATCGTCGGCTACGGCCTCGCCGATCAGGGGCTGTTGTTCATCACGCGCGTCGGCAGCGAGGACCTGGGCACCGAACAGCCGCTGATCGACAAGTTCTGGGAGAGACTCAAGGTCAAGATGTAGGGACTAAAGCCCCGTCGGCACCAGGCCGGCCAGCCAGTTCACCGAGCGTTTTGCCGCGTCGGCGGTCGCGGAAGCGGCGCGGCCAAGATCGGTCTTGACCACGGCATAGCCGTTCTTGGTGCGATAGAGCACGCCGGTGCCGCCATCGACCACCTGTTCATAGGCAACGGGCCGGGCAGCGTCCGCTTCGACGGCCGTCGTCGGCGTGCCGACCGAAACGCTCGGCCGGTGGCTCAGTTCCGGCGGCAGCGGGCTTTCGGTCCTGACGATCCTGCTGGCCGGCTTCAACTCCGGGCCGGATGCGATGGCGGCGAGGTGCGAGGACGACGACGAGCCCTTGGTGCGGCAGATGCCGGACACCAGCGGATAATTGAAATTGCGCTGGTGCAGGATCTGGCTCTTCATCGCGGCTTCGCATTCGGCGATCGTCGACCATTTGGCCGGCGTCTCGCCGATATATTCGCACAGCTTGGCGTCGCAGTCGCAGCCGACAATGGTCATGGCGACAAGGGCGGTCTTGATCACGGTCTTGTCCCTTCGAGATGCCCCCCGGCAGCTCGGTCATTTCCATCGCGCGCGAACAAGGCGGGATTTGGCCGCGATTGTGGAATGAGCGTGGCGGAGCGCTCTGGGTGGCCAATCTTTGCGCGGTGTTACCGAAAGGTCTCAATAATCGTAGACGTGTTCGAGTTTTGCGCCTGCCTTCATCAGCGATGGCAGCACCAGATGCAGCTTGCGAACGGCAACGACCATTCCGGTGCGGCGCGTCGATGGGTCGGCCGGCAGCGGATAGCTGAACAGGATGCGCATGCCTTCGGGTACGGCGATCGAGTCGGTCGAGAGCATGGTGACCATGATCTCGTCATTGCCGCCGATCTCGACGAAGGAGACGCCCTTGTCGATCAGCCGCGGGATCATGTCGGTGAAGACCTGATAGCGCTTGGTGACGAAGATGGTGCCATCGGTGCCGTAATCGCGCTCCAGCAAGGTGTCCGGCTCATTGCGGGTGGCTTCGCCGACCGGACCCTTGGCCCAGACATGGATGTCGAGCAAGGCCGGGTCGGAGGTGGCGGCAAGCGCCTTCTTGATCAGGTCGGCATAGCCCTGCTTGATGGTGTCGGCGAGACCGAAGGCGAGCTTGCGTTCGCTGGTGCGGATGGAGCTGTCTCCGGGCGCCGGCTGCACGGCAAACAGGCCGGCGCGCTTTTCGGCATAAGGGAACTGGTACCACGGCACCTGGTCGAGAAAGCCTGCGTAGTCCGCCGCCACCTTGGCCTGGTAGATGTCGGCGGCGGTGCGCTTGGCCGATGTCGCCTCGGTGATGCGGCCGACGGTGTTCTCATAGGCCCATTGCAATATATGCTCGATCGAATGGCTGGTGCCGATGATGACCAGCATCTGATGGTTGGCATAGTTGAACTTGTAAGGGGAACTGGCGCGGATCACCGTGGCGTAGTCCTGCCAGAAGCGGCCGACATAGGACCAATAGGGAAAGCCGCTCGGCTGGTCCTTGCCAACGAAGCCGGCATATTCGCGCGCGGCATAGACGATCGCCCATTCGGGATAGGTGAGGAAGGTCGATTCCTCCGGCCGCTGGTAGCCGGGGATCTCGGCGCGGACCTTGTCGGCCAGCGCCTTGGGCGGCGCGCCATCGGCAATGCCGGGCAGCGGCGTCTTGTCGAGCGACGGCGTGGTCAGGAAGCCGTAGCTCAGCCCGACGACCGGGATGAGGATGGCGACGACGATCAGCCAGAGGATCGTCTTGATGAGGCGCTTCAGCCAGCGGAACAGGAACATGGCCGGTCAGGCCGTGGCGAAGTGGTCGTAGATGCGCTTCGACAGCCAGAAGCCGACATAGACGGCGAAGCCGCCAATGACGAGGTGCGGCAGGTTGGCGAAGAAGCGGGCGGGGAATTCGATGTCGTTGAGGGAGCGGAAACCGTTGATGAAGATGCCGGCATCGAGGCAGCCGGAACCGGTGATCAGCCCGAGCACGCCGTCGAACAGATAGACCGAGCCGAACAGCTTGAAATAGAACACCGCCTGGCGATGCGAGATGAAGGCGGCAGCCAGCGCCCAGACGCCGGAGAAGGCGTGCAGCAGGTCATCGTACCATTGCAATGAGAACAGGCCGAACAGATTGCCGTTGGCATCGTTGAACGCCGGTATGTAGCCGATGGCGACGACGGCGAAGAACAGGAAAGCATAGGCAACGGCAAGCTTCTGGATAAGCGTCATGAAGTATCCCCCTTCAAGAGACTGCTTGGAAAGTCACTCCGGCGGCCATCTGATGGCGTTTTCTGCGCTTCCCCGTTCTACTGCGTCGCAGTAGAACTGAGCTCACGGACTCATGTCCGCTGCGCTCCGGTTCTCGAAACCACCACCATATGACTCGCCAGAGCAACTTTCGAAACAGTCTCTGATCGCGTATCGAACGGACTCTATCTGCTCGATACTAACCGATTTTAGCGCCTGGTGAAGCGGTGCCCGCAACTTTGCCGGGAAAGAAGCTGAGGAGGATAAAAGACAGTCGGCGCCGGGATTTCTCCCAGCGCCTCCCTGTCAGATCAGGACACGGTCGCGGCAGCAACTTCCGTAAAGTCGTCGCGCCATGCCGGCCTTGATTTTGACGGTCCTGCCAGTCCGCCACCCGAGAGCAGCGTCCGTTCGGGACCTCGCCGGTCTCCGCCCTTGCGGGCTTTGCCCTGCGGCCATCGAAGGTTTTTGCCGTCCTTCATGGCAGCATCGGTCCGCCGTCGGCGTTGGCACGCTTTCCGCGGCCCCGTAGGTCTCGGCTTCCGTCCCTCGAACAGGCAAGCCTGCTCTCGTTTCGGGCCGTACGGGCCTCAGGAAATCCGCCTTTCACTTCGCCTTTCGGCTTGATGATTGGTAGCCGCCTGAGATGGGTTGAACTTACGCGGGGTAAGGGTCCGGGGGAATGGCCCTGGGCCTGTGGATAGCGGGATTATCGGGGACTGTTTGCCAAGGACGCCGAAATTTCGGCGCCGGTTGCCTTAGACAGCGTGCCCCGCTTTTTGGTGCTCCGACCGACAGCCCCCCTTGCTCCGCCGGCGGGCAGGGGTTTCAATGCCGGCAAACGATCGGGCGTGTATGTCCGGCGCCGGGGAGGGCGAGTATTTGAAAGTCGGGGTGGTTCTCAATCCGATTGCTGGTGGCGGCCGGCTGAAACGGTGCTGGCCTGAAGTCGCCGCTTCGCTGAAAAAGCATTTTGGCGATTTCGAGCTGCGCGAGACGCAAGCCGAGGGCGATGCCGAACGGCTGGCAATCGACCTTGCCGTCAGCGGCTTCGACCTGGTGATCGCGGCAGGCGGCGACGGCACGGCGAGCGAGGTGGCGGACGGGCTGCTGCAGGCGTCCGAAGAGAGCGGCAAGACGACCGAGCTTGGCCTGCTGCCATGCGGCACCGGCATCGATTTCGCGCGCGGGCTCGGCCTGCCGAAGGACGTGGATGCGACGCTGAAGCGGATCGCCGAGGCCAAGGGGCGCAAGGTCGATGCCGGGCGCATCTGCTACATCGACGACCATGGCGCGCTGGCTAGCCGTCACTTCATCAACATCGCCAGCCTCGGCCTGTCCGGGGCGACGGACCGCGCGGTCAATGCCGACAAGCGCAAGGGCAAGATGTCGGCCAAGGCGCTGTTCCTCTGGCGCACCGTGGTCGAGTTCATCCGCTACCGCTTTCAGGATGTACGGATCACCGTCGATGACGGCACCCCGGTCGAGGCGCGCATGGCGCTGGTGGCGGTGGCCAACGGCAAATTCTTCGGCGGCGGCATGATGATCGCGCCCGACGCCGAACTCACCGACGGAGAGTTCGACATCGTCATCCTGCGCGCGGCGGGCAAGCTGAAGCTGATCTGGGACATCCGCCTGCTCTATGGCGGCCGGCACCGCAACCATCCGGCAATTACCATATTGCGCGGCAAGAAAGTAGTGGTCGAACCGCTCGGGGATGTCGAGATGAACGGCGCCTTGGTCGATATTGATGGCGAGTCGCCAGGACGTATTCCGGCAACCTTCGAGATCCTGCCCGGAGCGCTGACGCTGAGATATTGAGGCTCTGGCTAAGCCGGCTTGAAGGCTGTCGCGGCGAGGTACAGCGCCAGCACCACGAAGATGAACAGGTCCGAGATCATGGCGATGTTCTCGTTGGTGTTGCGGTCGCCGTTGCGGACATGCAAGGCGCCCGCCAGGCCATAGAACAGACCACCGGCGATTGCCGCCGGCACCACCCATTCGCGGTTCAGCAGCGACACGGCGCCCAACATGCCGATGGCGAAATTGCCGAAACCAAGCTCGCGAACGATGACCTCCGCCGCCTTGTCCTTGATGCCGAAAATGGTGTCGGCGGTGAAGGCGGGGTTTGCCATTTGCCTGATGCCGGCAAGCAGCAGCCGCGTGCCCACTCCCCAGAAGACGAACCACTTGCCGATGAGAAAGACGAGGCCAGCGCCGCTCGGGAATGCGAGGAATTCGATGAGGATCGAGGCGACGGGAAAGACACCCATCAACAGCACAACAACCGCCAGATACATGAACCGCCCCCAAAGCCGCCCGGCTTTCCGCGCCATGGGGTTATCTGAGCGGAGCTGAGGTTCCGAATCAAGCGGCTGCGGGATTGATTCAAGTCTTTTCGAAACTGAATCCGGCTATCGATTCAAGTTAATGAAATTGCTTGGTTTTCCGACCTCCGGTCAAAGCTCCAGCTTGGCTGGGAAACCGGGCGCACGCAGGTCGGTGCCAACGGCATCCTCGAGAAGTTTGACGATCTGCGTCGACCAGGCGCCACCGCCATAGGCTTCCTTGCCCCGCTCGAAAATCGCGTTGACGCGCGTGGCGAGATCGAGCGGCACGCCGAAATCCTTGCCCATGCCGAGCGCGAAGCCGAGGTCCTTCAACGCCAGGTCCATGGTGAAGCCGATGTCGTAGGAGCCGTTGAGGACGAGCTGGCTTTCGGTCTCATGGACGAAGCTGTTGCCGGAGGAGGCAACGATGGCGTGGTAGGATTGGGCAAGGTCGAGCCCACCCTGCTTGGCCAGCATCAGCGCCTCGCCGGCGGCGACGAGATGGATGAAGGCCAGCATGTTGGTGATGACCTTGATCACCGCCGCAGAGCCGATCGGCCCCATCAGGAAGGACTTCGCGCACATCGCTTCGATGGCCGCGCGATGGCGTTCGTAGAGGGCGGCATCGCCACCGACCAGCGCGGTGATTTTTCCCGCTGCCGCCAGATGCACGCCGCCGGTGACAGGGCATTCCAACGTCTCGACGCCCTTGGCCGAAGCGAGGGCGGCAAGGCGCACGATCTCGTCGCGGCCGTTGGTCGACATCTCGATCCAGGTGCCGCCCTTCGGCAGTCCTTCCAGCAGGCCGCCGGGGCCGGTCAGCACTGCTTCGCTGACCTTCGGCGAGGGCAGGCAGGTTATGGCATTGCCAGCCTGCGCCGCGGCCTCGGCAGGGCTGTCGGCAGCGGTGGCGCCGAGCGCCACGAGGCGCTCGACGGCGGCGGGGTCGCGGTCGAAGACGGTGACGGCAAAGCCGTTGCGGATCAGGCTGGCGGCAAGGTTGCCGCCGAGATGGCCGAGGCCGATGAAGGCGTAGCGTTCGCTCACGGCATCAACGGTGTCTGCATCATCTGCAGGTGCAAATCCTTGCCGGTATAGGGATGGGCATCGCAGACCGCCTCGTTGAGCTCGACGCCCAGCCCCGGTTCCTTCGACGGGATGACGTTGCCGTCCTGCCATTCGATCTTCTTCTTCAGCAGCGCGGCGTGGAAACCGTCCCACTGCTTCAGCGATTCCAGGATCAGGAAGTTGGGTAGCGTCACCGCCAGCTGGATGTTGGCGGCACCGACTATCGGCCCGCAATAGCAGTGCGGCGCGATCTGGATGTGATAGGCCTCGGCCATCGCCGCGATCTTCTTGGTTTCCAGAATGCCGCCGGAGCGGCCGAGATCCGGTTGCAGGATGGTCGCGGCGCGGTTCTCGATGACGCGGGCGAATTCGAACTTGGTCGTCAGCCGCTCGCCGGTGGCGATCGGGATCGATGTGCCTCGCGCCACCTGCGCCATCACTTCGGGCATGTCGGGCGGCACCGGCTCCTCGAACCACAAGGGATCATAGGGCTCGATGGCGCGCGCCATGCGCAGCGCGCCCGATGCGGTGAACTGGCCATGCGTGCCGAACAATATGTCGGCGCGGGTGCCGACCGCCTCGCGGATCGCCTTGACCATGCGGGTGGCGACATCGATGTCGACCAGGCGCGGCTGGTGGCCGTCAAAGGCGGTGTAGGGACCTGCCGGGTCGAGCTTGACGGCATTGAACCCCTGCTCGACATATTCGAGCGCGCAGGCCGCCGCCATTTCGGGGTCGTTGTAGACATTCCTGCCGTCCGGCGCGTCCTCGGAATGAACACTGCCGGTGTGTGGATAGAGATAGGTGTAGGAGCGCAGCGTCTCATGCACCTGGCCGCCGAGCAATTTGTAGACCGGCTTGTTGGCCTCCTTGCCGACAATGTCCCAGCAGGCCATTTCCAGCGCCGAGAAGCAGCCCATGCCGGTCACGTCGGGGCGCTGGGTGAAGCCGGAGGAATAGGCGCGGCGGAAGAAGTTCTCTATGTCGTGCGGATCGTGGCCGATCAGATAGCGCTCGGCCATGTCCTCGACCAGCTTGGCCGTGACATGGGCGGAGAAGGTGGCGTTGTAGGCTTCGCCGTAGCCGACCACGCCGCCATCGGTGGTCAGCTTGACGAAGATGAAATACTTGCCGCCGATGCCGGGCGGCGGGTTGCCGACAACCCAGGTCTTGACGTCGGTGATCTTCATTTTTGGTCCTCCAGAACCAGTTCGGCGCCCTTCCACCCGGTCATGATCGAGGCGGCGTTGGTGTTGCCGGTGATGTTGTCGGGAAAGATCGAGGCGTCGATGACGCGCAAGCCGTCAAGGCCATGCACTTTCAGGCGAGGGTCGACGACGGAGCGCTGGGGATCAGGCCCCATACGGCAGGTCGAGACCGGGTGATAAACGGTGCCCGAGCGTTTCCTGAAATCGGTGATCAGATCGGCGTCGGACTGGATCGATGGGCCGGGCAGGACTTCTTCCCTGATGATTTCCGCCATCGCCGGCATCGAGGCGATCTTGCGCACGAACTTCACCGCCGCCAGCATCTCCTCGACATCGGCATTGGTCGAAAAGGCGTTGGCGACGATCTTTGGATAATCGCGCGGATTGCTGGAGCGTATCATGATCTCGCCGCGGCTCGACGGGCGGCAGTTGGACAGGCCGATGGAGAAGCCGGGCCACGGATCGGGCGTCAGGATCGGCCGCTCGCCGCTCTTCGGGATGACGGTCGAGAACGCCTGGAAATAAAGCTGCATGTTGGGGCGCGAGAACGCCGGGTCGGTGCGGAAGAAGCCGCCGCCATGGTTCATCGACAGCGACAGCGGGCCGGAACGGGTGAGGATGTATTGCATGCCGACCAGCAGCTTGCCCCACCAGGGGCGCAGGATCTGGTTGAGCGTCGGCAGCTTGCCCTTGAAGGTGTAGTTGATGCCGACATGGTCCTGCAGATGAGCGCCGACATTCTCGTTGGCGTGGACGACCGGAATGCCGAGCCCCGTGAGCAGGGCCGCAGGGCCGACGCCGGAGAGCTGCAGCAGCTGTGGCGAGTTGATCGATCCACTGGAAAGGATGACCTCGCGGCCGGCTCTCGCCGTCTTCGTCTCGCCGTTCTGCAGATACTGGACCCCGACGGCGCGTTTGCCTTCGAACAGGATGCGGGTCGCCAGCGCATTCATTTCGACGCGGACGTTGGCGCGTTTCATCGCGGGGCGCAGGAAGGCGCGTGCCGCCGACATGCGGCGGCCGTTTTTGGTCGAGATCTGGTAGGTGCCGACGCCTTCCTGGGCGGCGCCATTGAAATCCGGATTGAGCGGCAGACCGGCCTGCTGGCCGGCCGCGAGATAGCGCTTGGTCAGCGGGTGGACGGCGTTCATCGTCTCGCTGATGTGCAGGGGACCACCGGTGCCGCGCCATGTGTCGGCGCCGGTCTCATTGTCCTCGAGCGCCTTGAAGGCTGGCAAAAGATCATCATAGCCCCAGCCGGGATTGCCGGCATCGCGCCAGTCGTCGAAATCCTCGCGCGCGCCGCGGATCCACACCATGGCGTTGATCGAACTCGAACCGCCAAGCAGCTTGCCGCGCGGCCAGTGGTCGACATTGCCGCCAAGGCCGGGGTCAGGTTCGGCCTTGTAGTTCCAGTTCACCGCCGGGTCGAAGAAGGTCTTGCCGTAGCCGAGCGGCATCTGCACGTAGAAGCGGCGGTCGGTGCCGCCGGCTTCCAATACCAGCACGGAAAAACGACCCGAAGCCGACAGTTTGTCCGCCAGAACCGAGCCGGCCGAGCCGGAGCCGACGACGATGAAGTCATAAGTCTGCATGATTAAGTCTGGGCGGCTCCGGAAAACTGGGTGCAGCCTAGACGCCATGGGTTCGCCGAGTCGCCGCGCCTTCCGGCATGCGTTGTGAAAAAAGCGACTGCCCTGTCAGGTCGAGTTGCGGGGAATACCGACAATCGCGCTTGATATGCATGGGGTCGACGGCTTATGCGATGGCATCAGCCAATCCGAGGAAGTCGGGAAATCATATGCGTACCCTGTCGGATGCCTTCATTCCCGAGCTGCCCGGCCACTACAAGGGCAAGGTCCGCGAAAATTACGATTTGGCCGACGGGCGGCGCATCATCATTGCCACCGACCGTCTCAGCGCCTTCGACATCATCCTGACCTCGATCCCGTTCAAGGGCGAAATCCTGACCCAGACGGCGCGGTACTGGTTCGAGGAAACCGCCGATATCTGTCCGAACCATGTTCTCGAATATCCCGACCCCAATGTCGTGGTCGGCACAAGGCTCGACATCCTGCCGGTCGAGATCGTCGTGCGCGGTTATCTGGCGGGGACCACCAGCACCTCGATCCTGACCCGCTATAAGCGTGGCGAACGCGACATGTACGGGATGCGCCTGCCGGACGGGCTGCGCGACAATGAAAAGCTGGCCGAGCCGGTCATCACGCCGACAAGCAAGGCAGCGGATGGCGCCCATGACGAGCCGCTGTCCAGGGCCGAGATCCTCGAACAGGGACTGCTGACGCAGGCACAGTGGGACACCGTCTCGGATTACGCCTTGCGGCTGTTCGCCCGCGGCCAGGCGCGCGCCGCCGAGCGCGGCCTGATCCTTGCCGACACGAAATACGAATTCGGCACCGACAGAAGCGGGACGATCATCCTCGCCGACGAAATTCATACGCCGGACAGCAGCCGCTACTGGATCGCCGGTAGCTACGAGCAGGCCCTCACAAGCGGCACGCGGCCAGACAGCTTCGACAAGGATTTCATCCGTTCGTGGGTGGCGGCGCGCTGCGATCCCTACAAGGATCCGATCCCCAGGATTCCGGACGAGATCGTCGAGCAGGCCTCGCGCATCTATGCCCAGGCTTACGAGGCGATCACGGGCAAGGCATTCGTTCCCGACGTTTCCGGGGATACCGTTCTCGATCGCATCCGCTCGAACCTCGCGCGCTACTTCTAGCGGCAAGGCGAAGCTTTGCCGCGTTGACGCGTCCGCGCCGTGACGCTACGGGATCGAGGGCAATCGATCTCAAGCCGCCGACCTCAGGGGATTTTCTCGCATGGTGCAGTACGCGGAAGGACGGCCGATCGGAGACCTGACGCTGCGCACGCTGGCCATGCCTTCGGACGCCAATGCCGCCGGCGACATTTTCGGCGGCTGGGTGATGGCGCAGATGGACCTTGCCTGCGGCATCCGCGCCGCCGAGCGCGCCAGGGGCCGCGTGGTGACGGCCGCGGTCAAGGAGATGTCCTTCGCCAAGCCGATGAAGATCGGCGACACGCTGTGCATCTACACCCATGTCGAACGCGTCGGCCGCACCTCGATGACGCTCAAGGTCGAGGCCTGGGCGCAGCGCTATCTCTCCGACCTGATGGAAAAGGTCACCCACGCCGATTTCGTCATGGTGGCGCTGGATGGCGAGGGCAAGCCGAAGGCCGTTCCGGCCGAGGGTTGACGAAAACCCGTTCTGCCGTTCTCCCAATATGGGACAATTGTTACACCGCTGATGCGAGCGATGCGTTTCGCGACATCCAGTGGTTGCCCTCACGCCCGATTGTGCCGGCGTTGGAGGGGGAGACAATGCGTCAACACATACTGAACAGCTGGCTGGTGGCAGCCCTTGTCGCAGTGGTTTGCCTGCTCGGCGTGACTGCCTATGCCGAAGTCAAAAACGACCTTCCGAACACCACTTGCCTGCAAGGCAACAAGGGCGCCCGCCAGCCGGCCGCGACATGCGCGCCCTGCAGCCCGGCGCCTTGCGGGAGCCCGGCGCCGAAAAGCTGAAGGACTGCCTTTGGTCTGCGAGTGTCGTGGTCAAATCAGCGCGTGCGTGGTCGTCCTCGAGCGCAATAAGACAAAGTTGCCAGGCTACGTTTTAAGAGCCACAAATTCCCTGCCGTCAGCCAATTTCGCTCAACCGCGAAACTCCTGACACCTTGCAGCGCAAAGGTTTCAGGCGTGCATGCCGTCAAATTTCTCGCGTGCCGCCTTGACGCGCGTGGTGTTCTTGCGCGCCCATTCGCCGAGTGCGCCGACCGGTATCAGCAACTCATGTCCGAGTTCGGTCAGCTCGTAATCGACGCGCGGCGGGATGGTTGGAAACACGGTGCGGGTGACGAAGCCGTCGCGTTCCAGCCCTCGCAAGGTGGTGGTCAGCATCTTCTGCGAGATGCCGCCGACAGCGGCGCGCAGCTCGTTGAAACGCAGCGGTCCGTCGCCAAGCTTCCCGACCACAAGCACGGTCCATTTATCGCCGACGCGCTGCAGGATTTCCGAAATGGCGCGGCAGTCTTCGGTGCGGTGCGGGTGCCTCGGTAACAAAAAAGTGCCTCCTTGCGTCGGCGGATCGCGGTATCTCATATAGCGCCGGTATCCAAATGATACCAGCTTTTTACTGGAATGGAGAGCCCCCATGTCAAAGCCGAAAATCGCCATCATCGTCGGTTCGACGCGCGCCGCGCGCTTCGCCGATGTGCCCACCCAATGGATTGCCAAGATCGCCAAGTCGCATGCCGACATCGAAGTCGAGGTCGTCGACCTGCGTGATTTCCCGCTGCCCTTCTTCGACGAGGTTGCGTCCTCCGCCTGGGTACCGTCGACCAACGAAGTGGCGCAGCGCTGGCAGAAAAAGGTCGCCGAGTTCGACGGCTTCATCTTCACCGCGGCTGAATACAATCACGGCCCGACGGCCGTGCTGAAGAACGCCATCGACTACGCCGCCAACGAATGGAACAAGAAGCCGGCCGGCTTCGTCGGTTATGGCAGCGTCGGCGGTGCCCGCGCCGTGGAGCAGCTCCGCCTCCATGCCGTCGAGTTGCAGATGGCGCCGGTCAAGTCGGCCGTCCATATCGCCTGGGGCGACTTCCTCGCCGTTCGCCAGGGCGAGAAGAAGCTTGAGGATCTCGAGCATCTGAACCAGGCCGCCACGGCGCTGGTCAACGACGTCGCCTGGTGGGCCAAGGCGCTGAAGAAGGCCCGCGATGCCGACGTGGTGGACGAGGAAATCAAGGCGGCCTGATCGCCTTTTGAGATTATCCTCCCAAGGGATATGGGGCGGCGCATGCGCCGCCCTTTTCAATTGTGTGAAACCGCTTGTGGCCGGTAGCCCAGCAGCCGCTACCAATCCGGATTGTCATGGAGCCAGTATGCTTCAAAACAGCCGAATTGGGGCGGGAGAGCCAGTCGCCGTTTGGCGTCAAATGCCATCTGCGAGAGAGACCAAGATGAATTGTTCTTTGTCGCATTGGGCACAATTGTGTACCCTTCTTGCACCAACGTCAGTCTCGTTTCCTCGAAGTGCCTTCTGAAGCCGCTCTCGATTTGGCTTCTGAGATACCGTCGTCCTTGCAGGCATTCTTGCTTCAGAATGTCGGAATACAGCCGGGCACTGGCCGTTCTCACTGCTTCTTCGGCAATCGGCTTGTAAGGTTGCTTGTCCTTGGACCAGCATCGTCCTGCCGACGCCACCAGCATCGCGGCCAACAGGCCTGTCAGGAGCCTCCGCACGCTTGTCCGTCCTCCGGTACCGTGCTGCCTTCAATGTACGGTTAGTCCAATCAGCCGGCGGGCTTGTAAACGCTGGCAGCCCTATTGGCAGCCGCGAGCACGGCCGTTCCGCTAGGGCTATGCCCATCCCAGCGGCCTGGTCCGGCACCTCAGCATTGATAACGATGTCATAGGCGCCGCGAGTAAAGGACCGCCTGCCGGATCAATATGCGCCTAGGCTAAAATAATGGCAATCCCGCACGGGCTGATCCATACGCCCGAGACCAGCCCCGAACGCCTATGGGCAAGACCAAGGACGGGCGGTGAGAGGCTTTGGTGCCCCCTAGCTAGACCGGACATCATCGGAGCGAACGCGTCGCGCCAGAAGCGGGTCGCGAGCTGCGACGGGACGGAAATCGGCCGCAAGGTCAACATATCCCGTCCAAGTTGTGGACACATCCTTTTTCAGGGCGCACTCTTCAAGCACGAAACCCAAGCTAGAGTTTCGTCCAGTGCCTTACATGCTTGAGACGCGTCGCTGACCGCATGACCCATCCGGATATTTCCGGGTGGCAGTCGTTCCTTTGTGCGCCTGTCCGAGATCAGGCTACGGCCCAAATAGCACGCTGCAGCCCGTTCCGGACCAACTGGGAGGGAAACAGCATGCCTCATCTTCAACGCAGAGAACTTATCCAGGGAAGCGTGGCCGTTGCCGCAATCGCGGCTCTCCATGCTTCGCGTGCTTACGCTTTTCCGACACGGCCCGGCGAGAAAGTCGTCGAATGGCTCGACAAGCTACCGCCGAACCCTGTTCCGGAGGTCATCAAGAACCAGCTCGCCTGGGAGGATCTCGATTCCTGGGTAACGCCCAACGACAAATTCTTTTCAATCGCGCACTTCAACCGACCCGTCATCGACGAAAGCACGTGGAAGCTCGAAATCCATGGCATGGTCAAAAAGCCGATGGCCCTGACGCTTGCCGACATCAAGGCCCGTCCGCGCCAAGAGGTTACGTTCACGATTGAATGCTCGGGCAACACTGGCCTTCCGTTTTTCAACGGCGGCATCGGCAATGCGCGCTGGGCGGGCACACCGCTCGCACCGATCCTGAAGGAAGCCGGGGTCCTCGACAGCGGCATCGAGGTTGTCTTCTGGGGTGCCGACGAAGGCGAGATCAAGCGGGCCGACGACGTCAAGTTCAAGCAAAATTTCGCTCGCAGCATGTCGCTTGCCGAAGCCATGGATCCAAAAAACATCCTTTGCTACGAGATGAACGGCGCTCCCTTGCCGCCCGACAACGGTTTCCCGCTGCGGCTGGTGGCGCCGGGCTGGTACGGGGTCGCCAACGCGAAATGGCTCAAGCGCATCGACGTGCGCGACCAGCGCTTCGAGAACCGGTTCATGGGACGCGACTACGTCACGCTCCGTGAGGAAGACCACAACGGCGAGACCGTATGGGTGGAAACCTCCGTCGGACGGGCGCGCCTCAAATCGGCACCGGCCCGGGTCACTCAGGTCGGCAGCAACTACTGCATCGTCGGAGCCGCCTGGGGCGCGCCGGTCGACCGGGTCGAGGTGAAGATCGACGATGGGCCGTGGTTGCCGGCGACCATCGACCATACAGAGGAGGCGGAGTTTGCCTGGAAGATGTGGTCTCTCGACTGGCCCAAGCCTTCTGCCGGAGAGCACACCGTCACCTCGCGCGCGATCGATACGAGCGGCAATATCCAGCCGGCGATGAGTGATCCGTGGATCGCCAAAAAACACACCTACTGGGAGAGCAACGGACACGTGACACGCCGCATTCAGATCGGTTGACGGTAGCGCCGGTCGGGGCGGCGCTTGCGCCGCCCTTTCTCGTTATAGCGGCTCAAATCGAAAGCTGCCGCCGGACCTGATAACACGGCCAATGCCGGGCGAGTCCAGATGCGCGCCGGCAACGAAATGATTGTCGTCCGCCGCAAGCGCCAGCAGCCGCAACCGGCTTTGGTGCGCCTGGTCCTGATCCGTGTCGAATTCCCATGTCACCTCAGGCCGGTCGAACTGAAGCGATGGGCAGTGAACGGTATCGCCCCAGATCAAAATGCGTTCGCTGCCGCTCGAAACGCGAAAGCAGCTGTGACCCACTTCATGGCCATGAGCGCCGATAATGTCGACATGTGCCCCGAAATGGTCTCCGGCTTCGAATGGCTCCGCCATGCCGTGAAACCGCTCGAGCCGCGCTTCGGCGCGAAAAAGGCCGAGTTCTTCGCTGGGAACGAGCAGGCGCGCCAGGCGCGGGAAAGCGTCCCGGCCGTCGGCAAGCACAAGGCCATGAATGTGGTCGAGATGCGTATGGGTGAAGCAGACCGAGTGGATTCGTCCGACATCGATGCCGGCTTCGTCCAGCGCCTGGGGAAGCCGGCCCATGGTGGGGTGCCAGGCATTCGAGGAGCCGGTATCGATCAGCGTTATCTCATTCCCATCGTCAATCGCAAAGGCGTTGACGGAGAGCCTGAGTTGACCGCCAAACAGCGGGACTTGTGCCGGCAAATCATCGCCAAAAGGCTTGTCGCCGTTTTGCCGAAGCCGCCTGACCGGCATGTCGACATAGCCATCGCGCAAGGCGGTGATGCGTAGGTCACCAAGAGTGTAGGTCTGATAGAGTTCACCCGAAGCTTTGCGGTGCATTTGCCGATCCGTTTTTTTAGACAGTCTGAGACGGACAGCCGGCGTCGGCAACCCGCCCTGTCAATTCGATCTAAGCCAATTGTGCGTGCTGTGCCTGCCGTGGCCGGATGATGCAGTCGGCGAGACGATGCTTCTCGTCCAGTTCATCGGCGTGGTGCTGGCCCCATTGGCAGAGCGCCAGCAGGATCGGCTCGAGGCTGAGGCCGAGGCTGGTCGCCGAATATTCGACGCGCGCCGGCACTTCTGCGAAGATCTCGCGGCTGACAAGGCCGTGCTCTTCCATCTCGCGCAGCTGCTGGATCAGCACTTTCTGAGTGATGCCCGGAACCATTGCCTTGAGCGTCGTCAGCCGCCGGGGACCATCGAACAGATGGTACAGGATGACCGCCTTCCAGCGCCCGGCGATCACCTTGAGCGCACGTTCCGCCGGCAGCATCGGCAGCCTCTTGATCGGCATTTTCCTGGCAGGACCGGCCATGGTCACCTCGTGGTCAGCAGGGGACAAATGAGTGTGTAGTCGAGGCCTCGCAGATAGTGGCAAAGCACGGCTGATGCCAGTGCGATCGGAGTTTGCCAATGAAAGCCGTTCAATTCAGCCGCTTCGGCGGCCCCGAGGTTCTTGAGGTCGTCAACGTGCCGGCGCCCGTGCCGCAGGCCGGCGAGGTGCTGATCCGCGTCCGCGCTGCCGGCATCAACTTCTTCGAGGTGCTGATGCGCGCGGACCGTTATGCAGTGACGCCACAGCTGCCGATGTTCCCCGGCGTGGAAGTGGCGGGCGTCGTCGAAGCCGTCGGCCAAGGGGTGGATGCGGCGCTGCTGGGGAGACGTGTCGCGGCACCGCTGTTTGCCTCGCAGCGTCCTCATGGTGGCTATTCCGAGCAGGTGACGATATCAGCCGATCTCGCCGTGCCGTTGCCGGATGAAATCTTATTCGAAGAGGCGACGGCGCTGATGGTGCAGGGGCTGACAGCGCTGCATCTGCTGCGCCAGAGCCCGTGTGAGGGCCGGACGGTGCTGGTGCCGGCCGCGGCCGGTGGTGTCGGATCGCTGCTTATCCAGCTTACGAAGTTAAAGGGCACGGCCAAGGTGATCGCGGCTGCCGGCGGTAAGGCCAAGCTCGATCTTGCCCTGTCCTTCGGCGCCGATGCGGCCGTCGATTACACCAACCCGGATTGGCCCGCCCGCGTCCGCGACGTCACGGACGGCGCCGGTGTCGACATCATCTACGACACGGTCGGCGGCGCTTTGACGGGGGCATCGCTGCAGGCTCTTGCGTCCGGCGGCGAGCTGGTGTTTGCGGCGCTCGGCCGCTATGGGCTCGCGGCTTCCGATCTGGAAGCCATGATCGGCCGCAACCAGTCGCTCAGAGGGTTCGCGCTGCTGCCGCTGCTTTCCCCTGACGTGCTGAAAACCAGCCTGTCGGAGCTGTTCCAGCTGGCGGCGAGCGGCCGGCTGCGGGTCGCGATCGGCGGCCGGTTTCCGCTCGACCAGGCAGGCGAGGCGCACCGGCTGCTCGACGAGCGCCGCTCGACCGGTAAGGTCGTGCTGATGCCTTGACGGCGCTACCTCCGAGAGAGGCCATCGAGCAGGAAGTCGAGGCCTTTGCGGAAGGTGCCATCCCAATCATTGTCCAACAGCAGGCGAGAGCGTTCGATGGTCGGGTAGCGTTCGCTGGCCAGGCGCTGCTGCGCGGCGGCCCTGTCGTCGTCCGAGAGATCGAAGCTCGCGCGGGTGATGGTGGCGCCCATCACATAGTTCCAGAGCGACCATATAGCGGCGTTCACATCCGCGTCCGCGACACCGGCCCGGGACAAGGTCTTGCTCATGAATTCAAGGCGGCCGAGGACGTTCGGACCGAGCGCCCGGCGCGGCAACAAGGATGCCGACCAGGGATGGCGCAGCATGCCGGCGCGCCAGTCTTCAAGCATATGAACGATTTCCGCGCGCCAGTTTTGAGGCTCGATCATTTCAGGCGGTCCGCGATAGTCGAGCACCGCATCGAGCGCCAGATCAAAGACATCTTCCTTGCTGTCGACGTGCCAATACAGGCTCATCACGCCTGAGCCGAGGCGGTCGGCCAGCCGGCGCATGGTCAATCCGTCGAGCCCTTGAGCGTCCAAAAGGTCGACCGCAGTCGCCACGATACGCTCGCGCGACAGAGGCGGTTCACCTGATGGCTCCTGCACCGGCTGGCTTATCCGTTGAGACCGTTTGCTACGAGCGCCGCTGCGCTTGGCTGCCATCCCGTCTTCCTCGCTGGTAGGAACCTCAGTTTTGGCAGGCACCGTCAGGAATGTCGATCCTGAACGGTTGACTCGTACGACGTACTATAGGATGACTCGTGCACCGTATAGTACGTTGTACTAGAAGTAGGATTAAAGCTCAATCATGCCGGCTTCGAGGACGTCGCTGGCAGGCCGCGAAGCCCGAGAGAAATCATGTCACGCGCAATCAAGCATCTGCTTATCGGAGGACTAATCATCATGACCACTGCGGCAACAGCCAATGAATTGACCATCGTCAACCCTCGGACCCTCTACGACCCGTCGCCGAACGGTTACAGCACGGCGGTGGTCACGCCGCCGGGAGCCCGGGTGGCCTATATTTCCGGGCAGGGCGGCCAGGACAGTACGGGAGGCTTGTCGCCCGACTTCGCCGTCCAGGTGAAACAGGCCTATGCGAATTTGCGCTCAGCACTCGAGGGGATCGGCGCGAAACCCGATCAGGTCGCCAAGCTCACGGTCTTCGTCGTCGACCACGACATGTCCAAGCTCGAAGTGCTGACCAGCAACGTCAAGGAGATGTTCGGCGAGGCGCTGCCGGCGCAGACACTGGTGCCGGTTCCCAAGCTTGCCATCGACCCGATGCTGTTCGAGGTGGAAGCCGTGGTGGTGCTTGACTAGCGGGCGCCAGCGAAGCTCTGCAACGGAAGACCGCTTGTGGCATATGGGCCGGCTTTGGTGCCGGCCCGCATCGCTTGGGCTCTATATCATATCTTCAAATCCGCACTCGATCCACGATCACACTCGAGTGACTTGCATAATGCAACCAACATGGCTATGAGTCACTTTCATTTTGAAAGAGACTCCGATCATGGTTGCCAAAACAAGCTTCGAAACACGCCCGTGCCCCATCGCGCGCAGCCTCGACGATGTCGGCGAGTGGTGGAGCATCCTGTTGCTGCGGGACGCATTCCAGGGGCTGACGCGCTTCGACCAGTTTCAAAAGAGCCTGGAGATCGCGCCCAACATTCTGACGCGGCGGCTGAACAGTCTGGTCGAGCGCGGCCTTTTTGAAAAGCGCGCCTACTGCGAGCGGCCGCTTCGTCATGAATATGTGCTGACCGCCAAGGCGCGCGATTTCCGCCCGGTGCTGCTTTCCCTGCTCGCCTGGGGCAACAAGCATCTCGCCCCCGAAGGCCCGAGCCTGGTGGTGGTGGACAAGGCTGACGGGCGTTGGGCCGAGCCGGTGCTGGTCGATCGCCAGACCGGCAAGGAGCTCGACAGCGAAGGCTTCACCATGGCGACGGCACCCAAGGCCACCGACCGCATGCGGCAGCGCTATCGCTTCAGCAGCGAAGGCTCAGGCTTTCCGCTCGTCGACAACACCGTGATCGAGCACAGGTCGAATGAGGCGCGGGGCCAATGAACAAGGTTCTTTCCGCTGCCGAGTTGCAGCCGGCGCAGCCTTCGGTCGTTCAGATTCCCGCGCCCGTTAAAAAGCGCCGCAAGCCGTTCGTCTTGCTGGGCGCCGCGATCGCGATCGGCATTGCCGGCTGGTATGGCTCTCAGTGGTGGCAGGCCGGCCGCTTCCTCGTCTCGACCGACGATGCCTATGTCGGCGGCAACGTCACGCCGCTGGCGCCACGCGTCGCCGGGCATATCGACCAGATCCTCGTCGAGGACAACCAGCATGTCGCCGCCGGCCAGCTGATCATCCGCATCGACGACCGGCCGTTCAAGGCGGCGGTGGAGCGTGCGCAGGCTTCCGTCCAGCAGCAGCAGTCGGCGCTCGACAATCTTCACGCCCAGGTCTCGCTGCAGAATTCGCTGATCGAACAGGCCGGGGCCGATCTCGATGCCAAGAGCGCTGCCGCCACTTTCACCACGCAGGACGCTCAACGCTACGCGGTGCTGGCCAGCACCAAGGCCGGTACGCAACAGGATGCGCAGAGAAGTCTTGCCGCCGATAGCCAGGCCAAGGCATCTGTCGCCGCCTCCCGCGCCGGGCTTGCCGCGGCGAGGCAACAGCTCGATGTGCTCAACACGCAGATCGCGGAAGCCACCGCCGCGGTTTTGGCCGCCAAGGCCGATCTCGACATGGCTGAGCTTGAGCTCGGCTTCACGCAGATCCGCGCTCCGATCGACGGCCTCGTCGGCAACCGGCTGGCGCAGGTCGGCACTTATGTCTCGCCGGGCAGCTATCTCTTGACGATCGTTCCGGAGAGCGGGCTGTGGGTCGACGCCAATTTCAAGGAGGATCAACTGCGCAGCATGGCCGATGGCCAGGCGGCGACGGTCTATAGCGACATCGCGCCCGACCAGCCGCTCAAGGGCCATGTCACCAGCCTCGGACCGGCAACAGGGGCGATCTTCAGCGTCATCCCGGCACAGAACGCCACCGGCAATTTCACCAAGATCGTCCAGCGCGTTCCTGTCCGCATCACCATCGACCCGGATCAGGCGCGCAAGGTCGCGCTGCGGCCGGGCCTCTCCACCGTCGTGACCGTCGATACCGCGTCGCGCTGAGGACGCCATGTTAGAGCGCCCGCAATCCTTCTTCGTCAGCATTCTGCCGTTCATGGTGATGTGCGTGGGGATGTTCATCGCGCTGCTCGACATCCAGATCGTCGCCTCCTCGCTGCAGGACATTGGCGGCGGCCTGTCGGCGGCACAAGACCAGATCGGCTGGGTGCAGACGTCTTATCTGGTGGCCGAAATCATCGTCATCCCGCTGTCGGGCTGGCTCACCCGGGTGTTTTCGACACGCTGGCTGTTCACCTTCTCGGCGGCCGGCTTCACGCTGGCCAGCATGCTGTGCGGCTTCGCCTGGAGCATCGAAAGCATGATCGTGTTCCGCGCGCTGCAAGGGCTGCTCGGCGCGTCGATGATCCCAACCGTCTTCACCTCGTCGTTCCACTATTTCCAGGGACCGAGGCGGGTCTATGCGGCGGCTGTGGTCGGCAGCATCGCTTCGATCGCGCCGACGCTCGGCCCCGTCATCGGCGGCTGGATCACCGATACGCTGAGCTGGCATTGGCTGTTCTATGTCAACGTCGTTCCCGGCACCATCATCACCATCCTCGTCGCGGCTCTGGTCAAGATCGACAAAGCCGATCCGTCGCTGCTGAAGGGCGCCGACTATACCGGCATGGTTCTGATGGCCGTCAGTCTCGGCACGGCGGAGTACGTTCTGGAGGAGGGTACGCGCTGGAACTGGTTCGACGATGCAACGATCCGCAACGGCGCCATCGTTGCCAGCGTTACCATGGTTCTGTTCATCATCCGCAGCCTGACCTATGCGCAGCCGGTGGTCGATTTCCGCGCCTTCGGCAACCGCAATTTCGCCATTGGTTGCTTTCTCTCCTTCGTCACCGGCATCGGCATCTTCGCCACGATTTATCTGACGCCGCTGTTCCTCGGCTATGTCAGGGGCTACGACGCCTTCCAGACCGGCGTGGCGGTGTTTTCCACCGGCGTCGCCTCGATGGTCGGCGTGCCCGTCTACATCTTTCTCGCCAAGCGCTTCGACACGCGCTGGCTGATGATGTTCGGCCTGGCATCCTTCGGCGCGTCGATGTGGAGTTTTAGCGCCATCACCAGCCAGTGGGGTGCGGCCGAGCTCCTGATCCCGCAACTGTTCCGCGGCTTCCCGCAGGTCTTTGCGGTGGCGCCGAGCGTCAATCTCGGCCTCGGCAGCCTGCCGCCCGAACGGCTGAAATATGCCAGCGGCCTGTTCAACACGATGCGCAATCTCGGCGGCGCGGTCGGCATCGCCATTTGCGGCGCGATCCTGAACGACCGCACCAACTTCCATTTCTTGACGATTGCCTCGCACCTGACGCCTCAGAACGAGGCCGCCATGCGGCTCGTCGACAATGTCGCGCTTCGCTATGGGCAACTGCCCGGCGCGGTCGCGGATGGTCATACCGCCTCATTGAAGCAGTTGTGGGCGCTGGCCTATCGCGAAGCGTCGACCATGGCTTATGCCGATGCGTTCCTGGTGATCATGGCCGCCTTCGTCATCGCCACCGCTATGGTGCCGTTCCTGCGCAATGTCGCACCGAAGGCGCCACCACCGGACGCTCACTGAGACCGACGTTATCGGCGGGTGATCTGGTCACCCGCGCGGGCGAGCAGCAGGGCGCGCTCCCTGTCATTGCCGGTCAATCCGGCGGCCTGGCGGAACGCGGCGCGGGCTTCCACTGGTCGCCCCAATTTCTCCAGAAGATCGCCGCGCACCGTGGGTAAGAGATGCGAGTCCTTCAGGCGCGGTTCGTCCTTCAGCGCTTCGACGATGGCGAGGCCCTGCGCCGGTCCAAAGGCCATGCCGACGGCCACCGCCCGGTTGATTTCGACGATGGGCGACGGGGCCGCCAAGGCCAGGGCCTGATAATAGGCCGATATCGCGATCCAGTCGGTGTCGGCGGCTGTTGCCGCGCGGCTATGGCAGGCGGCGATCATCGCCTGCAGGAGATAGGGACCGGGTGTCGATGTCAGGGTCATGGCGCGGTTCAGGCCGTCGAGGCCGCGCCGGATGAGCGACCAGTTCCAGCGGCCGCGGTCCTGGTCGAGCAGCAGGATCGGTTCGCCCGCTTTGCCGGTGCGGGCGGGAAAGCGCGAGGCGTTGAGTTCCATCAGCGACACCAGTCCCTGCACCTCGGGCTCATCAGGCATCAGCGCGGCCAGCGAACGGCCGAGGCGCAGCGCTTCGCCGCACAGATCGGCGCGCAGCCAATCCGGTCCCGTGGTTGCCACATAGCCCTCGTTGAAGGTGAGATAGACCACCTCCAGCACGGCGGCGAGGCGTTCGCGACGCTCCTCGCCGCGCGGCGTCTCGAACGGGATGGCGGCATCGCGAAGCGTCCGCTTGGCGCGCACGATGCGCTGGGCGACCGTGGCTTCGGGCACCAGGAAGGCGCGGGCGATCTCCGGCGTCGACAGCCCGCCGAGCAGCCGCAAGGCGAGTGCGGTACGCTGCTCGGCCGGCAGTATGGGATGGCACGCGGTGAAGATCAGCCGCAAAAGGTCATCGTCGATATCCTCGTCGAGTGCTGCCTCGATGCCGGGCATCTCGCGCTCCAGCTCGGCGAGGTCGATGGCGAGTTCGCGATGCTTGCCGTCGATCATGGTGGTGCGGCGCAGCCGGTCGAGCGCCCGGTTTCTGGCGACCTCGGTCAACCAGGCGGCCGGGTTGCGCGGGATGCCGTCCCGGGGCCAGCGCTCCAGCGCCAGCAGGAAGGCATCTTGCGCGATCTCCTCGGCCAGCCCGATATCCCTGAGATAGCGGACGAGCCTGGCGGTGAGCTTCGGCTGCTCGATCCGCCAGACCGCTTCGATGGTGGCGTTGGCCGTCAACCCTTCAACTCGCCAAAACCTTCAGCCGCCTTCTGGACGTCCTCGGGGAAATCGCTCATCTCAAAGACGCGTCGAACCTCGATCAGGTCATTCTCCCCGGCAGGGCAGCGGCGGGCCCATTCGATGGCTTCTTCACGCGAGCGCACGTCGATGACCCAATAGCCGCCAAGCACTTCCTTGACCTCCGCGAACGGCCCGTCGGTGGCGACGGGCTTGCCGCCCTTGAAGCTGACCCGCGCTCCCTCGGACGGCGGATGCAGCCCGTCGAGCGCCAGCAGCACGCCGGCCTTCTTGAGCTCTTCATTGTATCGCATCATCCCTTCCACCGCCTCGGCGCCGGGCCTGACATCGGGCGCCGCCTCTGCGTAGCCGCCGGGGATCATCAGCATCATGAACCGCATGGTCGTTCTCCTTGGTTGGGTTGGTTCGATGATAAGACGAACGGGCAATGGCGGAATCGACACGAGTGGCAAAAAAGTTCAAATTCGCGGTCGCGCCAAAGACCGAGAGTGTTGGACCGCCATATGGGCGAGGCTGCCATCTGGCCCTGCCAGTTTGCCCTGATATGTCAGGCTGCAATTCCTCACTCGAGCAAATCCGTGAAATCATCCAGCCAGGCCGGCGCAATCTCCCCCACGATCCCGGTGCTCGTCTGCGTGTTCGGCATCTTCCTGCTGTCCGGCATGGATGCGGCGATGAAGGTGCTGGTCATCGCGGTCGGCGTCTACAACACAGTGCTGTGGCGCAGCATGCTGGCGACCGTGGTCGCCGGCGCGGGCTGGCTGGCAGGGCCGCGCTCGCTTCCAACGCCCTCGGTGCTGAGGCTGCATGTGCTGCGCGCGGTGGTCGTCAGCTTTGTCCTGCTGTGCTTCTTCTGGGGGCTTGCGAGGCTGCCGCTGGCGGAGGCGATCGGGCTCAGTTTTGTGGCGCCGCTGTTTGCACTCCTGCTGGCCGTGCTGCTGCTCGGCGAAAGGATTCAACGCAAGGCGATCTGGGCCTCGCTCGCCGGCATTGCCGGCGTTGTCATCATCGTGGCCGGCCAGTTCGGCCACACAAGCTACGCCGGGGATGCCCTGCTCGGCACTGCGGCGGTGCTCGCATCGACGATTTTCTATGCCTACAATCTGATCCTCGCCCGGCAACAGGCGCTGTTGGCCAAGCCAGTCGAGATCATGCTGTTCCAGAACCTTGGCGTTGCGGTCACCCTCGGCCTTGCCGCACCTTGGCTCGCCATTGCCTTGCCCAGCAATCTCTGGCTCCCGCTCGCAGGCGTAACGGCGCTGTCGCTCGCCGGCCAGTTCCTGATGAGCTGGGCCTATGCGCGCGCCGAAGCGCAATATCTGATCCCGACCGAATACTCGGCCTTTATCTGGGCGATCGCGCTCGGCTGGTTCTTCTTCGACGAAGCGGTGACCTGGACCACGCTGGCGGGAGCGGGCCTTATCGTTGCCAGCTGCCTGATCGCCGCGCGCTCGAATCCCAGACTTGCCGAGCCGATCGAAGCCACGGTTTGATCAGGCCGAAACAAACGCTCGATTGTTAGACCAGCGCACCGCCTCGCGATGACCGCCGGTCCTGCGGGTGTCGATCAGCTGGTCTATCCGCCGCCATAGAGGTCGGCCACATGGCAGCGCCATCCCCGGCGCGTCGACGCATCAATTTTTATTAAATATTCCTCTGGTGGAATTACTGTCCATAGACCATTCGTCGGGTTGTTATGCTTCCAACTCGGAAAATACCACTGAGTGGTCGATGTAATGGTGAACTCTATGGCAAGCTCCTGGAGCCGCAAAGTGCATGGCAATTTTGATTCGGATGCGGCCGCCTGAAACCCGTATCGAACGATACAAGCAGGCCAGACATTACGAGGACGATTTATCCGATGAGCTTCTTCGTCAATGCCCTGGGCGTTCCTCTTCCCTATAGCGGCGCTTCCAACCATTGGTACTCAGCGGCAGGGGCCGGACCGGACCTGTACGGCAGCTCCGGAAACGACTCCTTCTACGGAGCATCCGGCGTCACCATGCATGGTGGCGCAGGCGATGACATCTACTACCTCTATGCGGCGAGCAACAAGGTGGCCGAGGCCGCCGGGGCAGGCATCGACACGATCAGCACATGGATGAGCTACAAGCTCCCCGACAATGTCGAGAACCTCGTCGTCACAAACGCCAATAACTATGCTTTCGGCAACGGGTTGGACAACATCATCACCGCCCAGGCCGGGCACCAGACGCTGGACGGCGGCGCGGGAAATGATGTGCTGATCGACGGCGGCGGCGGTTATGACACTTTCATCGTCTCGAAAGGCAATGGAAGCGATCTGATAGCGAATTTTGCCGCCACTGATACCGTCCGCCTGAATGGCTATGGGTTCACCTCGTTCGACGCCATCCACTCAAACATGATCCAGGCGGGATCGAACGTGCTGTTGAACCTCGGATCCGGCGAGATCCTCGAGTTCAAGGACACGACCATCGACAAGCTGCAGCCCGGCCAGTTCGAATTGCCGATCGACAAGTCCGCAATGAGCCTGTCCTTCAGCGACGATTTCAACACGCTGAACCTTCACAACAGCCAGGGCGGCACGTGGGATAGCAACTTCTCGTGGGGAGCGCCGAACGGCAGCACCTTGACCAGCAACAACGAGCTGCAATGGTATATCGACGCCAATTACGCACCGACGAGTTCGGTCCACCCGTTCAGCGTGGACAACGGCGTGCTCACCATCACCGCGGCGCAGGCGCCGGCGGACATCAAGCCGCTGATCAACAATTATGAATACACCTCAGGCATCCTGACGACCCACGACACCTTCTCGCAGACCTATGGCTATTTCGAAATGCGGGCCGACCTGCCAGAGCACGCCGGCGCCTGGCCGGCCTTCTGGCTGCTTCCGGAAGACGGTTCGTGGCCGCCGGAGCTCGATGTCGTGGAGACAATCGGCCAAGCCCCCAACTCGTTGATCATGACGGCGCACTCGAATGAGACCGGAACGCACACCAAGGTCACATCGACGGTGAGTGTCTCCGACCCCGCCGGTTTCCACACCTATGGCCTGCTCTGGACGCCGGACAAGCTCGTCTGGACCTATGACGGTGTGCAGGTCGCAGAAGCGGCGACGCCGTCCGACATGAACAAGCCCATGTACATGCTGGTCGATCTCGCGGTCGGCGGCCTGGCCGGCACCCCTCCGGATCATTTGGCCACGCCGGCCGAGATGAAGATCGACTACGTCCGCGCCTATACGCTGGACAGTGCTCCGGCAAACGCCCTGAACATCGCCAGCAGCAGCACCACGCACAGTATCGCCAGCAGCACACTGCATGGCGGTTCCGAATACGGGGGCCACGCGTAAGGTCTCGGGATCATGCAGCGTCGGGGAATGCGGAAATGACTGGACCGTCCGGCCTGCGTCCGGTCTTCATGCGCGCCATCGCCGATGTCGGCATCTTCTCGCTGTTGATCAACATCCTGCTGTTGGTGATCCCGCTCTATCTGCTGCAGGTCTATGACCGCGTGCTACCGTCCTCCAGCGTCGAGACGCTCGTCTATCTTTCGGCCATTGCGGTTCTCGCGCTCGCGGTTCTCGGGCTGCTGGATGCGATCCGCGCCGTTTACACGCAGCGCGTCGCGGCGACCCTCGACCGGAAGCTGGGTGCCGACACATTCGCCGTTTCGCTTGGCGCAAAATATGCCGGCGGCCTGTCGCCGCTGCGCGACCTCGCCTCGGTCTGCGCCTTCATCAGGTCGCGCGGCGTGGCGGTGTTGTTCGATCTGCCCTTCGCCCCTGTCTTTCTCGCCCTGCTGTATCTGATCCATCCGGTGCTGTTTTGGGTGACGGTCGCCGGCGCGGCGCTTCTGCTTCTCCTTGTCGTGGCCAACCAGCTTGCCATCGGCAGGAACGACGCCTTGTCCGCGGAGCGTTCGGCTTTGGCCAGCCAGGCAGAACAGGCCTTTGCCCGCAATGCGGAGACGCTGCGCGCCATGGGCATGGTGGAGAACGCCGCGCAGGTCTGGGGACGGCATGTAGCGGCAGCGCTCACCTTCCATGACCGTTCCTCGAGTGCCAATGCGATCTTCAGCGGTGCCTCGCGGGCGCTGCGCATGATGCTGCAACTGGCGATCCTCGGCGCCGGCGCATGGTTGGTGCTCGAAGGGCAGATGACGGCAGGCATGATCTTCGCCTCCTCGCTGGTGTCGTCGCGCGCGCTGCAGCCGCTCGACCAGTTGATCGGCGCCTGGCGGCAGATCGCCGATGCCCGCAGAGCGTGGAGCCGGCTGGAGACGGCGCTTGCGGCGCGTCCGGCTGAAGCGCGAAAACTGATCCTGCCCGATCCGACCGGCGCGATTTCCATGCAGGACGTTTTCTTCATGGCGCCGAATGCGCAGCCCGGCACCGAACCCATCCTCAAGCGACTGAACTTCCAGATTGGCGCCGGCGAAGCGTTGGCCATCGTTGGCCCAAGCGGCGCCGGCAAATCGACGCTGGCGCGGTTGCTTGTGGGCGCTGCCCGGCCGACCGGCGGCGCGGTCAGGATCGACGGCGCCGACCTCAGGACCTGGGACGAAAGCCAACTCGGAAAGCATATCGGCTACCTCGCGCAGGAGGTGGAACTGTTCCCAGGATCGATCGCGCAGAACGTCGCCCGCTTCGACCCCCATGCAGATGACGCCTCGATCATCGAGGCAGCAAGCCGGGCCGCGGCGCATGACCTGATCCTGGCGCAGCGGGACGGCTACCAGACATTGATAGGTCCGTTGGACAGAAATTTGTCGGGCGGCGAGCGCCAGAGGATCGGGCTGGCGCGCGCCTTCTACGGCGCTCCCAGGATTCTCGTCCTGGATGAGCCCAACGCCCATCTCGATGGCGCGGGCGAAGCAGCGCTCGAAGCGGTGCTTTCCGCCGCGAAAGCGGCCGGCGTCACGATCATCGTCATCACCCACCGCCCTTCGATTGCTGCCTCCTGTGACCGCGTGATGCTTTTGCGCGGCGGCGTGATCGAAGCCTTCGGCCCCAGTGGCGAGGTGTTGCGGCAGTCTGGGGCCAGCACGGGCGCCGGCAACGGCATTCCCCGGCAGAATCCGGTGGTGACAGGGTCGTTTGCCGCGACGCTTCGCACGCACAACACCCGCTTCGGATCATAGACCATGGCAGTCCAGAGCCTCGCCCGGGAAGTCAGTCCGCGCACCGACATAAGGCGTGTGGCATCCGCCGGATACGCGGCAATAGCGCTATTGCTAGCTTGCTTTGGCTATTGGTCCGTCAGCGCGCCCTTGTCGGGAGCGGTGATCACGCAAGGGACGATCTCGGCGACCGGCGGAAACATCCTGATCCAGCATCCCGAGGGCGGCATCATCCAGGAATTGCTGGTCCATGAAGGCGATCGCGTGGAGCAGGCCCAGGATCTGATCGTGCTGGATCCAACAGCCGCGCGCGCAAAGCTCAACCGATTGACGAGACAGTCGGTCGCGCTCAGGGCGGGCGCGGCGCGGCTGGAGGCGGAACGCGACGGATTGGATCGGCTGGCGCCAATCACCGAAGCGGCGCCAGCACCGTTCCAGCACGATTTCGAGACGCTGGTTCGAGAACAGCAGAAGGAATTCGACGCCAGGCTCGCCCGATTTCGATCGGAACAATCGATCCTCGTCCAACGGGTCGCCATGCATCGACAGTCGGTCGTGGGATTGCAGGCCCAGAAACAGGCCATTCAGCAACAGGTGGAACTGGTGAAGAAGGAGCTCGGCATCAAGACCAGCCTGCTGGACAGGGGCCTCACCAATCGTACCGAATACTCCCAGCTTTTGCGCAGCGAAGCGGATCTCGTCGGGCAGGCCGGGGCGCTGGAGGCCAATCTTGCAACGGCCAACACCCAGATCGTCGAGGCCCAAGGGCAGACCGAGCACCTGACAACACAGCGTGTGGAGGAGGCACTGACCAAGTTGGACGAGGTTCGCGCCAACCTGGCCGACATCGAGGAACAGATCAGGGCGGCGGAGGCGGTGCTGCGGCGAACGACGATCAAGGCGCCGGCGGCGGGCATAGTCGTCTCGTCGACCTACAATTCCAAAGGCAGCGTGATTGCCCCCGGCGAAAAGATCATGGAGATCCTGCCTACATCACCTGACCTGATCGTCGATGCAAGGCTGCGGCCAAAAGACATCGATCAGGTCCGTGTCGGCCAGCCGGCGAAACTGCGATTGTCCGCCTTGAACATGCGGCTCACCCCAGAGGTTTCAGCCACCGTGACACAAATTTCCGCGGACCGGCTCATCGACCAGGTCACGCACGAGCCCTATTTCCGCGCCAGATTGAAGATTGCCGCCGCGTTGCCCTCCGGCGTGAGGCCCGAGCAGCTTTATCCGGGAACGCCTGTCGAGGCGTTCATCAACACTGGCAACCGGACATTCTTCGAGTATCTGGCACGGCCGATGCTCGATTCCTTCGCTCGCGCCTTCACGGAGCGGTAGATATTGGGGATCGAACGATCAGCGCACCGCTTCGCGTTGGCTACCGGGCAGGCGGGTGGCGATCAGCTTGTCGATGCGGCGGCCATCGAGGTCGACCACCTCGAAGCGCCAGCCTTGCGCGTCGACGCATTCGCCGGTCGCCGGCAGATGGTGCATGTGCGACAGCACATAGCCGGCGACGGTCTCGTAGTCGCGGTTTTCGGGCAGGTCGATGCCCAGGATCTCGGCCATCTCGTCGGCCTGCATATAGCCGGCGAGCAGCCATGAGCCGTCCTCGCGCTTGACTGCGTTTTCCTCGTCGCCGGCATCGAGGTCGGCGCGGAACACGCCGGTGATGGCTTCGAGAATGTCGGCCGGCGTGACGATACCTTCGAAATGGCCGTATTCGTCATGCACCAGCGCCATCGGCACGTCGGATTCCTTGAGCTTGTGCAGCACGTCGAGCGCGTCGGCCTGGTCGTAGACGATGGGGGCTGCGCGCACATGCTTGCGCGGGTCGAGCGTGCGGCCGGCAAGGATCGCGGCCAGCACGTCGCGCGTCTGGACGACGCCGACCATGACGTCGACGCCGCCGTCGCCGGCCGGCAGGCGCGAATGTTGGGTTTCCATCAGGAGCTTGCGGATCGTGGTGTCGTCGGACTGCAGATTGATCCAGTCGACCTCGGTGCGCGGCGTCATCACCGCGCGCACCGCGCGGTCGCCAAGCCGCATGACGCCGGCGATCATGCGCCGCTCGTCGGATTCGATGGTGCCATGATGCTCGGCCTCGGCGACCAGCATCTTGATCTCCTCGTCGGTGACCTTCTCCTCGCTTTCGCCACGCTGGCCAAGCAGCCACAATATGGCGCGGCCGGAGATGTCGAGCAGGAACACCAGCGGGGCCGAGATGTTGGCGAGGATGGTCATGGCCGGAGCGGCCCGGGCGGCAACGCGCTCCGGGTCGCGCAGCGCGATCTGCTTGGGCACCAGTTCGCCGACGATCAGCGAGAAATAGGTGATGATGGCAACGACAATGCCGACGCCGAGCGGGTCGGCGACGCTTTCGCGCATGCCCATCGAGGCCAGATACACCGACAGCCGGTCACCCAGCGTGGCGCCGGAGAAGGCGCCGGAGAGCACGCCGACCAGGGTGATGCCGATCTGCACAGAGGACAGGAACTTGCCGGGATTCGAACCAAGATCCAGCGCACGGCCGGCGCCATTGACGCCGCGGTCGATCATCGCCTTGAGCCGTGCCGGGCGTGATGAAACGATAGCGAGTTCGGACATCGCCAGAAGGCCGTTCACACAGATGAGGACGACCACGATAGCAATTTCAACGTATAGCATGAGGGCTCAATAGCATTGCGGTGGGCCGCTCGAAAATAGTGAAAGCGCATCGCGCGTAAACGGATTAAGCGCGCCGCGCTTTCAGTCTTTAGTTTTGATGCATGTCATTGTCCCAAAACCGGGACCACTTTTGTGTGACATGCATTGGCCATTTTTAGAAAATGACAGTCGCGTCATTCAGGCGTTGTCCCAGGCTGGCGCCGAAAAGTGTTCGACAAGAGCGTCGACGACAACCCGCACCTTTGGCGTGAGCGTGCGTGTCACCGGCCAGACGGCATGCACGACAATGTTTTCCACGAGACAGTCGGATAGGACCATTTCGAGGTCGCCATGCCTGAGGCTTTCGGCTGCCAGCCATGTCGGCAGGAAGGCGATGCCGCAACCGGCAAGGGCGGCGTCGAGCATCGGTTCGCCATGGCCGAGAACCAGACGCGCCTTGGGGACAAAGGTCGTCAGATGGCCGTCGCCATGCCTGATCACCCAGGGGCGGACAACACCCTCGCGGCCGTAACCGATGACGCTGTGATGGGTGAGATCCTCAACCGATTGCGGCGAGCCGTGTTCCCTGAGATAGGCGGGGGCGGCACAGATGGCCGAGCGTTGGGCATAGATGCGTCTGGCCGCGAGCGACAGGCTGTCGTCCAGTTCGCCCATGCGGATGGCGAGGTCGATGCCTTCCTCGATCAGGTCGACGCGGCGGTCGTTGAAGGAGATTTCGACCGTCAGCTCGGGGAAGTTCCTCGAAATCTCGAACAGAACGGGGGCGACGCAGCGGCGACCAAAGGCGAGCGGTACATCGATGCGCAGCCGGCCGGACGGGATCTGCCGGCGCGCGGCGAGCAATGACTGCGCCGCCTCGATCTCGGCCAGCGCCCTGACGCAGGCCTCATAGTAGCTCATGCCTTCGCTGGTCGTACTGAGGCTGCGGGTGGTGCGGTTGAGCAGGCGAACGCCAAGCCGCAGCTCCAATTGCGCGATCGACTTGCCGATCGCCGACTTCGTCACATGCAGCCGTTCGCCGGCGCCGGTGAAGCTGCCAGCCTCCACGGCCTGGACGAATGCGACGATGCCTTGCAGGTCCGTCGATTCCATGATGATTCCAATTGGCGAATTCTAGTCCTCAATCAGTCATCCAATATGCCGCATGGGAGCCCTATTTTCTATAGTCGAAAAGCATAAATGTCTCGCGTGGCCATCAATCAAAGGAGCGCGAAGGACATGAGCACCCAAATCAACAGATCCTGGCAGATGAGCGGTTTCGGCCTGTCCAGGGTGAACCAGGTGACCGGCAAGATTCCCGAACCCGGCCCGCACGAGCTTCTGGTGCGCACGAAAGCCGTGTCGCTGAATTACAAGGACAAGATGGTCGTTGAGGGCACGCTGATCCCCGACCTCGCCTTTCCCTTCGTGCCGACATCGGATGCGGTGGGTGAGGTGGTGGCTGTCGGCGGCGCGGTCAGCCGCTTCCAGGTCGGGCAGCGCGTGCTTGGCCAGGTGATCGCCGATTGGCCGGATGGCGACGCCCCGCCGGTGCTGCACAAGCATACGCTTGGTTCCTCGCTGTCGGGCATGCTCTCCGATCATGTTGTCTTCGGCGAGGATGCCGCGGTGCTGGCGCCGCCATCGCTCAGCGATGTCGAGGCGGCGACGCTGCCGATCGCGGCGCTGACGGCCTGGTTCGCGATGGCCGAGGCGACAAGGCCGGTGGCGGGCCAGACCATTCTCATCCAGGGCACTGGCGGCGTGTCGCTGTTTGCGCTGCAGTTCGCCAGGGCATTCGGCCTGCGCGCCATCGTCACCTCGAGCAGCGACGAGAAGCTTGAGCGGGCAAGAAAGCTCGGCGCCTGGCAAGGGATCAATTATCTCACGCAGCCGGCATGGGACGAGGCCGCGCGTAAGCTGACCGATGGGCTGGGCGTCAACCACATTCTGGAAATGGTCGGCGGCGACAATGCGCGGCAATCGCTGAATGCGCTGGCCGCCGATGGCCGGCTGTCGATCATCGGTCTTCTGGGTTCGATGGAACTCAGTTTCCCGATAATGCCCTTCATGCGCAACCGCATCACCGTGCAGGGCCTGTCGATCGGCCATCGCCGGTCCTTCGAGCGAATGAACCAGGCGATCGAGGCGCTCGGCATCAAGCCGGTCATCGACAGGGTCTTCGGCTTTGACGAGGTGCCGCAGGCCTTGCAGCATCTGGAGAAAGGGCCGTTCGGCAAGATCGTGATCCGCACGACCTGATGCTTGCTGTTTAGATCACTGCAACTGCTTCAGCACGCCGATGATCGCCTTGCCGTCGGTGAAATAGGGGTCGCCGCCGCCATTGCGGCCGGTTTTGGTGGCGCCGATGCCGCCCATATCGCTGGTCGATGCCAGCAGGCCGGCTGCACTGAGGTCGCCGATCAGGAAGTCGCGTTCGGCATCGATGTCGGGACCGATGTGATGGGTGATCGCGCCGGTGTCGTGGCTCAGCCCAACGCCGCGATCGAAACTGGCGGAGCCCAGCCAGAGCGGGCGACCGTCGTCACCGATCGTATCCGTCTGCCAGAAACGGACGTGGTGGCGCCGGTCGGCACTGTCGCCGACCGGCTTCTCGAAAGCGAGATCCTGGGCGCGGCCCTCGAACAGCAGGCGGCTCATCGGCGCATCGGGATAGGGGCGGGAAAACAGGACGCTCTCGCCGATATCGATGGCGGTTCTCAAGGTGATGGCATCGGCGGTGTCCCAGCCGGCGACGGCGAAGGCATGGACCACTTCCTTTTCCGTACCGACAAGGCCGACATTGATCGGGTCGCCGGGAATGCCTTGCGGCGTGTGCGTCACCATTTCGAAGCGCTGGTCGCGAAAGCCACGCTCCCGGAACGTCCAGAATTCCGGCGCCGCGAGATAGGCAAGCGCGAACCAGGCACCCAGCAAGGACGCCAGCCAGATTGTCGCGCGTCGCCGAAGGCTTCGTTGGCTCATGAAGGAGGCTCGGTTCGTGCGGTATCTGTTGCCTGACGGCCCCGGGAAATCAATGGCCAGCGATGCAGAGCCGGTTTATCGTCAGCTATCGTTTTTGTGTGGGGGCAGGAATGAAGCGGAAGCCGGCAGGCCGCAGATCGATGGCGCTGACCGCCGACCTTGTCGCGAGGGTCGAACGTATCGAACCTGATCCCGGCCCCGAGCCTGGAACAACCGAACATACCGACGCGGAGTTCGACGGCCTTGTCGAGCAACTCTTGTCGCAATACCGGCCTGAGGCGCTGTGGGTGTTTGCCTACGGCTCGCTGATCTGGAATCCCGAATTCGTTCCTGTCGAGCAGCGCCCGGCCACGGCGCCAGGATGGCATCGCTCATTCTGCCTGAAACTGACACGCTGGCGCGGAACGCGCCAATTGCCGGCCCTGATGTTGGCGCTCGATCGCGGCGGCAGCTGCAACGGCATCGTTTACCGTCTGCCCGCAGAAGACCATTTTGGGCAACTCGGCCAGCTGATGCGCCGCGAGATCGATGCCAACCCGCCAACCAACGTGCCTTGCTGGATCAAGGTCAAGACCAACGAGGGTCCGCTGCGCGCCCTGGCTTTCGTCGCCGCGCCGGACGGCAGGGCCTATGCCGGACGGTTGCCGTTGGAGCAGGTTGCGGACATGCTGGCGCGAGCCGCGGGACACTGGGGCTCTTCGGCGCAGTATCTGTTCCGGACCGTCAGCAAGCTGGAGGAAAGCGGTATCCGCGACAAGAATCTCTGGCGCATCCAGGACCTGGTGGCTCGGCAAATCATCGCATCCACCGGTGACGCCTGATCTTTTCCTACCGGCAGGCGCGATAACCGTTCTTGCGGTTCTTGATGTCGAAGTGGAAATGGTTGCGGTGGTCGTAATTGTAGCCGGGGCCGAGCACGGTGGTGAAATACTGGCAGCCGTCGGCGCGAACATTGTTGAGGAAGCCGCGCGTGCGGAAGGCAAACAGGCCGGGCTTGCGCACGTCGATGTCGTCGCCATTGTTGAGTTCGATGCCCATGACGTCCAGCGCATTGCCCTTGCCATGCTCGGACAAAACACCTTCGCCGGCGATGTTTCGGCAGGAATAGCTGGAGCCCTGGTGGATGGTCCTGACGCCGGAGAAGTAGCGCCAGCGGGCGGAGGGAACGAGTTCATTCTTCGTCCAGGCGGCGAAGGTGGCGGCCATGTCGCAGGTCAGCGTCGCGGCGGGCTTCATCTGGATGCTGCCGATGGCCGTGACTTTTACGGGAAAATCGATGCCGCACTGGCCTTCATGGATCGGCGCCAGGTCGGTGTAGGCGACATCGAGGCGCTTCAGCTCTCGGCGGCAATCGGTTTCGCTGGCCGGTATCTGCTCGACCGGCGACATCGGCTCATCCATGCGCGGATAGGCGGCCTGCGTCATGTAGGGATTGGACGGGACAAGTTTCTGCATGCCCGTATATTGCGGTACGGCCGATGTTTGCGCGCCGACATCGACAGCTGGCTGCAACGACAGCACGCTGCCGGTGTTGCAAGCCGAAACCGCAGCCAGCGCAAGGCCGGCAGCCACTATGGCTACGGGTTTTGATCGGCGCGCAACCCTCGCGGCGGCGCGGAATGTTCCGGCCATCGGCGGAATCCCTATTCCCAGATATCCGGCATTTTAACGATCAAGGGTAAAGGAAAGCTCAGCGTCCGCGTTCACGCCTGCGGCGGAAATGCGGCATGCGGATTTACGGCGTGCTCACTGGCAAAACGTGCCGCCATGTTTGCGCGGCTCGAGATCGAGGTGGAAATGCAAGGCGTGATCGGCGTCGGCACCCGGTCCAAGCACGGTCTTGAACGGACCGCAGGCGGCCTTGCGTACGGCGTTGAGGAATTTGGCGTCCTTCTCCGGCGGGGTAGGGCCGATCTCGATCTTCTTTCCGTCGGAGAGTGTGAAGCTGCCGATGTCGAGCGCGTTGCCGAAGGCGTGCTCCGACAGTTTCCTGGTGCCGTGGCGCGGCCGGCAGACAAAAGCCGAGGCCTGGCTGATGGACTTCAACTCGGTGCCGAATTCCGCCTTGGCGGCTGGCTGGATGACATCGGCGGTGAAGCGGGCGGCCGCCTCGGCCATTGAGCAATTGAGCTCGGTGGCAGGACCGATGGCGACCGACTTGTTGAGCGTCTTGATGACGATCGGATAGGGGATCGAGCAGCCGATTTCGGGATTGCTTTCCGCCTTGTGCTCCTCGAATTCGACGCCGAGCGCCTTCAGCCGCTCGCGGCAAGCGACTTCCTCGGCGGGCATCTTGTCGGCAGGCCGGTCGGCCGAGCGCGGATCTGGCAGCATCTTCTTGTCGCCGGCATCCGCCGGCTTTGGCGGTGGCTGTGGGGCAACGGCCGGCGGCTGGGCCTCAGGTTCCTCAATGTCGGGCTTTGGCGTCGGGGTCGGTACGTCGGCTGGCGGTTCCGGCTCGCTTTCCGTATCGGCTGGCGGCTCTGGAGCCGACGGTTCGGGCCGCGCCTGCTTTTTCTGACGCGACTTTTCTTCATTGAACTGGTCGGACGTTGTGTCTGTCTTGGGGCCGTCTGTCTTGGGGCCGTCTGTTTTGGGACCGTCGGTCCTGGGAACGTCGGTCTTCTGTTCTTCCGTCTTTGCGGCGGCTGCGGGACGCGGTTCAGGCACCGGAGCATCGGCAGGTGATGGCAGCGGTGGGGATGATGCTGGAGGCGGTGGCGTTAGCGACGATGGCGGGGGATTTTGCGTTTTCTGCGGAGCCGGTTTCGGCGTGGACTGCTGCTCCACTCGCGATTTCGCCTTATGGCGGCCACGCGGCTTCAACGGCTGGTCGACCCGCGGTGTCAACGGCTGCTCCACCCTCGGTGTCAGTGGCCTGTGATGCTTGTGACGATGTCTGGCATCGGCAGGCGTCACCAGCAAAGCGGTGACGGCCATAGCCAGTGCAATCCAATATATTCGGGAAAAGACAGACGACCCCATCGCCGTCAACGGCGCGCGCGCCCGGAGGTTGCCTTCAGCCCATCACGAACGGTAACCACGCCGTTACGCGCCGATCGCTTCAAGGCCTTCCTCCAGCCAATCGGCAAGCAGCGGCATGCCAAGCAGATATTTGGCCGTGCGCTTGTTGGCGCGTTCTCGCGCCGCGGCCAGCGCATCCGCCCACTCGGACGCATCGTAGTCGCCGCGGCCGACCCATGCCAGTGCCACCAGTTCGGCGGCTTCATCGACATTGAGGTCGTTGATCAGCTCGCGCAGTTCTTCCTCTGTCAGGTTTTCAGAGCTCTCCTCGGCGAGGCCGTCATGGTGGTGGTTGACATGGGACTCGCCGTCGAGTTCGACCTCGTGCTCGGCGCCGTCGGCATAATCCTCGTTGACGGCGGCACTCAGCGCCTTGGCCTTGAGGATGAACAGGCGCACGGTGTCGGGGCCGATCGTAAGGTCCCAGTCCTTTTCAAGCCGCCGCTGCACGGGCCGTCTCCGTCAGTCGTTTGCCGGATGATAGCGGATTTGCGGCATCCGTCACCTGATGTTCTCCGCAAGTACTTTTTTCCGGGATGAAATGCGGGGCGCTTGGCGTTAGTGTTGCATTCTCACCCCTCAAGGAGGCTTCGATGCATAAAAGAATGCTGATCCAGGCGGCGACTGCCCTTGTCGCGCTGCAGTTCTTCGCCGTCCCGGTGTACGCGGCGGGCAGTGGCGGTGGCAGCGATGAAACCGTCACCCAGTGCAAAAAGGGGCAAGTCTGGGACAAGAAGAAGAAAAAGTGCGTCAATCCCCAGGAAGGCATGCTGGACGACGACAGCATCTATGATGCCGGTCATGCGCTGGCGATGGCTGGCCGCTATGACGAGGCGATCGCAGTGCTGAGCCTCGCCGCCAACAAGCAGGATCCGCGCATCCTCAACTATCTCGGCTATTCGCACCGCCATTCCGGCCGGGTCACCGTCGGCCTCGGCTATTACGAGGAAGCGCTGCGCATCGATCCGAACTACACGCTGGTGCGCGAATATCTCGGCGAGGCGCATCTGCAGATCGGCGATCTGGCCGGCGCCCAGCAGCAGCTGATGGAAATCGAGAAGCGCACCGGCAAGGGATCGCGCGAATACGGCATGCTGTCCGAGCAGATCGACCATTTCATGCGGAGCTGATCAGGCCCAAGGGCTTTCCGAAGCGGCCGCGAGCGATCGCGGCCGCTTTTTGCTGCCCCTGTCTCGTTGAAAGCGGGGATGATTTTTGCAAAACCGATTTTTGGGCGTGAAAAACCCGGAAAGATTGCTATATCTTGGGAAATTGCGGTGAAACGGTTCCGTTAGCCCGAGGCTGCCGGACCGTTTTCTTTTTGTACCCATCGACAAGGCTTTCCCCGAAACGCGGGGGTGGCGGCAGGAAAGGTCAGGCATCATGAACAAGGTCCCGATGACAGGCGAGGGGTTCGCGTCATTGAAGGAAGAGCTGCGTTGGCGCCAGCAGGAAGAGCGGCCGCGCATCATCGAGGCGATCTCCGAGGCGCGCTCGCATGGCGACCTGTCCGAAAATGCCGAATATCATGCCGCTAAAGAGGCGCAGAGCCTCAATGAGGGCCGCGTCAACGAACTCGAGGACTACATCGCCCGGGCCGAGGTGATCGACGTCACCAAGCTCAGCGGCGACAAGGTCAAGTTCGGCGCCACCGTGGTGTTGGTCGACGAGGACACCGAGGAAAAGAAGACCTACCAGATCGTCGGCGACCAGGAAGCGGACGTGAAGTCCGGCCGCATCTCGATCTCGTCGCCGATCGCACGCGCGCTGATCGGCAAGGCAGTCGGCGACGCCATCGAGGTCAATGCGCCCGGCGGTGCCAGGGGGTACGAGATCGTCAAGTTGCAGTTTATCTAGGACCTTTGATAATTCTACTCTGGCGGCCGACTAGCGCGGTTTTCTGCGCTTCCGGTGCTCACGTACTTTAAAGTACGCTCCGCTCCGGTTCTCGAAAACCACCCTATTCGACTCGCCAGAGCGAATTCTGAAAGGTCCTAGGCCGGCGTTTGCAATTTAAGATCAAGCAGCCTTTCAGCCTCCGCCACCACCTCAGCCGGTGTCACACGCGCACCTGCCGTGGCCAGCAGCGTTGATGCATAGGGCCCACGGGGACCCGTCAAACCCGGCTCGGTCGCCAAAAATACAGCAACCGTCGGCAGGCCGAAGGCGCTGGCGAGATGGGTCAGGCCGGTGTCGGCGCCGATCACCAGGGGCGAGCGGCCGAGGATGGCGGCGATGTCTGCCAGTGGCGATTTCGGCACCACGACCGTGGACGGCACGGCCTTGGCGATTGCCTCCGCCACGGTCTTCTCACGCTCGTTCGACCAGGTGGTAACCGGCGTCATGCCGCGCTCGACCAGCAGGCGGGCGGTTCCGATCCAGTTTTCGACCGGCCATTTCTTGTCCTCGCGGCTGGTGCCGTGCAGCAGGAAGGCGGTTTTTCCGGTGATGCCGGCGAGACCGCCGGGTGGCGGCACAATGCCTGAAGCGAGCGTCGACAGATCGGGCTGGTAGCCAAGCGCCAGTCCGAACAGCCGGCGTGTCCGCTCGATGGCGTGCAGGTCGCGCGGCACGCCGTAGGTGACGTCGTAGAACAGCGTCGCCGAGGGTTCGCGCGCGCTCGACCGGTCGAAGCCGGCAATAGGGGCGCCCGCCTGCCGCGCCACCAGCGCCGATTTCAGCAGGCCCTGTGCATCGATGACAAGGTCGTAACGGCATTCGCGCAAGGTGCGGCGTAGCGCGGCCGCCTCGCGCCAGGTGCCGCCACTGAACAGCGCCTTGCGCCAGCGCCGGATGGCGACCGTGTGGACCCTGCCGATCGCCGGATGCAATGCGACAATGCCGGCGAACGCCTCTTCGACGCACCAGTCGAAGGACACGTCCGGCCGGTTCAGGCTGGCATCCTCGACGGCCGGAAAGGTGTGGATGACATCGCCCATCGACGATGTCTTGACTATGAGGACCTTCATGCCGCGGCCGGGAGTTCCAGCAGCCGGTCCGCCGCCGCTGTGACCTGTCCGACTTCCAATGTCTTCAGGCAGTTGAGATGGCCGAGCGGGCAGACCTTTTGGTGGCAGGGCGAACAGGACAGGCCGAGCCAGACCAGCTCGCGCCGTTCCGCCAGCGGCGGCGTGTTCTCAGGCGAGGTCGACCCGTAGACGGCGACGATCGGCGTGCCGACACCTGCCGCCACATGCATCAGCCCGCTGTCGTTGGAGACCGCCAGGCGCGCCGCCGCGATCAGGTCGATGGCGTCCTCCAGCCGCGTCTGACCGGCGAGGTCGACGACGCCCGGGGCAAGGCTTGCTATCTCCGCCGTCACGTCGCGGTCGTTCTTCGAACCGAACAGCGCGACTTTCAAACCCTTACCCATGAACTCGCGGGCAAGGCCGGCATAGCTTTCGCTCGACCAGCGCTTGGCAGGGCCGAATTCGGCGCCGGGCATCAGGGCCGCGAATTTCTGCGGCGCCAGCCCGAAACGGTCGAGCAAAGCGGTCTGGTTGCCGGCATCCACGGTCAGATGAGGCGCGCGAAAACTGCCGCCCTTGGCGAGGCTGAAATAGGCCTGCGCGGTGCGCCGTTTCACGGCATCCGGCAGTGGTACGATGTCGGTCAAAAGGCCATAGCGCATCTCGCGCAGATGGCCGAAACGGCGCGGAATGCGGGCAAAGAACGGGATCAATGCCGATTTCCAGCTGCCCGGCAGGATATAGGCCATGTCATAGCGACCACGCAGCAGGCGGCCGAAGCGGCGGCGATGGGTGAATTCGAGCGCGCCGGGCTTGAGCGGAAAGTCGATCTGCTGGCGGATCTCGGGCATGCGCTTGACCAGCGGTGCCGCCCAGGCCGGCGCCAGCACGTCGATCGCGGCGTTGGGATAGAGCTCCTTCAGCGCCGAAAACAGGCACTGCGCCATCACCATGTCGCCCACCCAGCGTGGGCCGATCACGAGGATCGTTGGGCTTTCAGCCATTCGACATAGTCTCTGACACCGGTTTCCACTGTCCGGAACTGGCCGTTGTAACCGGCCGCATGCAAACGGGACATATCAGCTTGCGTGAAGCTCTGGTAGCTGCCCTTGAGGTGGTCGGGAAAGGCGATGAACTCGATCTCGCCCTTGCCCAGCGTATCGATGACCGTTTCGGCGATGGCGCGGAAAGGCTGGGCGCGGCCGGTGCCGCAATTGAATATGCCGCTCGAGCCGCGCTTCCACAGCCACAGATTGACGTCGGCGACATCGCCGACATGAATGAAGTCGCGGCTTTGTTCTCCCGGGCCGAAGCCATCGTAAGCGCCGAACAATTTCGGGTTTTCGCCGCGCTCGACCTGGTTGAACAGATGGAAGGCGACCGAGGCCATGGCGCCCTTGTGGGCCTCGCGCGGGCCATAGACGTTGAAATAGCGCAGGCCCGCGACCTGAGAATGATCGGTGTCGAAGACGGTGCGCCTGACATAGTCGTCGAACAGTTTCTTCGAATAGGCGTAGACATTGAGTGGCCGCTCCAGCGCCGGCTCCTCGCGAAACTCCGAACCGCCGCCATAGACGGAGGCCGAAGAGGCGTAGAGGAAGGGCACGCGCAGCGCCTGGCAGGCATGCAGCAGCCGCTTCGAATACGCAAAATTCACCTCCATCATGAACTTGCCGTTCCATTCGGTGGTGGTCGAGCAGGCGCCCTGGTGGAAGACGGCCTCGATGCGGCCAAGCGAGCCGGCCTCGATGCGAGACAGAAAATCGCCCTTGTCGAGATAGTCTGATATGCTGAGATCGGCGAGATTGGCGATCTTGTGGCCGTCGGTGAGGTCGTCGACGACGAGGATGTCGTCATGGCCTTCGGCATTGAGCGCGGCGACGATGTTCGAGCCGATCATGCCGGCGCCGCCCGTGACGATGATCATGAAGGCCTCTGGTTGCTTGCGATTCCGGTCCTTATAAGGGAGGCTGGCGAGGCTGTCGATAAAGCAGGCGCTGTCGCTGTCCGCCACGTCGTGCGCTTGTCCTTTTTGTCTGTTTTGTCTAATATGGACAAAACGGAGTGCCCGATGAAACACTATCCATCCACCGATCTGAAGCAGAATCTGGGCGATGTGCTAGCGGCTGCTAGCCAGCAACCGGTCTCCATCACCCGTCACAACAAGCCGAGATACGTCCTGATGAGCATCGAGGCTTACGAGGCTCGCTTCGTCAATGACAGCCGCCGCGCTTACGCGGCGGAGGACGCTCCATCCGAACATGTCGAGATGCTTGAAGATTACGCTGCCGAGTTGGATCGTGATTAAACCCAATGCCGCCGACGTCTGGCGATATCCATATCTGTGGTATCGCCAACATGGAGGCGGCGAGACCGAAGGTCGTAAGACACGACCTGTCGCCTTCGTGGCTGTCCTTCCGGGGAAAGCCGGCGGCACGAACCTCTTCATCCTTGCAATCACCTCTACGCCGCCGGGCCGCGATCGCGTTGCTGTTGGCGTTCCAGAAATAGAACGCCGCCGCGCCGGGCTTGACCCTATCCCCCTTTGGGTCATAGTCGACGAATACAATCACGATATCCTGGAATCCTCAGCCTATTTCGAACCAGGTGCGCGCATTGGCGCATTCAGTCCGTCATTCCACAAAAAAGTCATGTCGGCTTTCATCGCGGTTGTCCGCACAGGCCAATCCAAAGCTATCCCACGGGCTGACTGAACGGCCTGCAGGGCAGGATCACAAGGGACAAAAAATGCCGTCGACCGAAATGCTCATCGCGTTTTTCGCCACCACGGCGATCTTCGCCTACATTCCCGGTCCGGCCATGCTCTATGCTGCGGCGCAGACGATGGCGCGCGGGCGCTGGTCGGGACTGACGGCGGCACTTGGCATCCATCTCGGCGGCTACGTGCATGTCTTTGCCGCCGCCGCCGGCCTGTCGGTGCTGTTCCATGCCGTGCCGCCGCTCTACATGGCGGTCAAGCTGGTCGGCGCGCTCTATCTGATCTGGCTCGGCGTTGCGTTGTTTCGCAAGCGCGTCGAGGGCGATGTGGCGTTGCCGGTCCTCGAGCGCAAATCGGCGCGCCGCGCGTTTTTCGAGAGCATCACCGTCGAGGTGCTCAATCCCAAGACGGCGATCTTCTTCATGGCCTTCCTGCCGCAGTTCATCGACGCCTCGGCCGCGCTTCCGGTCTGGCTGCAATTCGTCGTGCTCGGCACCATCGTCAATTTGATGTTCTCCTCGGCCGACATCGTCTGCGTCTTCCTCGCTGGCCTGGTGATCGGGCGGCTGCGGCGTTCGAGCCGGGCGCAGCGGCTGATGCAGCGGGCCGGCGGCGCGGTGCTGGTCGGGCTTGGCGTTCACGTTGCCCTGCAGAAGAGCTGACGCTTCGAACAGTGGCTTCCTGACGTTGCGCTGGGTGGATTTGCGGTATATCGGCAGGCATGAACGACCCGGCCCGTAAATTGACAATTTTCAGCACGACAGAGATCAGCCTTTCCACACATTGCCAGTGACATGATCAAGCACAATCCGCCTTCGCCCGAACCCTTGCACCGCGCCATTGCGCGCTTTGGCGGCGTCACCGTGCTGGTGGTCGGCGACCTCATCCTCGACCGTTTCGTCAACGGCGTCATCGAGCGGATTTCGCCGGAGGCGCCCATCCCGGTGCTGCACGGGCGCGGCGAAAGCTCGGCAATGGGCGGCGCCGGCAATGTCGTGGCCAACATCATCTCGCTCGGCGCGCGTGCCATTCCGGTCTCGGTGATCGGCACCGACACCGCCGGCGACAGCCTGGTGCGGATGCTTGGCGAGCTTGGCGCCGAGACAGTGGGGCTGTCGCAGCAACGCGGCCGCATGACCTCGTCGAAGAGCAGGTTCAGCGCGCTCAACCAGCAAGTGCTGCGTTTCGATGAGGAAGAGATCAAGCCGCTGGACGAGGCGGAGCGGGCGGGGCTGATCCGGCATTTCCGCGCTGCACTCGCGCAAGCCGACATCGTCATCCTGTCCGATTACGGCAAGGGCATCCTGCTCGACGGCGTCGCCGCTGACCTGATCGCCATCTGCCGCGAGGCGGGCAAGCCGGTGCTGGTCGACCCGAAGGGCCGCGACTATGCGCGCTATACCGGCGCGACCGCCATCACCCCCAACCGCAAGGAGCTTGGCGAGGCTGTCGGCCATGCGGTGTTCGCCGATGACGAGATCATCGCGGCCGCGCGGGAGTTGATATCGGCTCACGGCTTCGACTTCGTCGTCGCCACCCGCAGCGAAAAGGGCATGAGCGTCGTCGGTCCGGATGAGGCGCGCCACATCGCCACCCAGGCGCGCGAAGTGTTCGACGTCTCGGGCGCCGGCGACACGGTGATCGCGACGTTTGCGCTGGCACTCGCATCGGGTGCCGATCCGGCCGCGGCGGCCTCGATCGCCAATGCCGCCGGCGGCGTCGTGGTCGGCAAGCGCGGCACCGCGCGGCTGACGGTCGAGGAACTCACCGGCGCGCTGTTCCGCTCGCACGGACCGACCGCCCACAAGGATGCCATCCTCGATGCTGCGTCGGCCGCGCGCATGGTCACGGCGTGGAAGGAAGAGGGCCTCAGCGTCGGCTTCACCAATGGCTGCTTCGATATCCTGCATGCCGGCCATGTCAGCCTGCTGCACGCGGCGCGCAGCCAGTGCGACCGGCTGGTGCTCGGCCTCAACAGCGATGCCTCGGTGCGGCGGCTGAAAGGGCCGGGTCGGCCGGTCAACGACCAGCATGACCGCGCCTGCGTGCTCGCGGCCTTGGCTTCGGTCGATGCCGTCGTTGTCTTCGAGGAAGATACGCCGCTGGCGCTGATCGAGGCGCTTCTGCCCGACATCCTGGTCAAGGGCGCGGATTATACGATCGACACCGTGGTCGGCGCCGATGTCGTGCAGAAAGCCGGCGGGCGCGTCGTGCTGGTCGATCTCGTTGCCGGCAAGAGCACTACCGGCACCATTGGCAAATTGCGCGCCGGCTCTACAAGCTGAGGGTTTCATGTCTGAACTGAACGACTATCTGGTCCGCTCGGCGGCCGCGATCACGGCGATGGTCGATCGTGACCTGACCGGCGAGATGGAGCGGGCGGTGAGTGCCGTGGTGACGGCGCTTTCGTCGGGCAAGGCGTTGCTGATCGCCGGCAATGGCGGCTCGGCCAGCGATGCCATCCACATCGCCGGCGAACTGGTCGGCCGCTTCCTGAAGGAGCGCAAGGCCTACAATGTCATCGCGCTGCCAGCCAATGCCGCGGTGCTGACCGCCTGGGGCAACGACTACGGCTTCGACACGGTGTTTTCGCGGCAGGTCGAGGCGCATGGGTCGGCTGCCGGCGTGCTGCTGGCGATCTCGACCAGCGGCAATTCGCCGAGTATTCTTGCCGCCGCCGAACAGGCTCGGATGATGGACATGACGGTGATCGGCCTGACCGGCGACACCGGCGGCAAGCTGAAGCCCTTGTGCGATATCCTGCTCAACGTGCCCTCGACCTCGACGCCGATCATCCAGCAGGGGCATCTCTGCCTCTACCATCACCTCTGCGAAGTGGTCGAAGCGCGCCTCAGCAATGGCTGACATGGTGGTGACGCCACATCCGCTGACCGAGCCAGGCCTGTGGGTCGAGCGGATCGGCGACCGGCTTTTCCCGCAACACCTGCCGGCGCTGTTCCTGGACCGCGACGGCACAATCAATGTCGATACCGACTATCCCAGCGATCCGGCCGAGATCGTGCTGCGCGACAATATCGTGCCGGTGATCGCAGCGGCTAACCGGGCCGGGATTCCGGTCGTCGTGGTCACCAACCAGTCCGGCATCGCGCGCGGCTATTTCGACTGGAGCGTCTTTGCGGCGGTAAACGGTCGCGTGCTCGACCTGTTGGGCGATCAGGGTGTGTTCGTCGACATGGTGCTCGCCTGCGCCTATCACGAGGCGGGTGTGGGGCCGCTCGCTGTATCAGATCATCCGATGCGCAAGCCCAATCCTGGCATGCTGTTCGAGGCGGGCAAACGCCTTGACCTCAATCTCCAGCGCTCCCTGATCGTCGGCGACAAGCTCGCCGACATGCAGGCGGGCCGGCGCGCTGGGCTGGCACAGGGCTGGCTGGTGGACGGTGAGGAGGCGGTTCAACCCGGCTTCGCCATCAAATCCCTGCGCGACAGCCGCGACCTCGATGGCTTGCTCACAGCTATTGAAGCGCTCGGCCGGGACAGAAGGTCCTGATCCAGGCCTGACGGCTCACACGGGATCGTTGCGTTCCGAGGCTTCGTAGAGCTTGGCCTCGGTGGCGAAGGAATAGATCATCACCGACATCGAGTAGACGAAGCCATGCCGGCCGCACAGGAAGTAGCGCTTGGCCAGATAGAATTTCAGGAAGTTGCCGAATGGCGACAGCACCAGCCGCACCAGGCCGGGCTTCTTGCCCTTCTCGACCAGCGTGACGGCCTTGAGGCCGGAATAGGCGTTGGCGCGGGCAAGATCCTCCTCGACCGATATTTCGCGGCGATGCAGCAGGACGCCCTCTTCGATCGTGCCGGTCTCGCCCGGCACGTGGAAGGCTTCGTGCACCCGCGCGGTGAGATCCATGGTGGCGCCCTGCCTACGGAAAAGCCGCATCAGCCTATTGTGCAGCACCCAGCGGTGCGCATAGCCGTAGCCCTTCAGCCAATCGCGGCGGCGGATGTACCATCCGCTGATCTTGTCGTCGGCGGCCTGCGTGATGGCGACGATCGACTGCCGCAGTTGGTCGTCGACACGCTCGTCCGGGTCGATCGAAAGACACCAGGGCTGGGTGGCATGGTCGAGCGTGAATTGCCGCTGACGCGGAAACCCCTGCCAGTCATTGTGCATGAGGGTTATCGGGTAGCCCTTGGCGATATAGGTTTGCACGCATTCGATGGTGCCGTCCGTCGAGCCGGAATCGACGACGATGATCTCGGCGCAGAAGTCGATGCTTTCTAGGCACGGGCCGATCATATCGGCCTCGTTCACGCAGATGATAAGCGCCGAGACCGGGCTTGCAAATCGAGTCATGGTCCCCTTCCCATGGCGGGCCGTCCCCGGAACAAACGCTGCTAGTTTTCAAGCAATTCCTGGTGGAAAACCGTTACACACTTTTTCAGGAATTGCTTAAGAAACCAAGCAGGCGACGAAGTCCGACAGAGCCGTCCAGCCTTGTACATCAGCGTCTGTCGAATACCAACGCGGCGCCGGTGTGGCGAAGGTCAGGAATTCGCAGTGAGACTTTAGGGTCGCTCGAAGGAGACCAGGCCTTCATCCTTGACCCGTCGGATGGTGAGCGCGGTGCGCACCGTGTCGACATTCGGTGTCGAGGTCAGCTCCTCGATGACGAAGGTCTGGAAGGCTCCGAGGTCGCTTGCCACGCAGTGCAGCAGGAAATCGGATTCGCCCGAAACCATCCAGGCATCGCGCACGATCGGCCAGCCGCGCGTGCGTTCGGCGAAGGTGCGCAACTCGGCATCGGCCTGGTGATGCAGCCCGACCAGGCAGAAGGCGACGACATCGAGGCCGAGCGCCGGCGCATTGAGCAGCGCGCGGTAGCCGCGGATGATGCCGGCTTCCTCCAGCCGCTTGACCCGGCGCAGGCAGGGCGGCGCCGAAATGCCGACGCGGTTCGACAATTCGACGTTGGTCATGCGCCCGTCGCCCTGCAACTCGCGCAGGATCTTCCAGTCGATGGCGTCGAGGTCGGCTTTCAGGGGCATGGCGGTCTCAGCTCGGCGCAAGATTCTTTCGCGATTTTGTAATTAAACGACTTTTGTGTTGGCGCCAGCCCTCATCAACGCGATTTTTGAACGGTAACGAAAGCGGTGATCGCGCGAATAACCGCTTGGGCCGAAGCTTTCCGGGGACGACGGCCCGTTCGTCTTGCTGGCGTGGTTGGCAACCCTTACATTAAGCGCGAATTCCACGTCTTTTCCCAAGGCACACTCCTTGTCTGCCCCGCTGAGGCTTTAAATGACCACCAAGCACGCGCCTGTTCTTATCATCGGTTCCGGCCCGGCCGGCTATACGGCGGCGGTCTATGCCGCACGCGCCATGCTCAAGCCGATGCTGGTCGCCGGCCTGCAGCAGGGCGGCCAGCTCATGATCACCACCGATGTCGAAAACTATCCCGGCTTCGCCGACCCGATCCAGGGACCGTGGCTGATGGAACAGATGCTCAAGCAGGCCGAGCATGTCGGCACCGATATCATCAACGACATCATCACCGAGGTCGATCTCAACGTGCGGCCGTTCCGCGCCAAGGGCGATTCCGGCACCACCTACACCGCCGACGCGCTGATCATCGCCACCGGTGCGCAGGCCAAGTGGCTGGGCATTCCGACCGAGCAGGACTTCATGGGCTTTGGCGTCTCGGCCTGCGCCACCTGCGACGGCTTCTTCTATCGCGGCAAGGATGTCGCGGTGGTCGGCGGCGGCAATTCGGCGGTGGAAGAGGCGCTCTATCTGTCGAACCTCGCCAAGAGCGTGACGGTCATCCACCGGCGCAGCGACTTCCGCGCCGAACGCATCCTGCGCGAGCGGCTGTTGAAGAAGGACAATGTCCGCGTCATCTGGGACACGATCGTCGACGAGATCACCGGTCGTCCCGGCAAGGCGCCGTTGCCGCCTTCGGTCGAAGGGCTGAAGCTCAAGCACGCGGTGACCGGTGCCGAGACGCATCTCAAGGTCGATGGCGTGTTCGTGGCGATCGGCCATGCACCGGCGGTCGAGCTGTTCGCCGGCAAGCTGAAGCAGAAGCCGAATGGTTACCTGTGGACCGCGCCGGATTCGACGCGCACCGACGTGCCCGGCGTCTTCGCCGCAGGCGACGTGACCGACGACATCTACCGCCAGGCGGTGACGGCGGCGGGGCTCGGCTGCATGGCCGCACTGGAAGCGGAAAAGTATCTGGCCGGTATCGAGGTGCATCGCGAAGCAGCGGAATAGGGGCCGCTGTAAACTGTTAAAAAAACGGCTTAGAAACGCCGTGTAAAAGCCTGATTTTTCATTCAGACGCCAAGGCAGAACGAGGGGAATTATGGCGTTGGACTGGGACAAGCTACGCGTGTTTCACGCTGCGGCGGAAGCGGGGTCGTTTACGCACGCGGCCGAGACATTGCATCTGTCGCAATCGGCGATATCGCGGCAGGTCAGCGCGCTCGAGCATGACGTCGGCGTGCCGCTGTTCAACCGCCATGCGCGCGGCCTGGTGCTGACCGAGCAGGGCGAAATGCTGTTTCGCACGGCGCATGACGTGCTGATGAAGCTCGAGACCATCAAGTCGCGCCTGACCGAGACCAAGGATCGCCCCTCCGGCGTGCTTCGCGTGACGACGACGGTCGGCCTCGGCGCCGGCTGGCTGACTGAACGGGTGCAGGAGTTCATCGAGCTCTATCCGGAGATCAGCCTGCAGCTGATCCTCGCCAATGAGGAGCTCGACCTCACCATGCGCCAGGCCGACTGCGCCATCCGGCTGCGCCAGCCGCAGCAGCCGGACCTGATCCAGCGCCGCTTGTTCACCGTGCATTTCCACCTCTATGCCGCCCCGTCCTATGTCGCCAAGCACGGCAAGCCGGCCTCGGTCTCGGAGTTGAGAAACCATCGCATCGTCACCTTCGGCCTGCCGGTGCCGTCGCATCTGTCGGAGTTGAACTGGCTGGAGACGGTCGGCGATTTCGAAGGCGGCCAGCGCGTGCCGTCGCTGCAGATCAACGACATATTGTCGATCAAGCGGGCCGTGCAGGGCGGCGCCGGCATCGCCATGCTGCCCGACTATGTGATCTCGAAGGATTCCGGCCTGGTGCAGCTTTTGCCGGAAACCGAGGTGCCGTCCTTCGACACCTATTTCGCTTATCCCGACGCGATGAAGAACCAGGCCAAGCTGCACGTGTTTCGCGACTTCATCATTGCGAAAGCCAGAAGCTGGTCATTTTAAGGGCATGCCCATATTCAGGTGAGGCCGGCCTGCGAATAGCGGCCTCCTGCGCTTCCGATGCTCACGTACGAAAAGTACGCTCCGCTCCGGTTCTCGGAAGCCACCATTCTCGACTCGGCCTGACCTGAATCTCAACACGCCCTGGGCGGTGCTGTTTGGTTCACTCCCGCCAAGGCGTCAGGCGCGGCAGCCAGCCGGGGACGTTGCGGCGGTAGGTTTCGTATTCAGCGCCGTAGCGGTTGGCGAGCGTCGGCTCCTCGTAGAGCCTGACGAACGAGCCCATGACCCCAGCGCCGATGACGGCATAGGCGACAAGCGTCCAACTGGAAAACAGCAGCGCCTGGCCGATGATGATCGACAGCACGGCGACATACATCGGATTGCGGACGTGGCGGTAGATGCCGCCGATGACCAGCTTCTCGGTCGGCGCGACGGGGGCCGGCGTGCCCAACCCCTCGAGCGCGAAACGGGCGAAGGCATGCAGCAGCACGGCGGCCGCTGCGACGATGAGGACGCCGCCGGCAAGGACGAAGCCCGGCACGGCGGACCAGGGCAAGCCCCAACGATCGCTGAGCAGCCAGGGGACAAGTCCGGCAACCACGCCCGGTGCTGCAATCAGGAAAATAGCGCTGCCGGCAATCGCCGAAAACGTCCGCATTGGCTGCTTCCTCCTCATTGCCTTAGAAATGAACGCCTGCTGCCTGCTTCCGCATCATTGCCCGGTTTTGGCATTTCGAAGCGAAAAACCGGTCGCAATCGCGATTCTGTAGTGACAATGACCCTGCCGCGCGCCCGATTTCGGCGATTTTTGCTGGTCCTATTGGCTCTCGGAATGGGTTAGACCACAGCCTGCATCTTTTTGCATGCGTGTGTTGCAAAATAGATGCTTGTTTCTTGGGCATGAAGAGCAGATATATAGATCATCTCCTGGGCGCGTTCTCCTCCCATTAGCGCCCTCGAGTGTTCCCCTCTGGAGGTTAGCCTTAACAGGCACTTCCAATCAAACTCAGCCGGATCTTCGTTGATCCGGCTTTTTTGTTGCCCGGACCCTGCCGGCGCGGCTGAGAATTTCACGAGAATTGCCGCGTAACAGTGTCATGTAACCTCTGGTAACATGACAACGATGCCTTCCGCTGCTATGTAGAGCATAGGACGCGGTGTGGTGCGGACGGGAGATGGGGGCATCACTCGTACGGCCCGGGCTCAGGCGGCTACCGCGTCCGAACCTTTTTCCGCCGAAAGCGCGGCGACTGTACATGCGGCGGACCTGCCGTCTCCCCTCCCAAGAAAACGGTCCGCAAACAAAACGACGTCCGGCTCCCCGGGCGTCGTTTTTCGTTTTTGCCCCCTCGAACTTTCGAGGGGCGTTGTGTCGGGATCAAGATTACGCGGCCTTGCCGTTGGCGTTCATCGCTTCGTCGGCGAGACGGCCGGTAAGTTCGGCCATATGGTCGAAAGCGGCGCGATAGCTGGCGACACCCGCGGTCGCCGAGCGCAGTTCGATGATCAGGTCGCCGATCTCGGCCTGCGGCATGGTCGCCTCGACGACATCCCAGCCCGGCCAGTCGGCCCGCGCATCATAGCCGAGGATCTGGCCACGCCGCTGCGGGATCAACGCGATGATCTTCGAGGTCGCGTCGGATGGCGTGACGATCTCGACCTTCATCACCGGCTCCAGCAGCACCGGCGAGCAGGCGGCCATGCCTTCCTTCATCGCCAGCTTCGCCGCCATCTGGAAGGCCATGTCGGAGGAATCGACCGCATGGTAGGAGCCGTCCGACAGGTTGACGGCGACGTCGACGACCGGGAAACCGAGCGGGCCCGTCTTCAGGTAATCGCGCACGCCGGTCTCGACCGACTGGATGTAGGTTTTCGGCACGACGCCACCGGTGATGGTGTCGGTGAACTGGAAGCCGGAGCCGCGCGGCAGCGGCTTGATCTCGATCACCACATCGCCGAACTGGCCATGGCCGCCCGACTGTTTCTTGTGGCGGCCGCGCTGCTGCACTGGTTTGCGGATCGTCTCGCGGTAGGGCACTGCCGGCGCGTGGCCTTCGACCGGGATCTGGTTCTTGCCCTCCAGCCGCTCGCGCACGACGCGCAGATGCATCTCGCCGTGGCCAGACAGCACCGTCTCGGCCGAGTCTTGGTTGTGGCGCAGGCTGAGCGAGGGATCCTCCTCGGCCAGCCGCTGGATGGCGGCCGACATCTTGACCTCATCCTTGCGTTCCTTCGGCCGCAGCGCGAAGGCGAAGACCGGCTGCGGCGGCTCGAACGCGAACAGCTGTTTGGTGCCGCTCTTGGCCGAGGTCAGCGTCTGGCCGGTCTTGACCTCGTCCAGCTTGCCCAGCGCCACGGTGTCGCCGGCCTTGGCGGCGGCGAGCTTGAACTGATCCTTGCCGAGCATCTTGTAGATGCCGGAAACCTTGGCGGTGTCGCCGCCAGGGAGCCATAGTTCGGAGCCGTCTGCAACCTGGCCGGACAGGATGCGCGACACCGACAGCTTGCCGCCATGCGGCGTGTGGATGGTCTTCATCACCTGGACCACCGTAGCGCTGCCCTCCGGGGCGCCGAGGCGCTTGCGGGTCGCCTCGATGTCTGGCGCGTCGTGGCGGATCGCCTTCAAGAGGCGCAGCACGCCATTGCCCTTCTCGGCGGTGCCGATCAGCACCGGCGTCACCGCGCCGTCGCGCAGATCGGCGGCGAGGTCGTCGAAGATCTCGTCCTTCGGCGGCTCGATCTCCTCGAGCAGCTGCTCCATCAACTGGTCGTCATGGTCGGCAAGCGTCTCCAGCATGGAGAAGCGGGCTTCCAGTTCGCGCGCCTTGTCGTCACCCGGTATCTGAGCCACCTCGCTCTCGGCATATTCGCGGTAGATGTAGGCGCGCTCCAGCGCCAGATCGATCGAGCCGATGACGACGCCGTCCTTGCGCAGCGGAATCTGGCGCAGCAGGAGCGGCACGGAGCTTGCCGGCTGCAGCATCTTCAGCGTGTCGCGCACGCCTGCGATCGCCTTGTCGACCTTGTTGAGGAACAGGATGCGCGGCACGCCGAGATCATCAAGCTTGCGCATGATGAGCTGCAAAGCAGGGATCTTCTTTTCGTCTGCCTCGGCCACGACCACCGCGAGATCGCAAGCGGCCAGCACCGGCTCGGCCTCGAAGGAGAATTCGATCGAGCCGGGACAATCGACGAAGGTGATCTGCTCGCCCATGAATTCGGTGGTGGCGATGGTCGCCTCGACGCTCATGGCGTGGGCGCGCGCCTCCGGCGAATGGTCTGAAACGGTGCTGCCCGATGAAACGGGATTTTGTCGGGGAATGGCGCCCGTACGGGCCAATATGGCTTCGAGAAGTGTCGTCTTACCGCTTGCAAAGGGACCGACTATGGCAATGCATTTCGGTCCCGTGCGTCGTCCTCCGGCGCGAGTACCCATGGCTGACCTCCACTCAGGCGTTTCCCTAGGGACCGACTGGCATGCATGGTTCAGGCGTGGTCAATCGGTCCTGAGCGGCGGCCGGCCTGTTCGACCGTCGCGGGCGGGGTTCTTTTCATGTCGCCACCTGCCCAAAAGCATCGTCCCACTTGTTTGCCGGCAGGGCAAGGGAAATAGAAATCCGGTGCCTTGCGGCGTCCTCAGGCGCTCAGCGCCATGGGTTCGGCATTGATGGTGCGGAAGGGGGCGACCAAGGGGGCCACCTTGTCGCGCGGCGCCGGCTTGCCGAAGAAATAGCCCTGGAAACGGTTGCAGCCGGCGGCCTTGGCCAGCGCGAACTCTTCCTGTGTCTCGACGCCTTCCGCCACGATGGTGACGTCCTGGATGCGCGCTATCTGGGCCAGCGCCGAAACGAAGATCTGCGCCACCTGGTCATGGGCAAGGCTGCGGATGTAGGAGCGGTCGATCTTGATGCTGTCGATGGGCAAAGTTTTCAGATAGTTGAAGCCGCAATGGCCGGTGCCGAAATCGTCGAGCGCGATGTGGAAGCCGAGGCCGCGCAAGGCTTCGAGGCGCCGCAGGATTTCCGGCGTGGCGGCGGTCGCCACCGTCTCGGTGATCTCGATGATGAACTGCGCCGCCGAACGGCCGGTTTCCTTCAGCACGCGGTCGCACATGGTGACGATCTCGTCGCGCTTGAGCTGCTCGCCGGAGACGTTGATCGAGATGCGACGCCCGGGGAAATGGCCGACATCGGCGCAAGCCCGCTTGAACACCCATTCGCCCAGCATGTCGATCAGCGTCGAGCGTTCGGCGATGGGAATGAACTCGGCCGGCGAAATCAGCCCGCGAACCGGATGGCGCCAGCGGATCAGGCCCTCGAAAGCACAAGTGGACCCGTCCGGGTTGACGATCGGCTGATAGTGCAGCTCGAGCTCGCCGAGATAGACGGCGGCGCGCAATTCCCGCTCGACCAGGCGGCGGTAGCGCTTGTCGGACAGCATCTCCTCGTCGAACACGGTGACGCGGCCACGGCCCGCCGCCTTGCTTTCATAGAGCGCCAGGTCGGCAACCAGCATCAGTTCCGCCGTGTTGGAGGCATGGGCCGGCGCCAGCGCCACGCCGACCGAGATGGAGAGCGGAATGGTCTTGCCTTCATGCGATTTGCCGGCCCGCATCGTATCGAGCAATTGCCTGATATCCTTGTTGATGGCGGTGAGGTGGCTATGCGGAATGATGACGCCGAATTCGTCGCCGCCGAGCCGCCCGACCATGCCGCCGGCAAAGATGCGTTCCGAGGCCTTGACCAGGTGCACCAGAGCGAGGTCGCCGAATTGATGCCCGAACGTGTCGTTGAGCTGCTTGAAGTGATCGACGTCGATCAAAAGCAGGGTCGCCTCGCGCCGGTCGCGCATGGTGCCCAGGCTGTCGCGCAACGCTTCGAGGAAATAGCGCCTGGTCATCGCCCCGGTCATGACGTCCCTGGTCAGGAAATGATGCTTTTCCGCCTCGGCCGCCGCCGCCGAGCGCAGCCGGTGGACGACGCTGCTGCGCATGTACATCAGCGCCAGCAAGGCAAGGCTGGTGGCCAGGATCGAGACGGCGAAGGCGCCATCCGAGGGCAGGTTGCGCGAAATGTCGAAGGCGCCGAGTGCTGCCGCGCCGATGCTGAGCAAAAGCAGGGCCTGGATGCCGCGATAGACCCGGCCGCTATGGTCCTTGATCGTCGCCAGTATGCTCATCTCATCGCCCCCTGAAATGCAGGCACAGGGCTAGAGGGCAGCCGTTAAGAAGACATTGAATTCGCCGTCATTCGCCTCGATGCGCCATGCGCGGAAGGTTCATGGTTAAGGAGAAAAACTGGATGTTCGTCACGGCAACCGAAACGGCCGGTTGCGCCTCGGATGATATCGGCCGAGAATGGCTTTTGCCCCGATAAGCAGCGGCGTTTGCCGCCGGTCGCTTCACCACCAGTTTCAGGATCAGACGATGAAGATCATTGCTTGCGGCAGCGTGCCGACCATCATAGCACCGGAAAAATACTTCACCGGCCGGGTTCTGCAGACGCCGATCATAGAGGCGGAGGCGCCGGCGCGTCTCAGGGCCACGCTGGTCAGTTTCGAGCCCGGTGCGCGCACCCACTGGCACACGCATCCGCTCGGCCAGACACTTTATGTCACCTCGGGCGCCGGGCTTGCCCAGACATTGGATGGCCCCGTCCAGCAGATAAGGGCCGGCGACGTCATCTGGTTCGCGCCCGGCGAGAAGCACTGGCATGGCGCCGGAGCGAAGACGGCAATGACGCATATCGCCATGCAGGAGGCGCTCGACGGCGTCCATGCCGACTGGCTGGAAGCGGTTTCCGGCGAACAATACGCCGGCTGAGTCCTATTCGGGCCGCAACATCCTCAGGAACAGCGCCGCGAGGGTTGCTGCGAGTTCGCTGCCGTCGCGCACGCCGCGTTCGATCGCGTGATCGACGGCGCCGTGCAGTCCGTTGAACAGGACGATCGCGGTGAGGTCGGGATGGTCGACGGACCAGGCGCCGGCTTTCGTGCCGGCCGCCAGCAGCCTCGAGAGATCGCCCAGCAGCGGATTGTCGCCTTTCATCTGCCGCTGGTCGGGCCGGTGGTCGTGGAAGACGACGTCGTGCAGCTGATGGTCGTCGAGATAGGCGTCGATGCCGGCGCTGACGAAGCCCTTCAGGCGCCCGGTCCAGTCATCGGGCGAGCAGGCGTCGATGGCGCTCAGGATGCGGGCGCGAAATCCACTGACGAAGCGCTCGCGCAGGGCAGTGACGACATCCTCCTTGGAGGTGAAATAGAGATAGAAGGTGCCCTTGGCCACTTCGGCCCGGCTGGCGATCTCGTCGATCGTCGTGGTGCCGACACCCCCGGCAATGAACAGCGAAGTCGCTGCCCGCAGGATGTCTTCGCGGCGCACTTCGGCCGGCTTGGTGCGTGGTTTCAGTGCCTTTCTGGCAATGACAGGCATATGATTCCACTCACCATTCGGTTCTTTCGCAGCGCTGGCTTATCGGTTGCCATTATCCTGCATCTGGTGGCGGAGACAAGCTTTTTATAATGGTTCCAAAGTGGTTTAGCATTGTTGACTGACCGTCAGTCAGTGATGTAGGTGACTGTAAACTCATATTTGGAAATAGTCATGCCGAAGAACCGCCTGCCGCTCGTTGCCGCCGTCTATCTCGGCTCGTTCGTCGCTTTGCTCGACGTCAGCATCGTCAATGTCGCGCTGCCGACCATCCAGCAGGCGCTGCACACCGATTTCGGCGGCCTGCAATGGGTGGTCGATGCCTACACGCTGTGCCTGTCGGCCTTCATGCTGTCGTCGGGGCTGATCGGCGACCGCTATGGCCGCAAGCGCTCTTGGCTGGCCGGCGTCGGCATCTTCGTGGCCGGCTCGCTGATCTGCGCCGTTGCGCCCAATCTGACGGCGCTGCTGGCCGGCCGGGTGGTGCAAGGCATTGCCGGCTCGCTGCTCATTCCGGGCGCGCTTTCGATCCTGACGCAGGCCTTCCCGGATCCGCGCGAACGCGCCGGCGTTATCGGCGGCTGGGCTTCTTTCGCGGCCATTTCGCTGCTGGTCGGTCCCGTGCTGGGCGGCATATTGGTACAGACCGTTGGCTGGCAAAGCATCTTCCTGATCAACCTGCCGCTTGGCCTTTTCACCATCGTGCTCGGTGCCATTTCGATCGAGGAGACGGCGCATCCCGAACATGCCCATCTCGACCTTGTCGGCCTGGCGCTCTCGATCCTGTGGCTCGGTGCGCTGACCTTCGGCCTGATCTCGGCCGGCGAGACCGGCTGGAGTGATCCCACGACCATCACGGCCATCATCGCGGGTGTCGTGGGCCTGGCAGTCTTCCTTGGCTTCGAGGCACGCACGGCTCGGCCGATGCTGCCGCTCGGCCTGTTTCGCGACGTGCGCTTTGCCGTCGCCAACGTGGCCTCGTTCGCGCTCGGCTTCACCTCCTACACCAGCGTCTTTTTCTTCTCGATGTTCCTGCAGCAGGTGCAAGGCTGGTCGCCGACGCAGACCGGCCTGCGCATGGCGCCGGCCTTCATCGTCCAGATGGTGGTATCGCCTTTTGTCGGCAGGCTCAGTGCCCGGTACGGCCATTCGGCGCTGATGACAGCGGGCTATGTCCTGATCGGCCTCTCGTTGCTCGGCATGTGCTGGGCCGGACCGTCGACACCGTATTGGGTGCTGTGCGCTCTGTTCGCGATTGGCGGCCTCGGCAATTCGCTGGCGATCCCGACCGGAAGTGCCGCCGCCATGTCTTATGCGCCACGCGAGCGTTCAGGCATGGTGTCGGCGGTCATCAATGCAACACGCCAGAGCGGGCTTGCCATCGGCATCGCGCTGCTTGGCGCCTTGATGAGCATGCGGGCGACGAACCTGCTGACCGGATACCTCAGCGATGCCGGTGTCGCCAATGCCCAAGCGGTGGCCCGCGCCGCCATCTCACGGCATGATTTCGCAACCGATGCGGCGATAGGCGAGGGTGGTGTGCATCAGCTGTTCGCCATCGCCTATGCCGGTGGCTTCCACGCGGCGATGCTGACGGCCGCGATCGGCGCGTTCCTTACCGCTGCCCTGTTGATCGCTGTGCTCGCGCCGGCCGAGGCGCGTTCGGCCAGGGAGGCGAAGCAGCAGGCGTGAGTTGCTTCGTCTCCAACAAAAAACCCGGCGACGACGCCGGGTTTTTGCATTTCAGGCTGCGCTGATCAGGTCAGCGACGCCGTAAAACGCTGGATGCGCGTGCAGGCTTCCTCCAGCAGCGTCTCCGAGGTGGCGTAGGAGATGCGGAAGTTGGGGCCGAGGCCGAAGGCCGAGCCGAACACCACCGCCACGCCTTCGGCCTCGAGCAGTTCCGAGCAGAAGGCCTCGTCGGTGTCGATCACCTTGCCGGCCTTGGTCTTCTTGCCGATCAGCTGAGCGCAGGACGGATAGACGTAAAAAGCGCCTTCAGGCGAGGGGCAAGAGATGCCGCGCGCCTGGTTGAGCATCGAGACGACCAGATCTCGCCGCCCCTGGAAGATCGCCTTGTTCTTGGCGATGAAGTCCTGCGGGCCGTTGAGCGCCTCGACGGAAGCCCATTGGGCGATGGTGCAGGCGCCCGAGGTCTGCTGGCCCTGGATCATGTCCATCGCCTTGATCAGCTGGACGGGACCGGCGGCATAGCCGATGCGCCAGCCGGTCATGGCATAGGCTTTCGAGACGCCGTTCATGGTCAGCGTGCGCTCGTAGAGCTTCGGCTCGACCTCGGCGATGGTCTTGAAGACGAAGTCGCCATAGGTCAGGTGCTCGTACATGTCGTCGGTCAGCGTCCAGACATGCGGATGCTTGAGCAGCACATCAGCCAGCGCGCGCAGCTCCGCTTCCGTGTAGGCGGCGCCCGACGGGTTCGACGGCGAGTTCATCAGCAGCCATTTGGTCTTCGGGGTGATCGCCTTTTCCAGCACCGCGGCCGTCAGCTTGAAACCATTCTCGATCGAGGTGTCGGCGAACACCGACGTGCCGCCGCAGATCGCCACCATTTCGGGGTAGCTGACCCAATAGGGGCGCGGGATGATGACCTCGTCGCCGGGGTTCAGCGTCGCCATGAAGGCGTTGAACAGGATCTGCTTGCCGCCGGTGCCGACAATGGTCTGCTCGGGCTTGTAGTCGAGATTGTTCTCGCGCTTGAACTTTTTGGCGATCGCCTCGCGCAGCGGCACGATGCCCGAGACCGGCGGATACTTGGTCTCGCCACGGCGGATCGCCTCGATCGCCGCGTTCTTGATGTTGTCGGGCGTGTCGAAATCCGGCTCGCCGGCGCCGAGGCCGATAATGTCACGGCCGGCATTTTTCAGCTCGCGGGCTTTCTGCGTCACCGCGATGGTGGCGGAAGGCTTTACGCGGGAAAGGGTGTCGGCAAGAAAGGCCATGACCTCAGTCTCTCCTTGAGAAGATCGGCGCGACCAGGAGCGGCCGCGGCGCTTCTCATGTCGCATGATTTCGCTCAGTGCAAGCATTGTTGGCTGATCCAGCCGTCAAGTGGCTGTGATTCGAGCTGTGATCGGCAACACTAAATTCATTAACGGGCGGTAGAGGCTTGCATGACAGGATCGCAATCCAATTGCGGAGCGAGGAACCGTGTCGCGCAGCATCGGGCTTGCCCATATCATCCGTCATGATGACGGCACCTCCACAGGTGTCTGGGGTATCTACACGCTGCAAAGTGCCTTCCAGCCGATCTTCGCCTTCAAGGAGGGCAAGCTGTCGGTTGCCGCCTTCGAAGGGCTGATCCGGCCGTTCCGCGACGGCGAGCCGCAATCGCCGATGGCCTTCTTCTCGACCTGTCCGGCCGGAGACCGCCTGCATGTCGAGGCGCTGACCAGGACGCTGCATCTGCTCAACGCCGGCGCCTGCCTGCCGCAGGAGGCGTCGATCTTCGTCAATTTCGACCCGTCGGTGTTCACCGAGCGGTCGGTCGCCGACAATGCCTTGCGCGAAATGCGGCTGGTGCTGCACGAGGCCGGCATCGATCCCGGCCGAGTCGTGTGCGAGGTGACCGAGCAGAAGTCGGCATCTCAGGAGGCCCTGCATGGCTTTGTCGCCGCCCTCAGGGGCAACGGCTTCCGCATCGCGGTCGATGACTATGGCGCCGATGATTCCGACATCCACCGCATCAAGGAGTTGAAGCCCGACATCGTCAAGTTCGACGCCTACTGGATCAACCAGCTGATGGAATCCGGCGCCGGCTTCGCGCTCCTGACCACCATGGTGAGAACCTTCGAGGATCAGGGCATCCGCACCGTGTTCGAGGGTATCGAGGAGGGGTGGCAACTGGAGCTTGCCGAGAAGTCCGGCGCTTCGATGGTCCAGGGCTTCGTGCTGGCGCGGCCGGAACTGGCGCCGACCAGCTTTCGCGTGTTCGGCAAAACCACGCCGGAAGCTGCCCCCGTGACTGCCGCACCGGCAACTCCGGCCTCACCACATGCGGGGCGGCCGGCAAAAGCCTTCGGGCGCCGGGTCGCGCCATGAGGCTCGAGCGGCGGCGCAATGTCGGCGATGCGATCTTCGCCGACGAGATCGGCATCGAATATGGCGTCCATGGCGAATACCGCTTGCGCAGCGCCTACCAGCCGATCTTCGCACCGCTTGGGCGCTCGCTGCACGCAGTGGCGGTCGAGGGCCTGATCGAGCCGCACCGTGCCGGCCGCGCAGGCTCGCCGCGGGCGTTCTTCGAAAGCGTCACTGCTTCGGACCGGCTGTTTGTCGAGACCATGTGCCGGGTGCTGCATCTCAGGAATTTCCACAACATCGGCGTCGACGGGCTCGATCTGTTCTTCAACTACAATCCGATGATCAACGACCATCCCGGGCGGGCGCTGGCCGAGATCCGGCTGATGAGCCGGCATCTCGGCGAACTCGGCCTTGCCCCCGGCATGCTGGTCTGCGAAATCACAGAACAGGCGGCGGACGACTCGCTTCTCGCCCGACTGGTGCGCGAAATGCGGCGCGACGGCATCCGCATCGCCATCGACGATTTCGGCACCGGTCATTCGACCGAGGAGCGGGTGAGCCTGCTCAAGCCTGATATCGTCAAGATCGATGGCGGCTGGTTCGCGGAGTTCTGCCGCCACGCCGCTGCCGAACGCTTCTTCCGCCCGCTGGTGTCCAGCCTGCACGATCGCGGCGCCAGGGTGCTGGTCGAAGGCATCGAGCAACCCGTCCATCTGCGCGTCGCGCTCGAAGCCGGCGTCGACCTGCTGCAGGGCTTTCTTCTGGCTAGGCCGGCGCTGGCCGGCACCATCTTCAACGAGGAGCCGCTCGTGATCGACGCGCTGCTGGGCTTCGACAACAAGGTCGTGCCGCTCTTTGCCAGGACTTTGCATCAGCGACGCTGATGGTTGCGCCAAAACAAATCATTGGTTGAGGACGCCGCCGCTGCGATAATCGCCTGCAGAAGGCAGCGCTCCGGGGACCGTCCATGATACTTTACAGCATGATCGACAGCGGCAATTGCTACAAGCCGCGCCTGCTGATGGCCAAGCTTGGCCTCGCCTTCACCACGATCGAGGTGAGTTCGCATACCGGCGACACGCGAAAAGCCGACTTTGTCGCCAAGAACCCGAACGCCATGGTGCCGCTGCTCGAGCTCGACGACGGCCGCCGGCTGGCCGAGTCCAACGCCATCCTGCTCTATCTCGCCGAAGGTACGCGCTTCCTGCCGGGGGACAAATACGAGCGCGGGCTCGCCTATCAATGGCTGTTCTTCGAGCAGTACAGCCACGAGCCCTATATCGCCGTGCGCAAGGCGCTGCTGACCTTTCCTGAACGGGCCAGCGATGCGACGCCGGAGCGGCTGGCGGTGACGCTGGAGCGCGGCAACAAGGCGCTCGGCGTGATGAACGCATATCTGGAGAACAACGCCTTCTTCGCTGGCGGCGCTTTCAGCGTCGCTGACATCGCGCTCTATGCCTACACGCATACGGCGGAGCAGGGCGGCTTCCAGCTCGACGCCTATCCGGCCGTCGCGGCCTGGCTTGGCCGCGTGGAGAAGGATCCCGGGCATGTGCCGATCGGATGGGTGGGGTAACGGAGCGTCCTTCTCCCCGTTTACGGGGAGAAGATGGCGGCAGCCAGATGAGGGGCGGCGCCAGCCTCCGTGTGCTTGGCTCTGCGATGGTTCCTCTTGAAGCGTCGGTGCTGCCCCTCATCGCCCTGCCGGGCACTTCTCCCCGTTAACGGGGAGAACGAGGCAGCTTCGCTGCTTTCGCCAATTGTCGATGATTGAGGACGTGATTCAAAGAGGCCGGGTTCTGCCCACGCGAACCTCAGCCAAAGCCTGCTCGGCAAGCTTATCGAGCCTGCCAGCCTTGGCGTCGGCCTCGATCTGCATATCCCATACATCTGCCTGGAACGCCTCGAACCATTTGGCAAAGGCCTTCAGCTCTTTGGGGCTTAGGGCTGTGATGGATCTTTCGATCTGTTCGAGCTTGGTCATGAATTGAAAATAACATGATCGGAGTTGCGAAGCGAAATGGCTCAACCCCAGACAACAAAAAGGCGGGATAAATCCCGCCTTCCCATCCTTGGTAGCCTGATCGGGAGCGTCCGGTCCGGGCTGGCAGCTATCTGCTGTTCCAGCGTGTCGGGTCTTTCCGCTCCGGGCGCGCTTCTCGCACGACCGTCAGTACATCCGTGACTTGCCGCACGCCCCGGGCTCTCGCCCGGCGCGCGCCATTCGCAAAATCAGGCTGCCTTGCTCAGAGAACCAGCGGACGACTTGCCAGTGCGGCGGTCCTGCTCGATCTCGAAGTTGATCTTCTGGCCTTCGACCAGGGTCGACAGTCCAGCACGCTCGACTGCGGAGATGTGAACGAAAACGTCCGCGCCGCCCGCGTCAGGCTGGATGAAGCCGAAGCCCTTGGTGGCGTTGAACCACTTGACCGTTCCAGTTGCCATTTTAGATAGTCCTTCAACATTTGCTTTAGTTTGACCAGACCAATGTCCAGCCGGTGTGCATCGAGATTTTGGAGATAGACGTCAGCAAACGCGAAGATCGCGAGGCCCGGATCGATCGGCCGAAATATCAATGGGGCTGATATAGGCTGGTTTCGCACGAAAAACAAGACTGCGTGAGAAAGCCGTGATGCGAAGACCGCCCAACGGCCGCCCCAATCTGGTGAAACCGTTGCGACAGATCGCTGTCCCTGGGGCGGCGGATCAGGGGAGGAGACCATGAAAACCATAGTGCTTGCCGCCTGCCTGACGCTGGTGGCCGCCGAGGCGCAGGCTATCTCGCGCTACGATCCGACGCATATGAGTTGCGGCAAAGTCCAGTCGACGATCGCGCGCCAGGGCGCGGTCATCCTGCGCTACCAGTCGACGCGGGTGCCGGGGCTGCCGCTCTACGACCGCTATGTGCAGAGCCAGCAATTCTGCACCATGGGCGAGGTGAGGGCGCGCGCCTATGTGCCGAGCGCCGACACCAAATCCTGCCCGGTCTACAACTGCAAACGGCCGGACAACGACCGGCATTTCCGCCGGCGGTTCTTCCACAACAACTAGCGGAGCAGGGCTCATCAACCGGAGCCGGAAGCCTTCGCTCAGTCGAACGACTGCGCCTCTCGGGACAAATTGCTTTTATTCCCGAATCTGTTCCATGAGCATCGACACGAACCGCGTCACTTTTTGCGGGCGAAAGCGCGCCGCCGGATAGACGACGTGAATGCCGCCGGAGGGCAGCGTCCAGTTCGGGAGCATATGGACGAGACGGCCCTGCGATAGATAATCGACGACCAGATAGTCCGGCAGAACTGCGAGACCGCCGCCGGCGAGCGTCGCTTCCAGGACGGCTGGGGTCGAGTTGATGGAGAACGTCTCGCGCATGGTGATGGTGCGCCGCTCGAAATCGCCTCGGCTGAAGCTCCAGGTGAACGGCTTGCGAAGAACGGAATTGGCAACGAGCGGCAAGGAAGAAAGGTCTTCCGGTTCGTCTACCTTGACCCCGGCGGCGAAATCCCGCGATGCGACCAGGATTTGCCGGAAGGTGCCGATGCGTCGCGCCTGTTGGCTGGAGTCTTCCAGCCAGCCGACGCGGATGGACAGGTCTATCTTGTTGCCGATCAAATCAATTATCGCATCGGAAATGAACAGTTCGACGCCGCAGGCCGGAAATTTCTGCCGAAAGCGGGCGGCGATCGGGGCCAGCACGATCGCGCCGTAGTCATTGGACGCAGAAACGCGCAGCACGCCGGCCACTTCGGTGTTGCCCTCGCCAACCTCGGCGACAGCCTCTTCAACGTCCCGCAGGATCAGAACGCAACGTGCATGCAAAAGACGGCCTGCTTCGGTCGGCTCGAGCCTCCGCGTCGTGCGCACGAGAAGCGTGGTCTGCAGTTCGGCTTCAAGGCGGGCGACCTGTTGGCTGACAACGGCTTTCGTGATGCCAAGTCGCTCGGCTGCCCGGGTAAACGAGCCTGCGTCGATGACGGTAGCAAAATAGGCGAGGCGGTTGAGGTTGATTGGTTCCACGGGACGCCGTCAGTTTGATTGTAAGCTTACAGCATACAGTCTGTATTATTATAGGAGATTTATCAATTAATCCAGAGGAGTTACCTCTGCCCTGTTCTCTCCATCAGGGGCGCAACCGTGGCTTGCCCTCTTCCTCTCGGACAGTTGGCCACGCCACGCGGCCTGACCCCTATTTCAGTCAAAGGAGCTATTCCATGTTCACGAGGAGACAGATCATGAAGACCTCATTGGCCCTCGGCGCAGCCGCCGTATTCGCCCCCGCCGAGCGCGGCCAAGCCGCGGGCACCACTCTTGGCTGGAAACATTTCCCGGCGGGTCCGAACGGCTTCTTCCGCGCGCCCGTGCTGGTGTCCGGGCCAAGCGAGGCCCTGCTGATCGACGGCGGCTTCACCTATCCGGACGGAAAGGCGCTGGCCGAGGCCATCAAGGCCACCGGCAAGAAGCTGACGACCATCTATGTCAGCCAGTCCGATCCCGATTACTACTTCGGCCTGAAGCCGGTGCGGGAAGCCTTCCCGGAGGCAAAAGTGATTGCTGCCTCCGCCACGCTCGAAGCCATCAAAGGAAGTGTGGAGAAAAAGCTCGCGGTCTGGGGCCCGCAATTGAAGGAAAACGGCCCCCAGGCGCTGTCCGACATCGTTCTGCCCGAAGCATTCGACGGCCCAACGCTTAGTGTCGACGGCGAGACGATCGAGATCGTCAATGCGGAAGAAGGGCTCGCCAACCGCCGATACCTGTTCGTGCCGTCGCTCAATGCCGTGTTCGGTGGCGTGATGATCTTCGCGGGTGTCCATGTCTGGACCGCCGACACGCAGACCAAGGAAAGCCGCGCCGCCTGGGTCAAGACGCTGGAGGCGATTGCCGCCCGCAAGCCCGCCGTCGTGGTGCCTGGCCATATGGCTTCCGATGCCGCAACCGGTGCTTCGGCGGTGGAATTCACCAAGTCCTATCTTCTCGCCTTCGAGGAAGAACTGAGCAAAGCGGCCGACAGCGCCGCGCTAAAGGCAGCCATGGAGGCGCGCTTCCCCGGCCTCGATATGGGCGTCGCCCTCGATATCGGTTCCAAGGTCGCCAAGGGCGAGATGAAGTGGGGCTGACATGGCGACGAACCTCGACTTGATCCGCAGGACCTAGCCTAGGAGGGAACCTCCGAGGAGAACGGCCGCAATCTTCTGGCCGTTCTTTCCTCTGACATCGAATGGTCGGCGGTTCAGAACCCGAACGACACTTGCGCCGGCGGCGGCGGGCCGACGCGCACGCCTTCCATGGCCAGCATCTTTTCCTTGGTGATCGAGCCACCGGGCGCCGAGAAGCCGCCGATCTTGCCGCCGGCTGCCAGGATGCGGTGGCAGGGGATGACCAGCGGCACCGGATTGGCGCCAAGGGCAGCGCCGGTTTCGCGCGGCAGGCCAGGTTGGCCGGCGCGCTTGGCGAGTTCCCCATAGGTGGTGGTTTCGCCATAGCCGAGTTTGCGTGCCGCGTCGTAGATGGCGAGGCGAAAGTCGTCGATGCCGTCGAGATCGACCGGCACGCCGGTGAAATCGACGTCCTCGCCGGCAGCATAAGCCTTGATCGAAGCGATCAGCTCGACCACCCATGGCGGTTGGGCCGTGGAGGCTGAAACGCCGGCATGGCGCATAAGCCGCCGCTCGACGGATTCGCGACTGCGTTCGGGCAGGCAGAGCCGGATCAGGCCCTTTTCGCTCCAGGCGATGCCCATGAAACCGATCACTGTTTCTAACACTGCGTGGCCGGCTGTGATCGAAGCTGTCGTTTCCATGTTGCGTTCCTTTCCGCAAAGTGGCGAAAACCGGCATTTGTGCCAGTACATATCAGGAACAATATGGCAGTTCGGCCCGAGTCCCGCCACCCGAAAACCACCTGATGGCCCTGATTGCCCGCCCTGAATCGCTGGTGTAAGGGATTTCTTAACACCCGACGAACCGGACCCGTGCGCGGCTTGCCAGCAAAACATACCCTTATCGCGATCGGCGTGATCATGGCGGCGGCCGGCATCAGCGGCTGCACCTCGACCTCGCAGATGAAGGCAGCACCTGCCTTGGCCGAAACCGCGACCGTTGCCGGCAGCGACGCCGGCTTCACCATACCGCTGCCGGAAACGGTTTCGGTGCTGCCGGAATCCTCGGGCATTGCCCCCGTCCAGACTGCCGAACTGACACCTGGTCCGACTGCCGTGCCGCTCGACGCCGCCGCCCAGCCGATTGCCGCGACCGCGGCCTTTGCCGGGGCGACGCCGACAGCGCCGGCCGTGCCCGCCGTGATGGCCGCCAATGCCTGGCAGGCGCCGCCGCCGAGCAAGGCCGGCCAGCCGGTCAAGACGGCCCAGACATACACCACCGCCGGACTCATCGTGCCGGCAGTCGCCAGCAGCGGGCAGAAACTGCCTGGCGTGCAGCAAGTCGCCTATGTCGTGCCGCAGAACCCGGCCGCCCTGGTGCAGTTTCCGTCCGCGCCGCTCAGCCCTGCCGCTCCGGAAGAGCACACCGGCATGCGCGGTGACGTCGACCGGCTGATCGTCAAATACGCCGCCCTCTACCAGGTGCCGGTCGATCTGGTGCGCCATGTCGTCAACCGCGAGAGCACCTTCAATCCGAAGGCCTACAACAATGGCCATTGGGGGCTGATGCAGATCAAGCACGCAACGGCACGCGGCATGGGCTATGACGGACCGGCCAAGGGCCTGTTCGATGCCGAGACCAACCTCAAATACGCGGTCAAATATCTGCGTGGCGCCTGGCTGGTATCGGACGGCAACGCCAAGAAGGCCGACTGGCTCTACCAGACCGGCTATTATTTCGACGCCAAGCGCAAGGGCCTGCTCGAGGCGACCGGCCTCGGCGTCGACCGCAAGCGGCACCGCCTGCAGCCCGACGCCTGAGCGCGATGCCCGAACCGCGCCCGCCGGCCCTGAACGACATCCGGCTGCGCAAGATCCTCGACGAGACGCTGGTTGCACCGCATTGGCCGGATGGTTTTGCCATGCGCAGCTTCGAGCCCGGCGACGCGCCGCCTCTGCATGCGCTGCTGAGCGAGGTGTTCGACGACGGCACCGACGGCCCGTTCGATGAATGGTGGCCGCGCATATCAGGTGATCCCGAATTCGACCCGGCGCTGTGTTTCCTCGTCATCGACGCCAAGGGCCGGCTGGCGGCTGCTGCACTGTGCTGGACTTCCGCCTTCGTCAAGGACCTCGCCGTTCATCCCGAGGCGCGCGGCAAGGGCATCGGCGAGGCGCTGATGTGGCACGCTTTTGCCAGTTTTCGTGAACGGGGCGCTGACCGTGTCGACCTGAAGACCAATACCGTCGAGAATCCCGCCGCTGTCAGGCTCTACCAACGGCTCGGCATGTTCGAGGTTGATTGGTACAGCTGAAGGGCGGCGCGTCCGGACGTTCAGATATCCGGCGCGTTGCCGATCTTCTGCTTGAGCTCCAGCGCCCAGGCGCGGCCTTCATCGCCGCCCCATAAGAGCCAGGCGATGTGGCCGGCTGACGGGTTTGCCTCATTGCCGTAATTTTTCCCGCGCTTGTCGACTTCGTGGCGGGCGAAGTAGCTGACCATGCGGCGGATGGTCGACGGCGCGAGCTTCTCGCGGTTCTTCAATTCCGTCGCTCGCGCCACGCCAATCTCGGTGCCGCCACGGCCGAACTCTCTGCGCAACCTCAAGCCTTTGGCGGCATTGTCGGCCACCACTTGCGGGCAGCGCAGGTCGATCTCGTCGTCTTCGTGCATTTTTGTTCCCCCGGCCAGTTGGCCTTAGCCTGCCGCGAGAATGCTGAAAAGCCTGAGAGGTTCCTTGGCAAGATATCGCTCGTCGCTATCCGCAAAAATGTCGGGACCGATCGCCGCCAAACGTCCTTGGGTCGTAGAACAACCGCGCCGGGACGCCGGCGCACCCAGGGAGCCGATCATGATCACCTTTCCCAACGAATCCGCGAAGTACCGCACCGCCCGCGAAAAACTGCTGAAGAAGGAAATCGAACTGCGCCGCGCCATGGAGGCGGTGGCCGAGGCGCGGCGCGCGCTACCGCCGGGCGGGCTGATCCGCCAGGACTATGTCTTCGATGCGCTCGATGCCGGCGGCAAGCCGGCGAAGACAAAACTGTCGGAGCTGTTCGCGCCGGGCAAGGATTCGCTCATCCTCTACAACATGATGTTTCCGCGCCATCCGCAGGAGACGCGCGCCGTGGCGGCGAGCGGCGGCACGGCCAGGCTCGCCCGGCCGGACCAGCCGTGCCCGTCCTGCACGGCGCTGCTCGACCAGTTCGACGGCGCCGTCGGCCATCTCGAAGCCGCCGGCTTCAATTTTGCGGTGGTGGCCAAGACCGGGTTGGAAAACCTGGTCACGCTCGGCCGCGACCATGGCTGGAAGAACATGCGGCTGGTGTCGTCGGCCGCCAACAGCTTCAAGCGCGACTACAATGCGGAGACGGCGGACGGTGCGCAGATGCCGCTGCTGTCGGTGTTCCACCGCGATGGTGACGGCATCAGGCATTTCTGGTCATCCGAACTCGGCTTCGCGCCGACCGACCCCGGCCAGGACCCGCGCGCCATCGGCACCTGCGAGATCCTGTGGAACCTGATGGATTTTACCCCGGAGGGGCGGCCGGATTGGAGGGAGCAGCTGCAGTATGGCGAGGCCTGCTGCCACTAGGCAACCCGCCCTTCAGCCTTTGCGCTTCAGTTCTGAGTGGCTTTTCAGCACGTGGTCGCCATCGGCCTGCTCGATGAGATAGGCGGGTTCTTCCGTGCTCGCCTTGCGCACCACCTCCGTGCCCTTGATGGTGCGCGTCACGTCGTTGGTGAAGCTCTCGATCACCTTTCCTTTGGCGGTATGCGCACCCCATTCCCAGGTAACGCGTGTTCCCTTGCGCAGCTTCTGCATCTCTCGATCCTCCGCCGGAGGAATGTTCCAACGCCGCCAACAGTTCCTGAGAACCAAAGCGCGGATCGGACGTTGCCCTAGCCAACCCCTTTGACAGGAGCACGCTATGACCGAACGCAGCCTTGCCGAGATTGCCGAAAAAATGCGAGACATCGATGTCGCCATGCTGTCCACCCATTCCGAGGGTGGCGCCATTGCCGGCCGGCCGATGAGCAACAACCAGGACGTCGATTACGACGGTTCCTCCTACTACTTCACCTGGGAGAAGTCGGAAGTGGTGGCCGAGATCGAGCGCGACGCCAATGTGTCGCTGGCGTTCAAGGGCGATGACGGCTTCTGGGTCTCCGTCGCGGGCAAGGCCGAGATCATCCGCGACAAGGCGGCGTTCGAGGAACACTGGAACGAGGATATCGACGAATGGTTCGAGCAGGGCACCGACACGCCCGGGCTGGCCATGATCAAGGTCGAGGCCACGCGCGCCCACTATTGGGACGGAGAGGACGAAGGTGAGGTGACACTGCAGTCGTGAGGTTTTTTTGCCTGCTCCCACGCGCTGTGGCAGCGGTGAGTTCGAGGGCGAGGTGGTCGGGGTCGGCACTCTACGGCCCCCCCTCTGTCCTGCCGGACATCTCCCCCACTTGGGGGGAGATTAGCCGTCATCTCGGCCTTCGCTAATTTTCATTATTGAAGAGAAAAGCGCCAGCGACAAAGCCGCCAATCTCCCCACCTGTGGGGGAGATGTCGGGCAGGACAGAGGGGGGCGCCGTAGAGCGCTACGGTGGATGCTTCCGCCAGCCCCTGGCAAACCTGCTGCCGCAAGGTGGCTCTGTGCCCACGCCTTACCTGATTTAGACTGCCACCATGGAATCAGGGAGCACGCCATGCCCAAGATCGACCTCTCAGCCGTCCCCATCCGCAAGGGCTCCGGCTACCCCGCGCCCTTCGACGTCCCTTGCGCCACCCGCACCCGCCAGCGCCTCGGCGATGCCGGCGGGCTCACCGATTTCGGCGTCAACCTGATGACGCTCCCGCCCGGAGGCTGGTCCAGCCAGCGCCACTGGCACAGCCATGAGGACGAGTTCGTCTATGTGCTGGAAGGCGAGTTGACGCTGGTCGAGGATGGCGGCGAGACGCTGCTCAAGGCAGGCGATAGTGCTGCCTTCGCCAAAAACAGCGGCAACGGCCACCACATGATCAACCGGTCGTCGGTTACCGCGCGCTACCTGGAGGTCGGCTCGCGCAATCCGGACGATGTCATCACGTGCTCCGACATCGACATGATGAGCCCAAGCTCGGATGGGCGGTTTTTGCATAGGGATGGCACGCCGTATCCGGGGCAGGGGTGAGCGCTGGACCATGGTTCGGCGCTGGCGTTCTGCCAGCGTCGGGATAAGCTCCCGGCAATTACAGGTTGGCGCCAAGGCCCCCTCATCCGACCGCTTCGCGGCCACCTTCTCCCCGAGGGGAGAAGAGGGAAGCGCTGGCGCTCATAGTCTCCTCTCCCCTCGGGGGTCCGAAGGACGGCGAGACAAGCGGCTCGCCCGGAAGCCGAGCGAAGCGGAGGCTGGGTGAGGGGGCCTTGGCGCCAGCCTGCCAACCCCAGGGAGCATCACCATGAAAAAAGAAGTCATCGAAGTGCCGGTCATGTCGGCCAAGGTGCGGGCGCTCGGCCTGCCCTGCTCGACGGCGGTGAGGGCCAATGGCTTCGTGTTCATATCGGCGACGCCACCGGTGGACATGGTGACCGGCGAGATGGTGCGCGGCGATATCGAAACGCAGACAGAGGCATCGCTGAAGGCGCTGAAACATTGCCTGGAGGCAGCCGGCACCTCGCTCGACAATGTGGTGATGGTGCGCATCTACGCCGTCAATTCCGGCTTCTACAACGCCATCAACCGGGTCTACGCCAAGTATTTCTCCACCAACCCGCCGGCGCGCAGTTTTGTGCCGGTGGCGTCATGGCCAATGGAGTTCGATATCGAGATCGAGTGTGTGGCGGTCGCGTGACCACTCGCTTCAATAGAGCCGGTTCTTGCCGTCCCTGTCGATGATCTCCTGCATCTCGGCAACACCGAGTGCCAGCTTGCCATGGGCGACCATTGCTTGCGCAAGCGAGGGAACACAGGACGAGTCGGGCCAGGTTTCCTTGCGCCACAGGCCGGCCCGCACGGTGCTCTTGGAGCAATGCAGGAAGGCCTGGCGCACCGTGACCAGCAGAACGAAGCGCGGTTCCTTTCCGTGCACCGGATAGCGGGCGAGCAGTTCGGGGGCGCGGCTGATGCGGCCTTCGCCGGCGACACGAAGCGTGTCGGTATGGCCCGGAATGAGGAATATCAAGGCAATCGACGGGTCCGCGAGCAGGTTCTCGTAGCTGTCGAAGCGGCCGTTGCCGAGACGGTCGGGAATGGCAATCGTCTTGTGGTCCAGCACCTCGACAAAACCGGCCGGATCCCCCTTGGGTGATTGATCGAGCAGACCGTCCTGACCCCTCGTCGCCATGACGAGGTATGGCGACATGGAAATGAAGGTCGCGCAGATCCCGTCGATGTGGTCGATCGTCTTGTTCGCCACCTTCTCGCCCACCGGGCCGACGATGTCGCGTAGCTGGGCGATGGTTGTCAGAATGTCCGGGTCAGCCTGTGTCATGGTTCGAACCCTCCCTTGATCGCCGCAACTGCTGGCGTCGCGAATTCGGGGTCGATGCTGGCACCGGCGGTGAAGCCAAACTAGTCCGGAAACCGGACTGGTAGCGCGGCTTGCAGGGGCCTATACAATCTGTAGCCAGTTTTCGCGGGGCGAAGCGGTTCGAGATGCAGGAGCACAACGGCTACGGTCAGTACTGTCCGCTGTCGATGGCGGCGGAAATCCTGTGCAATCGCTGGACCGTGCTGGTTCTGCGCCAGCTGCTCGAAGGATCGACCGGGTTCAACGAGATCCGGCGTGGCGTGCCGCTGATATCGCGCACCATACTGGCGCAGAGGCTGAAGGAGTTCGAAGCCTACGGGCTCGTCTCCCGAGGCAGTGAGGGCGCCGGCAAGCCGGTCGTCTACCGGCTGACGCAGGCGGGCATGGCTCTCGGCGGGGTGGTGCGCGCCATCGCGACCTGGGGACAGGAATGGATCGAGGTCGAGCCGTCGCTCGCCGATGTCGATACCGATTTCCTGATGTGGGACATAAGGCGCAATGTCCGCCGCTTGCCCAGCCTGCCCGACCGTTTCGTCGTGCGTTTCCATTTTCCCGATGCGCCGGAAGGCAAGCGGCTGCATTGGCTGGTGTTCGAACGCAGGGATGTCGACCTCTGCTACATCGACCCGGGCTTCGAGGTCGATGTGCAGATCGAAGCGCCGCTCAAGACGATGGTGCGCATATGGATCGGTTCGCAGGGCCTTTCCGGTGCAATCGCCAGCGGCGAAATCCAGATCGATGGTCCCCGCAAGTTCACGTCCAACGTGGCTGACTGGCTCGGCCTCGGTTCGCTCGGCACGATCCCAAAACGCCCGGCGGAACTGCGTGTGCTAAGGGCGACCGGTTAGGCGTCGCTGAAGGCGCTGAAACATTGCCTGGAGGCGGCGGGGACCTCGCTCGACAATGTGGTGATGGTGCGTATCTACGCCGCCGGCTTCTACAACGCCATCAACCGGGTCTAGGCCAAGTATTTTTCCACCAACCCGCCGGCGCGCAGTTTTGTGCCGGTGGGGTCATGGCCGGTGGAGTTCGATATCGAGATCGAATGTGTGGCGGTGGCGTGACCTTTTCTTCTCGCATTGAGATGTATTCTGGTCGTTCCCTAAAATTTTAGGGTCTGCAAAAACGAGAAATACTGTTTTCACGCGTATTCGACAGATGTGTTTGTCTGGGTTGTTGATCCGGGGGAAGATATGAAGCTCGTGGCGGCATTTACGCTGGCAGCACTCTGCTCGATGTTCTTTGCTGGTGATGCCGAGGCCCGAAAAATGCGGTTTCGGGTGTTTCCGATCCCTGGAGCGCACAGCTCAAACGAAACGGTGAGTCCTGTTCCAATCGGCGTCGAAGACGTGCGTTTCGTTCACGATCTGCCGGCTTCCTTTGCCGATGAGGGCGAGCATTTCGATCTTGGCTATAAATTCGGCATGTTCGGCGGCGGCGAGTGGGTCGGATACTTCAAGACATCCCAGCGCTACGTGGAATTGAAACAGGACAAAATCCGCGAGCTTTTGCCATTTCTCGGCATTTCGGAAGCGGATGCGCCAAAGCGGTCTTTCGGCAGCCAGATGATGGTCATCGGAACATGGTGCGTGATCGGGCTTTTCGGCCTGGGTGCGGTGCTGCTGAAATACCCTCGCCTGAGAGGGGCGTTCTCGCGCAGTTCCGCCAAACGCAATACGGACAGCGAGTTTGACGTCCAGGCAGCCGATCAAATGATCAGCCGCGCGGTCGCCCGAACCCAACAGCGCGAGGCAAGGCAACCCAGCGTCGCGCCGGCCGGCTCCTTCGCAAGACCGAATGCAACGCCGACCTTCGGTCGCAGATCGCGCTGAACGCGGTTCGCATGGCGGCGCACCGAGCAGTCGTGTCTGGGCTCTGCCTAAGCGGACAAGCTGACCGCTCCAACCAGCCCCGCTTCGCGGCGACACGCTGCTCCATTGGACGATGACTTGCGGACGACAATGCCGAACGCTGGCGTTCAGCCTGGAGCGCGATAAGCTCGCGGCAACCACAGGGAGATCGTCATGACCAAGGAAATCGTCGAAGTGCCGGTGCTGTCGGCGGCGGTGCGCGCGCTCGGCGTGCCGTTGTCGTTGGTGACCAAGGCCGCCGGGCTGGTCTTCGTCTCCGGCACACCACCGCTCGATCTTACGACCGGCAAGCTGGTCAAGGGCGACATCGAGGTGCAGACTGAAGCGTCGCTGAGGGCGCTGAAACACTGTCTGGAGGCGGCCGGCACCTCGATGGACAATGTCGTGATGGTGCGCATCTACGCCGTCAATTCCGGCTTCTACACCGCCATCAACCGGGTCTATGCCAGGCATTTCCCCGAAAACGCGCCATCGCGGACGTTTGTGCCGGTGGCGTCTTGGCCGATGGAGTTTGATATCGAGATTGAGTGTGTGGCGGTCGGGTGAGGTTCGGAGCCCGGGCATTCGCGGGACAGGAACGTAGTTCTCCCTGCCATCAGCATTGACGCAACGAATTTGTTGTGTCAGCCTAAGGCATGATTCCCGACAATGACCGACAAGCCAGTTTATTAAATGCACGAATAGAACGTGCGGCAGCGAGCTTGAAAGCGCTCGACGGTTGGGATGCGCTTCGAACTGGCATCGAATTGTCCACAATAGAGCTTCGTAAAAAAAGCCTCCGTGAAACCCTGAATCGCTTGCGGTCGGATGTGTCTGTGTATGCTGGCATTCGATCGGGCGAGATTAAGACCTTTAATGCGACACAGATCGAGGGCTTGCCGGACATACTGAAGCGCTCGAGGTTGGCTCGGGGTTTAACACAGCGCCAGTTTGCGGAATTGCTGGGGCTCAAGGAGCAGCAAATCCAGCGGTACGAGGCGGAAAATTACGCCACGATTAGTCTTCGTAGGTTGTATGACTTATTCCACGTTCTGAACGTGAGTATGAAAATCGAGGCAACTCTTGAAACGGACCTGGTTGAGTTATCCAGCAGAGATCCAGTAGAGTTGAATAAATTACCTCACAAGGAGATGTTACGGCGACAATGGATTCGACTTGATGCTGGCGAATCTGAAAATGTTGAAGCTGCAGCGCAAAGGTACGTGGTTCAGAGTATCGGCGAGAATTGGAACAATTTTCTCCACCGGCAAGTCGTGAGGGCGAATTCCTCGGTCGACAGCCAAGCGCTTCTTGCCTGGCACGCTCGGATCTGCGAGGTCGCACGCGTAAAAAAGAAGAACTTAAAGGGCGATTTCTTCTCGTTAGACTTGGATTGGGTGCGACGGCTCGTGGATCTGTCGAAGTTTGATGACGGCCCCCGTCGAGCAGTTGAATATCTTTTAAGCATTGGAGTAATTGTAGTTATTGAGCCGCATTTGGAAAAAACCCATTTGGATGGCGCGGCCACGATATTGGATGGCGACACACCGGTAGTCGGGCTTACACTAAGATTTGATAGACTAGATAATTTTTGGTTTGTTTTGATGCATGAGCTTGGGCATCTTGTTTTGCATACGCAGTTCGACGACGTAGTCGCTTTCTTTGACAGCGATGAAACTGGCGGTGAAAAAGGAAAAGAGTCGGAAGCTGACAATTTTGCAAGAAGTACGTTGATCGCGGACGAGAAGTGGAAAACCTCCCTAGTCCGTTTTGCCAAATCATCCGATGCTGTTAGATCGTTTGCAGCGGCAAATGGATTATCTCCCGCCGTTGTAGCAGGTAGGATTCGCAGAGAACGAAACGATTTTAGTATTTTCAATGAACTTGTTGGGCAAGGTAGTGTTCGAAGGCAGTTTGGTTTTTAACGGAGACAACCTCGGTGATAAAACTGCAGCGCAGATTGTTGTTCGTTTACAGGATGAAGTTTAAATTCGGAGAGTACGTCGGCCTATCCCGCCTTCGCTCTCGGGATTTGGACGACATGCTTCCCCATCTATCATTGCCAATGCCAAACGACTGGGATCATGAGGATAAGCGCAAGCTTTCTCTCGATGAATGTCAGTCGAAATTTGCGGATCGACTGTCAAAGCACCTTCGGAAGCGGCCTGCAGTAATTGATAGCCATCGCTTCGATGAAGATGAAGAATTTAAGACAGCTTCACCTCATCCTATTAGAGAGTTCGCCGAGCGGGCACGCCTTCTAGGTTGTTGCATTATACCCGCAATTACCGTCGAGCCGAGCGGTGCGTTGACCGTGGCTGTCCGAGAAATTGTAAGGCGAAATCAATCTGGGATTGTTCTCAAGCTTGCCCTCGGTGATCTGGAAGACGCCAGGTTAGGGGAAAAGGTCGATACAGTTCTTGGGGGTGTCGGGATCTCTGCCAAGGATGCTATGCTTTGCATCGACCTTGGCGAGTTCGAAATTGAAAAACCAGAGGACGTTGCGGAGGCACTTTCGTTTCAGATAGCAGCTGTGCCTTACCTTCAGGATTGGGCGCATGTTTATATTACGGTTGGAACGTTTTCCACGCAGATAGCAAAAATTGGATTCAACTTAACAAAGTCGATTGAGCGCGGAGAATGGGAATTGTATCGCGCGCTCATGAGCCGTTCCGATTTACCGAGGCGAGTGGTTTACGCTGACTACGGAATCGAAAATCCTAACTTCTTACGCAACCCTCAACATGCGCGGGCCAGCGCACATTTCAGATATACGCTTGATAAGGGCGGACTCGTTTCGAAGGGCGGATCAATTGCAAAGATGAGCTTTGCAGCGATCCGCGCCGCAGCGAAGAATATTGTGGATCATCCTGAATATAGTGGGCCTGCGTATTCGTTTGGAGATGCCTTCATCAAGAAGGTCTCCGATGGTCTGGCAGTTGGGAACCCATCTTACTGGCGAGCTGCGGGAGTTACGCATCACGCGACAAAGATCCTAGAGCAAGTGCGTTCGATATTCGGTGTGACGGTCCGGGAAGATCAAGCTGAGACGCAGAAGCAGGAGGAGTTGTTCTGATTTTCTTCCTCGCTTGGCGTTGCAAAGGCGGTTCCTGCAAGAGCGCAACGTCGGCGGGACAGCGCCCCCCTCTGGCCTGCCGGCCATCTCCCCCGCAAGGGGGAGATCAGCTAGTCGCCTAGGCAAAATACTCCTGCAGCGGCCTGACCTCCAGGCTCCCCGCCTTCAGCGCCGCAATCGCCTCCGCCACCGCGGCCGCACCCGACAGCGTCGTATAATACGGCACCTTCTGCATCAGCGTCGCGCGGCGCAGCGACTTGGAGTCCGACACCGCCTTCTGGCCATCCGTCGTGTTGAACACGATCTGCACCTGGCGGTTACGGATGGCGTCTTCGATGTGGGGGCGGCCTTCGAGCACCTTGTTGATCTTCTGCGCGTCGACACCGTTTTCGGCGAGGAAGCGCTGGGTGCCTGAGGTGGCCAGCACCTTGAAGCCGAGGCCGGCGAGGCGCTTGACCGCCGGCAAGATGCCCTTCTTGTCCTCGTCGCGCACCGAGACGAACAGCGTGCCGGAGCGCGGCAGGTCGACGCCGGCCCCTAACTGGCTCTTGGCGAAGGCGAGGGCAAAATCGCGGTCGAGGCCCATGACCTCGCCGGTCGAGCGCATTTCCGGGCCGAGCAGAATGTCGACGCCGGGGAAGCGGGCGAAGGGGAAGACGGCTTCCTTGACCGCGATGTGGCCGGGATTGCGCGGATCGGGCATGGCGCCGTAATGGGCGAAGGCGTCTTCCAGGGTCTCGCCGGCCATGATGCGGGCGGCGATCTTGGCAATGGGACGGCCGATGGTCTTGGCGACGAAGGGCACGGTTCTTGACGCGCGCGGGTTGACTTCCAGCACATAGACGGTGCCGTCCTTGATCGCGTACTGCACGTTCATCAGGCCGCCGACATTGAGCGCGCGGGCAAGCGCCGCCGTCTGGCGCTCCAGCTCGTCGACCAGTTCGGACGGCAGCGAGTGAACGGGGAGCGAGCAGGCCGAGTCGCCCGAATGGATGCCGGCCTCCTCGATGTGCTCGAGAATACCGGACACGAAGGTCGCCTTGCCGTCGCAGAGGCAGTCGACATCGACCTCGATGGCGCCACTGAGATAGGTGTCGAACAGCAGCGGGTTCTTGCCCAGCAGCGTGTTGATCTGGCCGGTCTTGTCGTTGGGGTATTTCTGCTTGATGTCCTCCGGCACCAGGCCGGGCACGGTGTCGAGCAGGTAGGATTGCAGCATGCCCTCGTCATGGATGATCTGCATGGCGCGGCCGCCCAGCACATAGGACGGGCGCACCACCAGCGGGAAACCGAGCTCGCCGGCGACGAGGCGGGCCTGCTCGACCGAATAGGCGATGCCGTTCTTCGGCTGGCTGAGATTGAGCTTGTGCAAGAGCTTCTGGAAGCGGTCGCGGTCTTCGGCCAGATCGATCATGTCGGGCGAGGTGCCGAGGATCGGGATGCCGGCCTTTTCCAGCGCGTCCGCCAGCTTCAGCGGCGTCTGGCCGCCGAACTGGACGATGACGCCGACCAGTTCGCCCGACGCCTGTTCGGCGCGCAGGATCTCCAGCACGTCTTCCGCCGTCAGCGGCTCGAAATAGAGCCGGTCGGAGGTGTCGTAGTCGGTCGACACGGTCTCGGGATTGCAGTTGATCATGATCGCTTCATAGCCGGCGTCGCGCAGCGCGAAGGCGGCATGGCAGCAGCAATAGTCGAACTCGATGCCCTGGCCGATGCGGTTCGGCCCGCCGCCGAGGATGACCACCTTCTTGCGCGACGAGACCTGCGCTTCGTTGGCCAGCGCGCCGGCGAAGGGCACTTCATAGGTCGAGTACATATAGGCGGTGGGCGAGGCGAATTCGGCCGCACAGGTGTCGATGCGCTTGTAGACGGGATGAACGTCGAGCTTGTCGCGGATCCTGGAAATCACTTCGGCATCGGTCTTGGTCAGTGACGCCAGGCGGGCATCGGAGAAACCCATCGCCTTCAGCATGCGCAGATTGACGGCGTCCTGCGGAATGCCGTGCTCGCGGATGCGGGCTTCCATGGCAACGATGCCGGCGATCTGCTCGAGGAACCACGGGTCGATCTTGCACATGGAATGCACGTCTTCCAGCGAGGTGCCCATGCGGATCGCCTGCGCCACCATGCGCAGCCGGTCGGGCGTCGGGGTGCCGAGCGCGGCGCGGATGGCGTTGCGGTCGTCGGCGTGGTTGGCCGCGACAGTGCCATGGCCGAGGCCGGGGATCTCGATCTCGTCGAGGCCGGTGAGGCCGGTCTCCAGACCACGCAGGGCCTTCTGCAGCGATTCCTGGAAGGTGCGGCCGATGGCCATGACTTCGCCGACCGACTTCATGGCTGTGGTCAGCACCGGCTCGGCGCCGGGGAATTTCTCGAAGGCAAAGCGCGGGATTTTGGTGACGACGTAATCGATGCTCGGCTCGAACGAGGCGGGGGTGGCGCCGCCGGTGATGTCGTTCTCCAGTTCGTCCAGCGTGTAGCCGACGGCAAGTTTGGCGGCGATCTTGGCGATCGGGAAGCCGGTCGCCTTCGAAGCCAAGGCCGACGAGCGCGAGACGCGCGGGTTCATCTCGATGACGACGAGGCGGCCATCGGCCGGGTTGACGGCGAACTGCACGTTGGAGCCGCCGGTCTCGACGCCGATCTCGCGCAGCACCGCGATCGAGGCGTTGCGCATCATCTGATACTCTTTGTCGGTGAGCGTCAGGGCAGGGGCGACGGTGATCGAGTCACCGGTGTGGACGCCCATCGGATCGATGTTCTCGATCGAGCAGACGATGATGCAATTGTCCGCCTTGTCGCGGACGACCTCCATCTCATACTCCTTCCAGCCGAGCACGCTTTCCTCGATCAGCACTTCGGTGGTCGGCGAGGCGTCGAGGCCGGACTGGACGATGTCGTAGAATTCGGCCCTGTTGTAGGCGATACCGCCGCCGGTGCCGCCCATGGTGAAGGACGGGCGGATGATTGCCGGCAGGCCGACATGGTCGAGCGCCTGGGCGGCGATCGCCATGCCGTGGCTGATGTAGCGTTGCTTGCGGTCGCCTTCGCCGAGGTTCCAGCGGGTTTCCAGCGCGTCGAGCGCGGCGTCGAGATCGGCCGGAGCCTCGGCCTTGACGGCGGCGCGCTCGGCCTCGTGCATCTTGCGGTCGGTGTTCTTGACGTCGGTGGCGTTGGCCAGCATCGACTTCGGCGTTTCCAGGCCGATCTTGTGCATTGCCTCGCGAAACAGCGCGCGGTCCTCGGCCTTGTCGATGGCGTGCGCGTCGGCGCCGATCATCTCGACATTGTAGCGCTCGAGCACGCCCATCCGGCGCAGCGACAAAGCGGTGTTGAGCGCGGTCTGGCCGCCCATGGTCGGCAGCAGCGCGTCGGGCCGCTCCTTGGCGATGATCTTGGCGACGACCTCGGGCGTGATCGGCTCGATATAGGTGGCGTCGGCCAGTTCCGGGTCGGTCATGATGGTGGCCGGGTTGGAATTGACCAGGATGACGCGGAAACCTTCCTCCTTCAGCGCCTTGCAGGCCTGGGTGCCGGAATAGTCGAACTCGCAGGCCTGGCCGATGACGATGGGGCCGGCCCCGATGATCAGGATCGACTTGATGTCAGTGCGTCTTGGCATGGCGAAGTTCCGTTTGGCGGGCGGCTTGCACAAAAAACCGGGACGGGAAGACCCGGCCGGTTGTGCTCGCGATTCTGGTATCAGGCTAGGTGGGCCTTATAGGGAAGAGTTTTGGCGGATGTAACCCCGAAAATGAGGGATTAGGGCAGTAGGGCAGGTAGGGCAGTAGGGCAGTAGGGCAGTAGGGCAGTAGGGCAGTAGGGCAGTAGGGCAGTAGGGCAGTAGGGCAGTAGGGCAGTAGGCTCAAGCGCCCTTGAAACATATTGCCCTATTGCCGTACTGCCTTACTCCCCTGCCTCCTAGTCCCCAAACGCAATGGTGTCCGTGATCTCGAAGCGTTCGGAGACGCCGATGCGGATCAGGTTCAGTGCGCCCTCGCGGGTGAAGCGGAAATCGCTCTTGGCGTTCGAGCCGGCCGGCAAGCCGGCGTAGAAGGAGATGGTGCGCGTGCCGCCATCGGGCCAGGTCACGGTGATGTCGGCCTTGTCGGTGCCCTTGTGCACGACGGTCGCCGTGCAGCGCTCCATCGGCTGGCCGAAATAGCGGGCGCAGGGGATCTGGACAGCGTCGCCTGAGACAAGGGAGGTCGGCTGCGGCGGCAGTTCGGCGACGGTCTGTGTGTCGAGGGCGGGCGCGGCACCGTCGGGGCGCGGCGTGGGAACGGGAACCGACCCGGCGGAGCCTTTGTCCGCGGCGGCATTGCCGTCGGAAGCCGCGGTTGCATCCTGAGGCTGCGGTTCGGCAGGGGCTGGGATTTCTCCGGCCGGCGGGGTTGCGCTCGCCACCAGCGCCAGGCCGTAAGCATCCTGCATGGCGGTGGTGGCGGTGGATTTCATCGACGTTTCGGGTGTGTCCGGATGGGCCGTGTCGCCGAGCCGAGCCGTCAGGTCGGTTGGGGGTGCCGGCGGGGCGGCGGGCGCCGCGCTCGCGGCGGGAGGCGTCGTGGCGGCCGAGATGCCGGGAGCGGGTATCGCCGCATCGGGAGCCGCGCCCGCATCCCCACCGGTGGCGACAGTGGACCCATCCGCTGCCTGGTCGGGATTGGGCACAACAGCCGGATTGACGGGAACAAGGTAGCGCGCGGGCGCCCAGCCGGTGGCTTTGGGATTGTCTGACTCGACCTTGCACCAGGGGTGCCCGTCAATCTCGTTGCAGCCGAGGTTCCTGACGCTGGCGCCGGCCGCCAGGCGGGTCTCGGTCTTGCCGATCGCCGACGGCTTGGCGCGGACATTGAGCAGGTCGTCCGGGGCGAGACCGGTGACGATGGAGATGAAGGGCGTGTCTTCGGCATGGGCAGGGACAACAACCGGCCACGCCGCCATCAGCAACGGAGCCGCAATCAGCGCCAAGAGCGTTGTCCGCAGCTTAATTCGGCGTCTCATCACTTGGCTGTCGGCGATCAATTGCATTACCAAAGGCACCGCCAGAACCCGAAAAACGCTGCCGCACGCGAAGGCGGTTTATAAGCGACGGCGCGGCGCCGTGTCTACACGCCAGATGTTCACGCCTTTTTCAGCCCAAATGGGAAGCGTCTTCGGGGGCATGAATGCAAATGCATTCAGCCCGGGGCGGCGTGAACGCAACCGTTCAGTCCGGACATGAGCTTTTGCTCAGTCCGGCATGAAGCCAGTCCTGAGCGCGTGGGCCCATTCCAGGCGCCCCGCCTGTTCGGCCTGGCGCGCCGCTGCCTCATGGTCGTAGTCGACGGCGATGGCCTCGAAGCGGTCGGGCTGGCCTTCGCCACCCAAGGTGACGATGCCGTAGCGCGCATGCGGCGAGCCCTGTTCGGAAACATGCGCCGGCGGGGTGGAATCGTCATAGGCGGGGCAGCCGATGCTGCCTGGATTGAAGATGACGGGACCGTCGGGGATGCGGACCAGCTCAGCGCGATGGCTGTGGCCGCACAGCGCAATGCGGCAGGCCGGGTCGAGCGCCTTCAACCGCCGCCGGATCGCCGCCAGCGGCGCGCGCACCAACTGGCCATCGACGATTGCGTCGGCGAGGTATTTCTCGTCATGGTCGGGGCGGGCATGGAAGGCGACAATCCCCGGCGCGATCTCCAGCGTCAGCGGCTGGGCGAAGAGAACCGCGCGCTGCGCCTCGGTCAGCCGCTCCTGTGCATAGACGTCGGAAGCCCACATGGTCTCGTCGGCCGGATCGGCGGCGACGCGGCGATCATGGTTGCCGCGCACCGTCGGCAGGTTCAGCGCTTCCAGCCGCTCAAACGTCTCGCGCGGCCAGAGCGGGCCGGAAACGCTGTCGCCGAGATTGACGGTGAGGTCAGCGCCGCCGCGGCGCGCCAAGTCCTCAAGCACGGCGTCCAGCGCCAGGACGTTGCCATGGATATCGGCGAGGACGGCTATGCGCATCGGAAGCTCCGGTGATTGACAAATGATTGGTCGAAAGGGGCAACCCTATCAAGACTTGGGTTCCTCGCCCCCGCAAGGCGGGGGAGAGGTGGCCGCGAAGCGGTCGGAGAGGGGCTTCGTAGGGCGGATGCCTCGCAGAACTTGATCACCGTCTCAGCAGCCCCCCTCTCCGTCTCGGCTTCGCCGAGCCACCTCTCCCCCACTCCCGTGGTGGCGAGGAACCCAATTTCTTCAAGGTTCAGGCGGGCATCTCAATATCGTGCCCGCCGACCGCCGGCAGAGCGGGGTCGTCGCCGGCTGCGGCGATGACGCTGTCGAGCAGGCCGGGGAAGCGGGCGTCGAGGTCGGCGCGGCGCAGCGTGATCATGCGGTTGGTGCCGACCACTTCGGCGCGTGTGACGCCGGCCTCACGCAGTTTGGCCAGGTGATAGCTGAGATTGGTCTTCGAGCCGAGATCAAGGAACTGGCTGCAGTTCAGCGCCACCCCTTCCTTGCTGGCGAGATAGCGCACGATGGCAAGCCGCGTCGGATCGCCAAGCACGCCGAGCACGATGGGCAGGCTGATCTGGTCCGTATTGGGATGAGGTAACGTCATGGCTGGAACCTAAGCGCAGTCCGGGCCGATTTCAACGCATCCGTCCTCGCCTGCCCGTACACAGCGTTTCTCCCGTTTCTATCCGTGCCGAACGACCGTGCTGACACAGGGCTGTCAGGAAGGTTCAGCTATTTTGCCCTGGCTTCATTGACATCATGCCCTGTTATGTCCAATTGTTCAATAACTTTTGAACTAAGGACATTCCACATGGACAAGCGGATATTCTGGCTTGCGCTCGGATCGTTTGCGATTTCGACCGAAGGCTTCGTCATCTCCAGCCTGCTGCCCGACATCGCCCGGGATGCCGGCATCTCCATTCCGCTCGCCGGCACGCTGATCACCGCCTTTGCACTGGCCTATGCGGTCGGCACGCCGATCCTGGCGACGCTGACCGGCGAATGGGACCGGCGCCGCGTCATCTTGTGGACGCTGGTGTTCTTCGTCATCGGCAACATCGCCGCCGCCTTGGGCTCTTCATTCGAAGTGCTGCTGATCGCACGCATCATCATGGCGCTGTCGTCGGGCCTGTTCGCGGCAACCGCTCAAGGGACCGCCGTGGCGCTAGTCGATGACCATCACCGGGCGCGTGCCATTGCCGTGGTCGTCGGCGGCACGACCGTGGCCGTCGCCGTCGGCGCGCCGCTCGGCGCGCTGGTCGCGGCCTTTGCCGGCTGGCGCGGCACCTTCTATGCCATTGCCGGGCTCGGCGCGCTCGCCGGCGCGATCCTGTGGTACCGGCTGCCGCGCGGCATCGTCGGCACCAAGCTGCCGCTGAAGCGCCGGCTGGCGGCGGCCATGCGGCCCGGCGTGATGCCGATCCTTCTGACGACATTGCTGGCGCTGACCGGTGCCTTCACCGTCTTTGCCTATGTCGCGCCGCTCGCCATCGAGGGCGGCGGGCTAAGCCAGATCGCGCTGCCCGGCATGCTGCTTGCCTTCGGCGTCGGCGCCGTCATCGGCAACATCGCCGGCGGCCAGGCGGCCGATCGTTTCGGCGCCACCCGCACCGTCAGCTGGTCGCTGGCGCTGAGCGCGGCCATGCTGGTCATGCTGTCGGTTATCCCGACCTTCCTGCCGCAGCACATTGCCGGCCCGGCGCTGATGGCGATGATGGTGCCGTGGGGCATCGTCGGCTGGGCGTTCCCGCCGGCGCAGGCCAGCCGCATCATCAAGCTGGCGCCCGATGCCGCGCCGATCGTGCTGTCGCTCAACGGCTCGGCGCTCTATCTCGGCGTAGCGCTCGGCGCGGTGGTCGGCGGCGGCGTGCTGCGCTATGGCGCGCCGGCCGATCTCGGCCTGGTCGCGGCGGCCTTCCCGATCATCGGGCTCGGCATTGTGCTGGCCGGCCGCTGGGCGGCACGGCCGGTCGCGATGCCGGCTGAGTAGTCCTGTCTTGAACCCGCCGGCCAGCTCAGGTGGCCGGCGGCAGATCGAAATCCAGCGCTGAAATATCATCCAGCGCCGCGCGCAACCTCGTCGCCTTCTCCTTGCCGACCACGTCTTCGAAACGCTGCTGGGCGACCTGCCACAGCCTCATCGCTTCATCGAGCTTGACCAACCCTTGAGGCGTCAGCCGCACCCGCTTGATGCGGCGATCGGCCGGATCGGCGAAGGTCTCGACATAGCCGTCGCGGATCAGCGGCTTCAGCGTGTGGCCGAGCGCCGACAGGTCCATGATCAGGGCGGACGCAATGGCGCCCATCGCCGGTTCGTTGGAGATGTGGATCTGATAGAGCAGGCCCTGCTGCGTAGCTTTCAGGCCCGAGGGCGCCAGCACATCATCATAGTACTGGCCAATCTTGCGCGTCGCGCGACGCAGCATGGCGTTGTTGCAGAGCGACAGTCCGGGCAGGGCCTCTTTCGACATGATGGATCCTTGGCGGCGCAAACATGATGTCCGGCTGCTGCCTGACAAATAATCTCGGACACACTCATTGACAAGATAGTGGCATATACCTACTTCGTCGAAAGTGGCATATGCCACTAAATCAATCAGGCGGCTTGCCGGCAAGATGAGGGCGATTGCCCACGATGCCGGTGGCCAGGTCGAAGCAAACAGTTCGAGATAAAGGAACAGGACAATGAGTGGACAGGCAAACAAGGGCACGGCGGTTGTCACCGGCGCCTCATCGGGCATCGGCGCGGTCTATGCGGACCGGTTGGCGGCGCAGGGCTATGACCTCGTACTTGTGGCGCGGCGCGCCGACCGGCTCGAGGAACTGGCTGAGAAGCTGCGCTACGCCTACGATCGCAAGGTCAGCTTCATCGCAGCCGATCTGTCGGATGACGATGATGTGCGCCGTGTCGAACGGCTGATATCAGCCGACGACAGCGTGACGCTGCTGGTCAACAATGCCGGCCTTGGCGGCCAGCAGGTGGTGGCGACGGCCGACGCCGACGCGGCTGAACGCATGATCAAGGTCAATGTCATCGCCTTGACGCGCCTGACCCGTGCCGTGCTGCCGGGACTTCTGGCGCGCAACCGCGGCGCCATCGTCAACATCGCCTCGGTGCTCGCCTATGACACCTCGTTCGGCGGCATCTACAGCGGCACCAAGGCCTATGTCGTCAACTTCACCGAAGCGCTGCACCGCGAAGTCGCTGGTACCAATGTGAAGGTCCAGGTGGTGCTGCCGGGCGCGACCCGGACCGATTTCTGGGAAGTTGCCGGCAGCGATATCGACCAGCTTCCGAAGGAAATCATCATGACCGCCGACGATATGGTCGATGCGGCCCTTGTCGGCCTGGCCAGGGGCGAAGCCGTCACTGTCCCGGCGCTTGTCGACGCGGCCAAGCTGGACACATTCCTCGGCGCGCGCCAGGCCTTCTACGGCAGCCTGCACGCCGACAAACCGGCGGCGCGTTACGCGGCTTGAGCGCTATCCATGCTTGGGTTCCTCGCCCCCACGAATGTGGGGGAGAGGTGGCTCGGCGAAGCCGAGACGGAGAGGGGGATTGGCGCAATCCTGTCCGTGAACGGACTTCGAGAAATACCTTTCATCAGCTGGCGCCAGCCCCCTCTCCGACCGCTTCGCGGCCACCTCTCCCCCGCTTTGGCGGGGGCGAGGAACCCAAGTCCTGCTAGGTCCGTGCTTAAGCCGACCGCCACATCGGGATGATCGAGGCGGCCAGCACCAGCGCCAACACCACGTTGAGCGCTCGCCATTGCCATTCCGTCTTCAGCAGCCGTGCCAGCACCATGCCGGCGACGCACCAGATGGACAGCGAGATAGCGGCGGTGAGGCCGAAGGTCGAGCCGAGCAGCAAAGCGAGTTGTCCCGGCCCGTCGGCAAGGGCGGCAAACGAAGCCGCCGCACCCAGCCCCATCGCCCAGCCCTTGGGGTTCATCCACTGGATGCCGGCGCCGCCAATGAAGCTGTTCGGTCTGGCCATCGTCACATCGAGATTGGGCGGCCCGGCGCGGCCGATCTTGACCGCCAGCCACAGAAGATAGAGCGAGCCGATCACCTTCATGGCCAGTTGCAGCGAAGGCACGGCAAGCAGCAGGCCGGCGAGCCCGGCGGCGGCGGCAGCTGTAACCGTGGCGAGGCCGGCGGCACTGCCTATCATCAGCGGAACCGATCGGCGAAAGCCGAATTGCGCGCCCGAGGCAGTCGACAAGGTCGTGGCAATGCCGGGCGTGGCGGTGGCCACGAAGGCAAAGAGGATGAGCGGCAGGATGGGCTGGAGCATAGGGCATCCTTTTTGAGGCTCCATGGTAGGCTTGGGCTGGCATCAGTAAATGCAATGTTTGTGATGTCGGGCATTAGCATCTATAATGTCGATATGATCCGCAACCTCGATACTGCGCTGGTGCGCACCTTCGTCACCGTCGCCGACAAGGCCAGCATGACGGCGGCCGCCAATGCGCTGCATCTCACGCAAGGCGCCGTCAGCCAGCAGGTCAAGCGGCTGGAAGATACGCTTGGCTGCAGCCTGTTCGAGCGTGACCGGCGCGGTTTGCGCCTGACGCGTTCGGGCGAGCGGCTGTTCGACAAGGCCAGGCGCCTGCTCAGCCTCAATGACGAGATCTGGACCGAGATGTCGGGACGTGCTGTCGCCGGCCAGGTGCGACTTGGCGTGCCCTACGATCTGGTCGGAACCTTGCTGGCGCCGGTGCTGAAGGCCTATGCGGAGACCTATCCGCAGGTCGAGATATCGCTGGTCTGCGCCTCGTCGCCGGAGCTGGCGTCGGCGCTTGCGGCCGGGACGATCGACCTTGCGGTGATCGAGGAACGGGTCGGGCCGACATCAGGCGAATGCCTGGCCATCGACCGGCTGGTCTGGGTCGGCGCCAAAGGCGGCGTCGCCCGCGCCAAGCGGCCGCTGCCGGTATCGATCGTCGCCGACACCTGCGCCTTCCGCCCGGCGGTGCTCTCGGCGCTCAACGAGCATGGGCTGGAATGGCGCACGGTGTTCGAGAACGGCAACATCGACGCGACAACGGCGACGGTGCGGTCCGACCTCGCCGTCACCACCTGGCTGGCTTCCACCGTGCCGGCTGATCTCGACATCTTGCCGTTCGATGTCGGCCTGCCGCCACTGCCGAATTTTTCGATCAATTTGCATTTGCCGAGGCATAGCGTCGGGCCGGCGGCGCTGGAGTTTGCTCGGCACATCCGCGATGGATTGGCACGGCGGCAGCAGGCGGCTTGAACGTCGCACTTCGCTGGAGCACCCCTCATCCGTCTCGGCGCTACGCGCCGATCCACCTTCTCCCACAGGCGAGAGAAGGCAAGATTGCGCGCATGTCCCTGCCAATCATTGACGTTGAAGATTGGTCGAGCCGCTTACGCCAAGCTCCGCCTTCTCCCCCTGTGGGAGAAGGTGGCCTCGCGAAGCGAGGTCGGATGAGGGTGCTCCAGCTTGGCGCAGTGTTTCTACGATCTTACTTCCAGTTCTTGCGCCGCAGCCATCCCGACAGGGGCCGCGAAATTTTGGCCAAATCCGCCCATCGATGCGTCATCTGGCAGGTTTGGCGCCAAGATTTTTCGATGAAAACCAGACGTCGCCGAAGACGGCGGTGGCAGTGCGGTCCGGCGCCTTGTCCTGCGTCAGCCAGATCGAGCGGCTGCGCGTCGCTTGCTCCCGTGTCGGGATTTTTGCCGCAAGATCCGCAATTGAGGCGCCGAAGCATGGGATGAACCAGGAGCGCATGAAGGGATCGCAGGCGAAGCCCTTTTCGGTGCGGGTCACCATCACCGCCAGCGGCACGCGCTCCGCCGGGCGCCAGGGGAAGATCATGCGGCCGCCGGGGCGCAGCGCCTTCAGCCATGCGGCCGGAGGGGCGACGACGCCGGCGTTGACATAGATGATGTCGGATGGCGGCAAGGGCATCGTTACGGCATCGCCATGGACGACAGTCGCATTGCCGTAAGCTTCGAGGTTTTTGCGCGCCAGTTCGGCCAGCCTGCCGTCGAACTCGAAGGCGGTGACGGTACCACCAGGCGAAACCAGCCTGGCCAGCAGGGCGGTGTAGTAGCCGGTGCCGGCGCCGATATGGGTGACGATCTCGCCGGGTTTCAGCGCCAGTTTCCCGATCCATAGGGCGTGCAGGAACGGCTCGCCATTGTTGATGCCCTTATCGGTATCGAGCGCCACCAGCACGTTCTGGTAGACATGGGCGGGGTCGGCGCTCGGCGTTGTGATCTTGCCGTTGCCGGCGACGATCGTCCAAGGTCCGGGGCCGAGAAAGGCTTCGCGCGGGACGCTGGCGAATACCCCTTCCAGGCGTGGGTCGGATGAGCCGGCATTGGCCGTCATCAGCCGGGCGTAGAATTTCCTGATGTCTTCAATGTTGCTCATGACTGCAGGAAGATAGCGCGATTTGGCGGTTTGTCTCGCGATCCGGCGGAACCTCAGCCGACCCCGAACATCGTGTCGTAGAGCAGCTTGAAATTGAGCACGAGGATGATCGCCGCGACCACCCAGGCGAGTGCGGCCACACCGCGCGGAATGGCGAGGTTGCCCATCTTCTTCTTGTCGGAAACGAACTGCACCAGCGGCACCACCGCGAAGGGCAGCTGCATCGACAGGATGACCTGGCTGAACACCAGCAACTGGCCGGTGCCTTTCTCGCCATAGAGCGCGGTGACGATCACAACCGGGATGATGGCGAGGCCGCGCGTCAAAAGCCGGCGTGCCCAGTTGGGGATGCGCAGGCGCAGGAACCCTTCCATGACGATCTGGCCGGCGAGCGTCGCCGTCACCGTCGAGTTCAGGCCCGAGGCGAGCAGCGCCACGGCGAACAGGATCGAGGCGATGCTGAGACCGAGCAGCGGCGATAGCAGCTTGAAGGCGTCTTCGATTTCGGCGACGTCCTGGTGGCCGGTGTTGTGGAAGGCGACGGCCGACACGATCAGGATGGCGGCGTTGACGAACAGCGCCAGCATCAGGGCGATGGTGGAGTCCGTCGTCGCCCATTTGATGGCGTCGCGCTTGCCCTTTTCGGTGCGCTCATAGGCGCGGGTCTGCACGATCGAGGAGTGCAGGTAAAGATTGTGCGGCATGACGGTGGCGCCGATGATGCCTATGGCGATGTAGAGCATTGCCGGATTGGTGACGATTTCGGAGGACGGAACGAACATGGCGTGCAGGATCGTGCCGGCCGGCGGGGCGGCGACGAAGATTTGAATGGCAAAGCAGGTGAAGATGATGAGCAGCAGCGCGATGACGAAGGCTTCGAGGTAGCGGAAGCCCTTGTTCATCAGGAGCAGCACGAGGAAGGCGTCGAGCGCGGTCAGCATGGCGCCGCCGATCAGCGGAATGCCGAACAGGAGCTGCAGGGCGATCGCGGTGCCGATGACTTCGGCGAGGTCACAGGCGATGATAGCGAGTTCGCAGGCGATCCATAGCACGAAATTGACGGGGCGGGGATAATAGGCGCGGCAGGCCTGGGCGAGGTCGCGGCCGGTGGCGATGCCAAGCCGCGCGGCGAGCGCCTGCAAAAGGATCGCCATCAGGTTGGACAACATGATGATGAACAAAAGCGTGTAGCCGAACTGGGCGCCGCCGGCGAGGTCGGTCGCCCAGTTGCCCGGGTCCATATAGCCGACCGAGACCATGTAGCCTGGCCCCATGAAAGCGAACAGCCGGCGGAACCAGACGCCCGAACTCGGCACCGCGATGGTGGAATTGACTTCGCGCAGGCTGGGCTGGTCGTCCTCGTCCCGCCTGGCGAACCGCCATGAGGAACGGGGGGCTGTGGCTTCTGCTTCTGACATGGAAAGGCTTTCCGCGACTTCTGGGAGATGTCCGTAAGCTATGCCATGGCTCAACATTATGCAATAGGCTATATTTCATTGTCGGTGCTTTTTGTTCGGCGCTCCGATCCGCATGCGAAAGGCGCGATCGGAAACGCCGGTTGCGTCTGTGGGGGAATGTAAATAAACGGCCTGAAGAATCAGAGCCCGTGCTATAAAAGCGCCGACGGCCAAACTCCCAAGGAGGAGCGCGCATTGGCGCTGAAGAACAGACCGGTCCCGCGTGAGCCACTGCCCGATGCCGATGTCCATTCGGAAGGATTTCGGCAGCAGCGCCAAGCGCGCCGCAGCGCGCTGGTCGAGGATTATGTCGAACTGATCGCCGATCTGATCGAGGACGGCAACGAGGCGCGTCAGGTCGACATCGCCGCTCGGCTTGGCGTCGCCCAGCCGACCGTGGCCAAGATGCTGACGCGCCTGTGCACTGACGGGCTGGTCTCGAGAAAACCCTATCGCGGCGTGTTCCTGACCGAGGCCGGCCGCAAGGTCGCCGAGGAAAGCCGCATCCGCCACCAGACGGTGGAAGCCTTCCTGCGCTCGCTCGGCGTCAGCCCGGAGACGGCGCGCATCGATGCCGAGGGCATCGAGCACCATGTCAGCGCCGAGACGCTGGACGCTTTTCGCAAGGCGATGACGGCGCCGCGCTAAGGTTGGCGAATTTCCCGACCGACAAGCCGCCGGAACCGCCTGTTGTTACGCACGTTTGCTCCTGACATCGCGCGATTGTGCGCGGCAAGGGAGGAAGCAATGGGCGTCGAACAGGCACCGACCGCAAAGGGCAAGCAGGCAGCCAAGGGATTGAAGCAGGCCGCGGCGAAGGACGAGCGCAAGACTGAGGCCGAAACCGGTCATCCCCTGAAGAAGGGTGCCGCGCGCTTCGAGGAGCGCTCGAAAAGCTCCGACGGCAAGAGCGCTGGCGCCAAGCAGAAAAGCTAAGTCGGGCCGATTTCAGCGTTTATCGGCGTAAGCCGTTGTGGGATGCAGCCGGACGCCAACGCGCCAAGGTGTCACTCACGGACATCCTGCACCCAGCTTCTTGGGTGGCCGTCGACGCGGAACTGGAAGATGAAATAGGGCGGGATGCAGGTGCCTTCACCAGGCTTGGCCTGGGGTAAATCATCGTAGCCGGCGGTGCAGATATAGTCCTCGCGGCAGGGATGCGCCTTGTCGCAGGCGCGCAGGCCGGCCGTCTTGGTGAATTCCTTGGTGCAGAATTTGTGGTCCTTGCCCGAGGCGATGCAGTCGTTGAAGCCGGTCTTGGCGAGACGTCCGCATGTCGCCTCGTCGGGAAGCTTGTCGCAGGTCGCCTTGCGCAGCATGCCGCCGGGAAAGCCGCCGGTCTTCTGCTCGGGGTTGTCGTAGCGCTGGCGTGCCGCGCCATAGCCGGCGAGCTTAACCACGGGTTTCTTGTCGCGCGCCGGGTCGATGGCGCATGCCTTGGCGGTGGCCGGCGACAGTCGGCAATACTGGTCGTTGCCCCAGGTCGACATTTTGATCTCGCCGAACTCGACGGGGTCGCCGACCGCGGTGCCCTTCTCGCTAACGCAGGTGCCGAAGCCCGGATGGATGGCACTTTCGTGGACGCCGGCGCAGCGCAGGCCGGCGCCGCAGGTCCAGTCCTTGAAGCTTGCATCGTCACCGCGATAGCAGATCGAGCCCCAGCCATTGTAGAGGTCGGTGCCCTTGAGCGCTTCGGCATATTTCTGGTCCGGACGGGCGGCGAAACCTCTGGTGAAATCGGGATGGCCCCCAGTGGCGAATTGCTCGACGATGGCGCGGCGGCGCGGCAGGTCGGCGAAGAAGACGGCCGAGCCCGGCACGAACACGGCATTGCGGCGCGGTTCGCTGGCCGGATCGGCGCCGGTGTAGTGGAAGCCGGCAATGCCATGCGTCTGGTGGCAGCCGGTGCAGCTCATTTCGTTCAGCCGCAGATCGAAGCCGGCGACCGATTTGATGGTGGCGAGCGTGTTGCCCCGGGCGACATAATCCTTCAGCGCCTTGTCGATATCGGCATCGTCGACCAGCCCAAAGGCGATGTTGTTCTGCGATCGGCTAAGGCCGCCCGGTGCGACAGAGACGGCGCTCTTGGCCAGGAATTTTTCGTCGATGACCAGCCGGCCATGGTCGAGATCGTAGATGTTGCGGTCGGTGAGCAGCCATTTGGCGAAGGACGGCTTGTCGGCCAGCACCGTCGCCCGGTCGATCTGGTTCTCCATCTTCGATTCATAAAAGCTCGACGTCGCCGGGTTCCACTTGAAGATCTTGAGGAGATATTCGGCATGGCCGCCGAAATCGCGCCGCGTCGAGGCCGACAGGCGCAACACCTGCATGTTGAGCTCGAGCCGCATGATCTGCGAGGAATTGAGCATGGCGCCGGACAGCGGCCCTTCGTCGGACCGAAGCCAGGCGGCCAACTGCTCGGGCGGCAGGTCTTTTTGGCCGGCGGCCAGCCAGCGCTGGGCGACGTCGGCGCAGGATACGTCGGTGGCGCTGGGCAAATCCTTCGAGGCGCGCGCCTGCGCCCGCCCGGGCTTGGCGTTGAAGACCAGGCTCATGGTCAGCGGCAGGCGCGAGGAAATGCGCTGCGCGACCTTGCCCTTGGCCGGCTTTTCGGCGACCGAATAGTGGAAGCGGTAGATCAGCCTGATCTCGCCGCACTCGGTGTGGCCGAGATAGCCGCGATCCATGCGGTTGACGACGCCGGTCAGGTCCAGCGTCGAGCCGTCGTCGTCAATGTACTTCGGGTTGAATTTCTGGCTGGTGTCGCTCGATCTGGCCATGGCGGCGACATAGGGGTCGGGGCTGGTCTTCGGCACGTCTGATATCTCCTGCTTGACCGTGTCGCGCACCGTGGCCAGCGCCGGCACGGAAAACAGGCCGCGATTGTCGACGTCGCGGGTCAGGCCGAGTGCCGGGCCGAGCAGCCGGCTGATCGACAGGCCGCCGCGCTCCAGAGCCTGCAAGGTCGCGGGATCGGTGACAGCAACGCTGGAATCGAGCGTCACCGCGCCAGCGCTTGGCAAGCCAAGGCAGAGCAGTGCCGCAAACAGCGACAGGATTTGACCGACCGTCTTCAGCCTCTCGCCCCCTTTTTGCTTGCGGCGATGCTACAGGCCTTGGCCGGTCTCGGCCAGTGCGCTGAGGCCACCACGCCGGCGTCACCTCGGTGGCGAAAAATACTGTGACTTGGCGCAACCATTGGGATAATTGTTTGTTGGGTTGAGCCGGCATGCCGGAGCAACGAGGAAGTTCGCATCACGGGGAGTTGCCATGCTCTGGAGAGGCCGTCGTCAGAGTGACAATATCGAGGACGACCGCAGCGACAGTGGCGGCGGCGGGATCGGCGGCGGTGGCGGATTCCAAATTCCTATCGGCGGCCGGACCGGTGGCGGCGGTAGCATCATCCTGGTCATCCTGGTGGTGCTGGCCGGATGGTATTTCGGCTTTGATCCCTCGGCGATCCTGGGCGGTGGCGACGGCGGCTTGCTGCCGGGCGGCGGCGGCCAGATCACCGACAACGGCGGCGGTGGGCAGGACAGCGGCACGGCACCCGCCAATGACGAGATGAAGCAGTTCGTCGCGACCGTGCTCGCCGAGACGGAAGACACCTGGACCGGCATCTTCAAGTCGCAAGGCCTGACTTATGAGAACCCGAAGCTGGTGCTGTTCAGTGGGCAAATCCGCTCTGCCTGCGGCGCTGCGTCCTCGTCGGCCGGACCTTTCTATTGTCCAGGCGACCACAAGGTCTATCTCGACATGACCTTCTTCCAGCAGCTCGACCAGCAGTTCGGCGCTTCCGGTGAATTCGCCCGGGCCTATGTCATCGCGCATGAGGTCGGCCATCACGTGCAGAACCTGACCGGCATCATGGGCAAGTTCAACGAGATGCGGCAAGGCATGAGCGAAGCCGATGCCAACCAGCTGTCGGTGCGCATCGAGCTGCAGGCCGACTGCTTCGCCGGCGTGTGGGCGCATTACACCGCGCAGAAGGGCATATTGGAGCAGGGCGACATGGAAAGCGCGCTGAACGCGGCCAAACAGATCGGCGACGACACGCTGCAGAAGAAGATGCAGGGCTATGTGGTGCCGGAAAGCTTCAACCACGGCACCTCGCAGCAGCGGCAGACCTGGCTGGCGCGCGGCTATAAGAGCGGCAAGCTGGCGGATTGCAATACGATGACCGGCGCGCTCTAAGAGCTCTTTTCCAGACACAGATCTGACGGCGAGCACGCCGTCAGGGAGTGTCAGGATCAACGATTCCGGCCTGTTCTCTTATTGTTCCTTGCGGCGGGCTCGCCTATAAGGTCCGTCCGCCTGCGCCAAGGGCGGCCGGAGGAGATTGACCCATCATGATCGACCCCAAAACCGCCAGGCGGGGCCTTGCGCTCGTCTTCACCACGCTGCTGCTCGATATCATCGGCTTCGGCATGATCATGCCGGTGCTGCCGGCTTTTCTCAGGGAATTGACCGGCGTTGGCATTGGTGAAGCGGCGATCGAGGGCGGTTGGCTGTTTTTCGTCTATGCGGCCATGCAGTTCTTTTTCGCGCCGATCATGGGCGGCCTGAGCGACCGGTTTGGACGGCGGCCGATCCTGCTCGCCTCGGTGCTGACCTTCTCCATCGACAATTTGATCTGCGCCGTCGCCTGGTCCTATCCGATGCTGTTCATCGGCCGTGTGCTGGCCGGCATTTCCGGCGCCAGCTATTCGACGACGTCGGCCTTCATCGCCGATATCTCGAACGACGAGAACCGGGCGAAGAATTTCGGCCTGCTCGGCATCGCCTTCGGGGTCGGCTTCGTCATCGGGCCGGTGCTGGGCGGATTGCTCGGCACGTTCGGACCGCGCGTGCCGTTCTTTTTCGCCGCTGGCCTCGCCTTCGTGAACTTCCTGATCGCGATGTTTTTCCTGCCGGAAACGCTCGATGAAAAGCACCGCCGCCGCTTCGAGTGGAAACGTGCCAACCCGGTCGGCACGCTGCTGCAGATGCGTAGGTATGAAGGCATCGGCTGGATCGGGCTTGTCTTCTTTCTGATGACGCTTGGCCACATGATGTACCCGGCGGTGTGGTCGTTCGTCTCCAACTACCGCTATGGCTGGAGCGAGCAGCAGATCGGCTTTTCGCTCGGCGCCTTCGGCCTGTGCGGCGCGATCGTCATGGGCACGGTGCTGCCGCGTGTGATCCCGAGGCTCGGCGAGTGGAGGACAGCGGTCATCGGCCTGACCTTCACGGCGGCCAGCGCCTTTGGCTACGCTTTCGCTTCGCAGGGATGGATGGTCTATGCGGTGATCGTCGTCGGCTGCCTGGAAGCGCTGGCCGATCCGCCGCTGAGAAGCCTCGCCGCCGCCAAGGTGCCGCCTTCAGCGCAAGGCGAACTGCAGGGCGCTATGACCTCGATCTTCTCGATCACCTCGATCATCACGCCGCTGCTCTACACCGCGATCTTTTCCTGGTTCACCGGACCAGGCGCGCCCGTGACCTTCGGCGGCGCGCCCTATCTGGTCGGTGCGTGTTTCCTGCTGCTGGCGGTTATCGTCTTCGTCACCAAGGTGGCGAGGCCGGCGGCGGTCAGGACCGTCACCACCGATGTCGCGGAAGATGGAGCGCAGATATGAGCCATGACAGCCGCATCGCGCTGACCAAGGACGGGGTGTCGCTGTCGCGGCTGGTCTTCGGTGCCTGGCGCCTGCTCGATGGCGGCGCCCGCCCGGATGCCGATCAGGTCGCGCGGCTGATCGGCAGCGCCGTCGATCTCGGCCTGACCAGTTTCGACCATGCCGACATCTACGGGAATTACGAGGTGGAGGCGGCGTTCGGCGCCGGGCTGGCGCGCTGGAAAGGCAAGCGCGAGGGGATCGAGCTGATCTCGAAATGCGACATCATGCTGGCCTCGGCCAACCGGCCGCAGAACCGGCTGAAGCACTACGACACCAGCGCTGCCCACATAGCCGCGTCGGTCGACCGTTCGCTCAGCAATCTCCACACCGACTATCTCGACCTGTTGCTGCTGCACCGGCCGGATCCGCTGATGGATGCCGACGAGACGGCGGCTGCGTTGGCTGGACTGGTCAAATCAGGCAAGGTGAGGGCGGTCGGCGTTTCCAATTTCACGCCGTCGCAGTTCGATCTGCTGGCCTCGCGGCTGCCGTTCCTCTTGGTCACCAACCAGATCGAGATGTCGGTGCTGAAGACATCTGTTCTGACCGACGGCAGCCTCGACCATGCGCAGCGTCTGGCCTATGCGCCGATGATCTGGTCGCCGCTCGGTGGCGGCTCGTTGTTCACCGGCAAGGAAGCCCGAGAAGCGCGGGTGCGGGCGGCGCTCGCGGCGGTGGCCGCCGAAGTCGGCGCCGGCGATCTCGCCACTGTCGCCATCTCCTGGCTGCTGCGGCATCCGGCCCGGCTGGTGCCGGTGCTGGGGTCGATGAAGCCGGAACGGCTGGCGGCCATGGTCAAGGCGCTTGATATCGTGCTCGACCGCCAGCAATGGTTCGCGATACTGGAGGCCAGCGAAGGGCGGCCGGTGGCCTAAGTTCAGGCCCGTTCGGCGAGCAATTCCTCGCCGCGCTTTTCGCGGATCAGGTTGACGAAGCGGCGGAACAGATAGTGCGAGTCCTGCGGGCCGGGCGAGGCTTCCGGATGATGCTGGACCGAGAACACCGGACGGCCGGTCAGCGCGATGCCGCAGTTCGAGCCGTCGAACAGCGAGACATGGGTTTCCTCGACGCCCTCGGGCAGCGAGTCGGCGTCGACGGCGAAGCCGTGGTTCATCGAGACGATCTCGACCTTGCCGGTGGTGTGGTCTTTGACCGGATGGTTGGCGCCGTGATGGCCCTGGTGCATCTTGGCGGTCCTGCCGCCGAGCGCCAGCGCCAGCATCTGGTGGCCGAGGCAGATGCCGAACACCGGGATATCGGTCTTCAGCAAATCCCGGATGACCGGCACCGCATAGTCGCCGGTGGCCTCCGGGTCGCCGGGACCATTGGAGAGGAAGATGCCGTCCGGCTGCATGGCAAGGATTTCTTCCGAACCGGTGCTGGCCGGAACGATGGTGACCTTGGCGCCGAGGCCGGCAAGCAGGCGCAAGATGTTGCGCTTGACGCCGTAGTCTATGGCGACGACGTGCATGGACGGTTCGGCCTGTTCGCCAAAGCCTTCGTTCCACACCCAGGGCGTCTCGCGCCAGACCGAGGACTGGCCCGAGGTGACTTCCTTGGCAAGGTCGAGCCCGATCAGGCCGGACCAGGCGGCGGCGCGCTGCTTCAAATCGTCGAGGTCGAAGACGCCGTCGGGCGCATGCGCGATGACGGCGTTGGGCATGCCCTTTTCGCGGATCAGCGCGGTGAGCGCGCGGGTGTCGATGCCCGACAGGGCGACGATGCCGCGCTTCTTCAGCCACTCGTCGAGACCGGTGCCGGCACGGTAGTTGGACGGGTTGGTGACATCGGCCTTGAACACGGCGCCGACGGCGCCGGCGCGAGCGGCCGGGTTGAGGTCTTCGATGTCCTCGCCATTGGTGCCGATATTGCCGATATGCGGAAAGGTAAAGGTGACGATCTGGCCGGCATAGGACGGATCGGTGAGGATTTCCTGGTAGCCGGTGAGCGCGGTGTTGAAGCAGACTTCGGCGACGGCGGAACCGGTGGCGCCGAGGCCGCGACCCTCGATGACGGTGCCGTCAGCCAGCACCAGCAGGGCGGTCGGCTTTTCGGTTGCCCAAGGGGCGGTCATCTCGGCCATGGCGGCACTCCTATCAGGCTGCGCGCTTCGAATGGCCCGGCGAGCCATCTGCGCAGCTTCCGGCACGGCAACGATCTCTCGAGCCCGCGCGCGTCAATTCATTGTCTTATGCAAGGCCGAGTACATAGGGGAAGGGGCCAGAGCGGTCAATGATGCCGCGCCAAAACCATGATGTTTTATTTCGTTGAACAATATCAGTGGCTTGATGAGATTTGCTTTGCGAGTTCGCCACGGTTATTGTCCGCGCCGTTCGAAGGAGAAAGTACCATGCGCGCGAAAATCGCCGAATCCCTGAAGAGCGCGATGAAGGCGCAGGACAAGCACCGGCTGCCGACATTGCGGCTGATCCAGGCCGCCATTCATGATCGCGACATCGCCAATCGCGGTTCGGCCAAGGACCCCGCCAGCGACGAGGAGATCCTGCAGATCCTGGCCAAGATGGTGAAGCAGCGCGAGGAATCGGCCAAAGCCTTCGAAGACGGCAAGCGGCCGGAACTGGCGGCGCAGGAACGCGGCGAGATGGAGATCATCCGCGGCTTCCTGCCGACGCAGCTCGACGATGCGGCGATCGCGGCTGCCGCACGCGAAGCGATCGCGGCGGCGGGTGCTGCCAGCCAGAAGGATATGGGCAAGGTGATCGCCGCGCTGAAGCAGAAATATGCCGGCCAGATGGACTTCGGCAAGGCGAGCGGCATCGTCAAGGGACTGCTGCAGTAACATAGCTGCCTATCGCTGGCCGGAGATTGCGACCGTCACTGGTTGCCCCTTCGGGCCACCGGGCGTTCGCCGATGCCTTCGACGACGATGCGGATGATGTGCCTGATCTTGTCGTCGCGGAACGACCCTCCCGAGAGCGCCGAAAGCATCGCCTGGCCGTATATGCCAAGCAACACCAGCGCCATGAAATTGGCGTCGTCATCCCTGCGGATGGCACCTTGCCGCTGGCCGAGCACGAGCAGATCCCGCACCAGACGCTGGAAGGAAGGGCGGTCGGGCGGCGGCTGTAGGGAAGGGCGCTCGCCGGGGGCGAGGGCCAGCCTGGCGAGCGACGGATTGGCCAGGCACCAGCGCGCACTGTCGAGAAAGACGGTTTCGAGCAGGACGAAGACGTCTTCGTTGGCTTCCATGCGGGCGCGGTAGGGCGCGTCCTCGGCCTCCACACTGGCGATGAGCCGCAGCGCGATCTCCCCTTTCGAACTGAACAGATTGTAGACCGTCTTGCGGGTCAAACCGGCGCGGATCGCGATCTCTTCCACCGAAGTGCCGGCGAAGCCGAGTTCCCGGAACGCCAGGTCGGCGGCGTCGAGGATGAGGTTTCGCGACCGTTCTGTGCGCTTGGGGATTGCCATTTTTATACCGTAGTGTAAATTTACACATATGTAAAATTTAGATGTGTGGCTGCCAGTTGTCGGCAGCACGGCCAGTACGGTTCGTCGCCGGAAGGGTCTGATGCGGCGCATCGGAATTCAAGCCGATCAATCGAAAGTCTGTGCAAAATGGTTGGTGTTCTCAAAGAATTCGGTCCTGGTATCTGGATCGCCGACGGTTCGACCGTGACGGCGGCCGCAGGCTTCCACTACCCGACGCGCATGGCCGTCATCCAACTGTCCGGTGGTGGTCTCTTCATCTGGTCGCCGACCGAGCTCACGGACGCGCTTCGCGCCGAGGTCGATGCCCTGGGTGAGGTGCGCTTCCTGATCGCGCCCAATTCGCTCCACCATCTGTTCCTTGGCGACTGGCAGCGTTTCTATCCCGATGCAAGGGCCTATGCGCCGCCCGGCCTGCGCGAAAAGCGCGGGGGTATCCGCTTCGACTGCGACCTCGACGATACGCCGGTGCCGGACTGGGCCGACGATCTCGACCAGGTCGTCATGCACGGCAACAGGATCACATCAGAGATTGTGTTCTTTCACCGCCAAAGCAGGTCGGTGCTGTTCACCGATCTCATCCAGCATTTCCGCCTTGGATGGTTCAAGGGCTGGCGTGCACTGGTTGCCCGGCTGGACCTGATGGTGGCCGCCGAGCCATCGGTGCCGCGAAAGTTCCGGGCTGCCTTTACTGACCGCGCCGCCGCACGCGCGGCCATCCAGCGCGTGCTCGCATGGCCGGCTGAAAAGGTCCTGATGGCGCATGGCGAACCGGTCACCGAAGGTGGCCAGGCCTTTATACGCCGCGCCTTCCGCTGGCTGGTGGGTTCTTAACCTGGGAGGCAATCTTCCGCGGCTCGAGCGCGAGGCGCAACGCAGGCGCTTCCTGCTGAACGTGATCCCATAACCGGTTCGCGACCGGTCCGTGCGGCCTGTCGCGGCGACGCGCCACCACGAGTTCTTCGATACGGCCAGGCAGATGACGGCCGGCAATGGAGTGCAGGCGTCCGTCGCCGAGCTCCTCCTCGATCAGGAAGCGGGGCAGGTGGCCCCAGCCGAGGCCCTGCAGGATGATTTCCTTCTTCATGCCCTGGTCGGCCACCAGGCATTGCGGCGCGCCTTCGATCAGCGAATAGTCTTGTTGTGGCGAATGGCGGGCGCTGTCGCGCATGACGCATTGGGTGAGTGCCTGCATCTGATCGGGCGTGATCGGCTCTTTGATGCGTTCCGGCAGAAAGCCCGGCGCCACCACGGGAACGAACGGCACCTTGCACAGATCGACCCATTCCACCCGCGCATCGCCCTTGTCGACCCAGTGCAGGATCAGATCGGCTTCGTCATCGAAAAGCCGCTCCCACGGACCGCCGACGGCCTCGAAATGCAGATGCAGGCGCGTGCCCGGGCATTGGGCGAAAAACCGGCCAAGCATGCCCAGAACCTGCGGGCGCGGGCAGAGATCGCCGATCACGACATGGATATCGCTTTCCTCGCCCATCGAGAGCTGGGCGGCATGGACGCGCAGGCCTTCCAGCTCGCGCAGCAGCGCTTGCGCGCGGCGGTGGAACGACAGCCCCGCCTCGGTCGCACGCACGCGATAGCCGCCGCGATCCAGCAGGACGAGGTCGAGTTGCCGTTCGAGCTTGGCGACGGCGGCGAACACCGCCGGATGCGAGCGGTGCAGCAGGGCCGCCGCCGGCTGAAAGCCGCCGGTGCGGATTACCGCATCGAAGCACTGCAGATCGTGCAAGGTGAATTCGGCCATGTCAGCTTTATCTACAGAGATTATCCTATCTTTGTAATATCAACAAAAACGCGTCGCGACTACGCTTTGTCTCATTCAACGTTCCAGAAGGAATTTTCGTCATGAGTGAGCTGAATTTCGTGACCATCGGCGATGGCACGCGCATCGCCTATCGCTTCGACGGCGATGCCACAAAGCCGGTGCTGGTGTTGTCGAACTCCATCGGCACCACGCTGCATATGTGGGACGGGCAGATCGGTGAACTGTCCAGGCATTTCCGTGTTCTGCGCTACGACTTTCGCGGCCATGGCGGGTCAAGCGCGCCGGTCGGCGCCTATTCGCTCGACCGGCTCGGCCGCGACGTGATCGAGCTGCTCGATGCGCTCGGCCTTGGGCGTGTGCATTTCCTCGGCCTGTCGCTCGGCGGCTTCGTCGGGCAGTGGCTCGGCATCCACGCGCCCGAGCGGATCGACCGGCTGATCCTGAGCAACACCTCGTCCCATCTTTCGCCGGCAAGCTATTTCGACGAGCGGATTGCCGTTGTCCGGCAGGCGCCGGACATGTCGGAAACCGCCGAGGTGTTCCTCAACAACTGGTTCCCCGCGCCGATGGTGGCGGCCAACGAGCCGGTCATCGAGGACTTCCGCGCCATGCTGTTGACGATCGACCGGCTGGGTCTGGCCGGCCTTTTCGCGGCGGTGCGCGATGCCGACCTTCGCCGCACGGTGGCGCTGATCAACCGGCCGACGCTGGTAATCGCCGGCGAGCATGACACGGTGACAGCGGCCAGCCACAGCGAGTTGATCACGGCAGCGGTGCCCGGTGCGAAGCTGGTTGTCCTGCCCGCGGTTCACCTGTCGAACGTGGAATACCCGGCCGAATTCATAAAGGCCGTGCTCGATTTTCTGCGCTGAGCCAGCGCGCTATCCCGTGGAGTCCGCTGTTCCCGTATGGTCGAGCGGACCTCACGGCTCCTTGCACATCGGCAGCGGCTGGGCTGGCGGTGCCGGATGATCCTTCCTGTACTGGGCGATCATCGGTTCGAGGGTTTTCCGCGGCCAGAATTTCGGCGCACCGATTTCCTTCAGGCAGGATGCGTTCCAATAGGGTGCCTCACCGGATGGCGAATGGCCCTTTGCCGCCTGCGAGACGGCGGCGATGTCGCGCGATTCCGGGTAGATGTAGAGCGTTGTCGGGTTGTCCTTGACCATCGCGATGATCTGCTGCGCATCCGCCGGCGACCAGCTGGTGCAGCCATTGCTGCGGCCGCCGGCATAGTCCACCAGCTTGCCGAACGGCACCAGACCATCATGGTCGGCATAGGAGCTGTTTGGGCTTTTGCGCATGCACATGGCCCGCAGCACCTGCGCCGCATGGCCGCCGATCACGCGCTGCCTGGCGTTGGCGGTTTCGCCTTCGCCGTCGAACTGGATGAAGGTGCGCAGGAAGGCCGCGTCCTGTTTCGCTCCTGTGCGGTAAAAGCCCTTGAACGACGTCTTCGCCTCGCGGGTCATGTAGGCGCCACCGGCCGTCAGTTCCGAATCCATGGCATTGCCGAAATTCTTGGAGCACCGCCTGCCATTTGAAAAATCGACCGTGCCTTTCAGGTTCTTGCCGGCCCCGTGACCCGATGCGATGGCGCGAAACGACTGGCTGGCTTCGCAGACAACGTAGTAGCGGCGCCCGAGCACGCCATTGCCGAGATCGCCGGGACGTGTGGCGTCCATGGCGAAATAGCAGGGGTTCCTGACGGCGCCTTGCGCCACCTTTTTCAGGTAGAGCGCGCGCGCCCGCTCCAGCACCACTTGTGAGATCTGGCCGTCGCTGTCGCCGACATGGGCCTGCAGCCAGGCCGGGATAGCCGAGGGCGCGGCAAAGGACCGGACCGTCGCCGCCAAGGCAATGACGATGACGAGAAGGCTGAGGGTGACGACGACACCCAGAGGGACAGATCTCAACCGCACCGGTTTCAATTCTCCTGCCGAAGCCATGCGAATCCTTGTTGCCGCACGCAGCCAATCATAAAATGTCTCGCGGCAATCGGCGAAACACATCTTGTTTAGCGCGCCCGCAAGTTCCCACGAACCGGGGCGGCGCGCAAACCGCCCATAGACCGGGATGCTGGTCCAAGGCTTGCGGCCGATGTCTCCGTGGACATGCGTGATTTTCGATCGGCCGATTTTCGACCCATGGGGATTGCGCTATGATCTGATTCTGGCGTGGCCCACGCCTCCTCCCTCCACCGGGAAAGCATTCGTTCATGTGGGGCATTCTCATCACCGAACCGACTGTTCGAGCACCAGGCATAAGGAGGGGTTGCGAAAACTGCTCGCACCAGGAGGTTTTGCGATGAGGCTATCCCAGCCCGTCTATCATCTGAAACGCCAAGCCAGGCTGTTGTCGCGCGAGGCAAAAATCCCGCTCCACCAGGCGCTTGACCGTATTGCCGCTCGCGAAGGTTTTGCCAGTTGGAGCCTGCTTGCGGCGAAGCTTTCCGAGACGGCGCCCGCCAGCAAATTGTTTGCGCAGCTGGCGCCGGGTGACCTGGTTCTGGTCGGTGCGCGGCCGGGTCACGGCAAGACCATGATGAGCCTCGAACTCGCGGTCGAAGCGATGAAATCAGGCCATCGCAGCGTGTTCTTCACGCTGGAATATACGCAACGGGATGTGATTCAGCGGTTTCATGCCATCGGGGTCGAGCCGGCCCGGTTCAACGAACTGTTCGAGTTCGACAATTCCGATGCCATCAGCGCCGACTATATCGTCAAGGCGTTGGGCTCGGCGCCGCGCGGCACGCTGGCGGTCGTCGACTATCTGCAACTGCTCGACCAGAAGCGGGAAAATCCGGGCCTGATGGACCAGGTCCGCACGCTGAAGGCTTTCGCACGCGACAGCGGCGTGATCCTGGTGTTCATCTCGCAGATCGACCGGTCTTACGATCCATCGACAAAACCGTTCCCCGATATCAGTGACATCAGGTTGCCGAACCCGCTGGATCTGTCGCTGTTCAACAAGGCCTGTTTTCTGAACAAGGGCGAGATCCGTTTCCAGGCAGCTTGAGCCTTCTGTCGGCCACGGTTATGCCTGCGGCCAGGGAGCATGGATCATGGTCGAGATCGTCAAACCAGCACTTGAACATCTGCCGTCCTACAAGGCGGCGCTCGAGCGCGGCTGGTCGCCGGACAATGTTCGGCTCATGGATGCGACGCGCGAGCAGCTTGCGGCCATAGAGGAGAATCCCGTGGCGTTCCTGGCCAGCCTCGATGATCCCGAAGCTCGGGGTGGCCCGATCACCTTGCCCGACGGCACACAAGTGCCGCGCCTGCCGGGATTCCGCCGCTGGATCTGGGATGGCGAGGCATCGGGCTCGATCGGCTTCCGCTGGCAGAGGGGCACGGCGGCACTGCCTTCGCATGTGCTTGGCCATATCGGCTATGCGGTGGTGCCGTGGAAGCGGCGTCGCGGCTACGCCACCGAGGCCTTGCGGCTGATGCTGGAGGAGGCGAGGGCCGTCGGCCTGCCCTATGTCGAGGTCACCGCCAAGCCGGGCAATCCGGCATCGCACAAGGTGATCCTGGCCAATGGCGGCATACTGGTCGAACGCTTCTTCGAGGACGCCGCCTATGGCGGTGTGGAGAGTTTGCGGTTCCGGATCGATTTATAGAGCTCAGGTTCCTCGCCCCCGCGAAGTGGGGGAGAGGTGGCTCGGCGAAGCCGAGACGGAGAGGGGGATTGCGCCTGCGTGGGCAATTGGGGCAATTCGAAAAGACCTTACTCGTCTATTTCGAGCTCTACGAAGCCCCCGCTCCGTCCGCTTCGCGGCCACCTCTCCCCCACTTCGCGGGGGCGAGGAACCCAAGCCTTGCAGGGGCGGTTCCGTCGATGATCTTTCAGCCTTATCCGCCTTGCTGGATCATACCGCGTCCCGCTCTGCCGCCTATCGGAAACCGCGAACGGAATAGTATCAATACTCGCCGCCAAGGACCCACCTTGGCTCAAATCAGCTTGCGAAGGCTCCCTCGTGTCCGTCGATCTGCATCACCTGCTCCTCGTCTACACCGCTTACATCATTGCCGCGGCCAGTCCCGGGCCGAGCAACATGCGGATCATGGGAACCGCAATGCAGCAGGGCCGCAATGCCGCCCTGCTTTTGGCCGCCGGCGTTGTCACCGGCTCCATCTTCTGGGGCCTCATGGCGGCGACGGGCATCTCCGCTTTGCTGACGCGCTATGCGCAAGCTCTCATTGTGTTGAAGATACTGGGTGGCCTCTATTTGCTCTTCCTGGCTGTTAAGGCAGCCAGGGGCGCTCTGACCAGGGATGGTGACGCCGGGCACTTCGTTGATCGGCCCGTATCCGGCTTCGCCCTCTACAGGCGCGGCCTGCTGATGCATCTCAGCAATCCGAAATCCATTCTCGGCTGGATCGCCCTGGTCACGCTCGGTCTCGGCCCCGGCGCCTCGAGGCAAGATGTCGTCCTCATCCTGGCTGGCTGCGCGGTGCTGAGCGTGACGATATTTTGCGGCTATGCCCTGGCCTTTTCGACGCCGCCGATGGTGCGCATGTATCGTCGGGCGTGGCGCGGTATCGAAGGAGTCCTGGCTGCCTTCTTCGGCTTTGCCGGTCTCAGCCTGCTGTTTTCGAGGGCCTGAGCCAGCCGGAGCTATCGCACCTCACTGCCATCCTTACCGTGCTCGTCGGCACACAATGCATGGTCGGACAGCGCGCGGATGACGTAGCAGTCGCCGACCGTCTTGCCGTCGCAGCAGGAGGTGATGCGCTCCAGCTCGGTTTCCAGCCGCTTCAACTGTGCGATCTTTTCGCGCACGGAGATCAGTTGCTCCTGCGCGATCTTGTCGGCGTGGCCGCAAGGCTGCTCGGGGTGACCGCTCAATTCGATCAGCGCGCGGATGTCCTCGACGGCGAAGCCGAGGTCGCGGGCGTGACGGATGAAGGCCAGCCGTTCCAGCTCCTGCCTGGAATAGCGGCGCTGGTTGCCTTCCGAGCGCTCGGGCGCGGCGACCAGGCCCATCTGCTCGTAGTAGCGGATGGTGGGCACCTTGACGCCGGTGCGGCGGGAAAGATCACCGATCGAAAACATGCATTTTGCCTCTTGAAGCTCTAGTGACTAGAGCAATTATAGTGCCTGGCATCAGGGTTCAAGGCCTATGCGGCGGTGCGTCGTGCGGGTGAAGCAGACAGGTGATGGCATGACGGCTCCTCACGAGCAGGCAAGACTCCGGCAGACACGGTTCAAGATCGGCGGCATGGATTGCGCTTCCTGCGCGACCAAGATCGATACGGCGGTGCGCCGCCTCGACGGCGTCGCCGACGTCTCGGTTTCGGTGACCGGCGCCAGCATGACCGTCAGCCATGGCGGCCGGCTCGATGACGACAAGGTGCTGCAGCAGGTGGCGCGGCTGGGCTACGGCATCGTCAAGGCGCAAGCCAGGGCCGACGGGCCAGCAGCCAAATCGCATGACCATGTCGATCACGACCACGAAGGCCACGAGCACGAAGATCACGACCACGCGGGGCATGATCATGACGGTGGACAGCCCAATGGAGAGCCTGCAGGCTCTGCGCATCTGCACAGCCATGCCGAGCCGGGGCAGGCGCGGTGGCGCAGCCGCCGCGCGGCGCTGACGCTGGCTTGTGCGGCAGCGCTTGTCGCTGCGTACGGCATTGGTCATCTTTTTCCCGCGGCTGAGCGCTGGGTCTTCCTGGCCGCACTGCTGGTCGGCCTGGTGCCGATCGCGCGGCGCGCGCTGATGGCGGCCCTGGCCGGCACGCCGTTTTCGATCGAGATGCTGATGACCATCGCCGCTGTCGGTGCGGTGATGATCGGCGCCACGGAGGAAGCGGCTGCCGTTGTTGTGCTGTTCCTGATCGGCGAACTTCTGGAAGGTGTCGCCGCCGGCCGGGCGCGGGCCAGCATCCAGGGTCTGGCCGATCTGGTGCCGAAGACAGCGCTGGTCGAGCGGGGAAGCGGCACGGTTGAAGTTCCCGCCGAACAGCTCGGCGTCGGCGACGTCATCATCGTGCGGCCGGGCGATCGCATCCCGGCGGATGGCGCAATAACAGAAGGTTCGAGCGATATCGACGAGGCACCGGTGACCGGCGAAAGCACGCCGAAGCGCAAGAGCCTTGGCGAGGCTGTCTTCGCCGGCACGATCAACAGCGATAGCGTGCTCAAGGTGCGGGTGACGGCCGCCGCTTCCGACAACACCATCGCCCGCGTGGTGCGGCTGGTGGAGGAGGCGCAGGAGGCCAAGGCACCGACCGAGCGCTTCATCGACCGCTTCTCTCGCATCTATACGCCCGGCGTGCTGGTGGTCGGCGCGCTGGTGGCGCTGCTGCCGCCGCTGGTCGCCGGCGGAGACTGGAATGAGTGGATCTACAAGGGCCTGGCGATCCTGCTGATCGGCTGCCCCTGCGCGCTGGTCATCTCGACGCCGGCGGCAATCGCCGCTGGCCTTGCGACCGGCGCCCGGCGCGGCCTGTTGATGAAGGGCGGCGCGGTGCTGGAAGGCTTTCGCCGCATCACGGCTGTCGCCTTCGACAAGACCGGCACGCTGACCGCGGGCAAGCCTGTCGTCACCGACATTGTCGCCTATGGCCGCGATGAGCGCAGCGTGCTGGCGCTGGCGGCAGCACTCGAGCAGGGCTCCAGCCATCCGCTGGCGGTGGCGATCCTGGACAGGGCCAAGGCCGACAAGGCGCCGGTGCCGCCGGCTTTGGCGGCGAAGGCGATCTCCGGCAAGGGCGTCGAGGGCAGCGTCGGCGGCATCGCCGTCTTCCTGGGTTCCGGCTCGGCGGCGGGCGAGCGTGCAGAGATGACGCAAGCACAGCGGCTTGCCGTCGACAGTCTCAACGGCCAGGGCAAGACGGTGTCGGTGCTGGTCGCCGATGGCGTGGTGGCCGGGCTGATCGCCATGCGCGACGAGCCGCGGCTGGATGCGGCGGCCGGCATCGCGGCACTCAAGGCAGAGGGCATCCGCACGGTGATGCTGACCGGCGACAACCGCCGCACGGCTGAGGCAATAGCCACCTCGCTCGGCATCGAGGCGCGGGCGGAATTGCTGCCGCAGGACAAGCAGCGCATCGTCGGCGAGTTGCAGCGCGAAGGGCTGACGGTGGCCAAGGTCGGCGACGGCATCAACGATGCGCCGGCGCTCGCCGCCGCCGACATCGGCATCGCCATGGGCGGGGGCACCGATGTGGCGCTTGAGACGGCGGATGCGGCGATCCTGCATGGCCGCGTCATGGATGTCGCGCGCATGGTGCGCTTGTCACGCGCGGTGATGGCCAATATCGGCCAGAACATCACCGTGGCGCTCGGGCTGAAGGCGGTGTTCCTGGTCACCACCATTTTGGGCATCACCGGTCTGTGGCCAGCGATCCTGGCCGACACCGGCGCCACCGTGCTGGTGACAGCCAACGCCATGCGGCTCTTGCGCTGGCGCGGGTGAGGTCCGTGGGCTACTCGGCCGGTGCCGTCAGTGGCGGCGTGGCGCTGCTGCGCCCTTCCCAGACATTGGAGACGACTGCAACGACCACGGCGACCAGCATGGCGAAAGCGCCGACCACGGGCAGGCTGCGATAGCCGTAGCCGGCATTGAGCATGGCGGCGCCCAGCGACGCGGCAAGCGCAATGCCGACATTGAAGCCGGACGGGATCAGTGAGGAGGCCAGGTTGGAGGCGTCGGCTGTCCAGGCCAGAATGCGGGTCTGGATCGGCGTGCCGATGGCGAAGTTGAGGCCGCCCCAGATGACGATCGCGACAACCATAGGCAGGGGATAGGGACTGACGGCGTAGATGACCGCCAGCGTCACCGCTTGTAGGCCAAGCATCGTGATCAGCGAGGGCATCAGCTTCCAGTCGGAGAGCTTGCCACCGAGGAAGACGCCCAGCGTGGCGCCGACGCCGTTGAGCAGCAGCACCCAGGGCACCAGGTTCTCGTCGAGCCCGGTGACCTCCAGCAGGGTCGGCGTGATGTAGGTGAACAGGCAGAACTGGCCGAGCATCAGCATCAGCATCAGGATCAGCGAAGTCCAGACCTGCTGGCGCGCCAGGACGCGGACCTCGCGGGCGAGGCTGGCGGGCTTGGCCTGGTATCCGGTGGTGCGCGGCAGAAGGGCCGTCATCGCGAGCGTTGCCGCGACGCCGAGCACGCACATCACCCAGAAGGTGGCGCGCCAGCCCCAGATGTTACCGATGGCGGTGCCGGCCGGCACGCCGATGACGTTGGAGACGGTGAGGCCGGACAGGATGACCGCCACTGCCATGCCGCGTTTGTCCTCGGGAACGAGACCGACGGCAACCACCATGGCGACGCCGAAATAGGCGCCATGCGCGACCGCCACGGTAATCCGCAGAAGCAGCATGGAGGTGAAGTCGGGCGCCAGCGCACAAGCCGCCTGGCCGATGGTGAAGGCGACGGCGAGGCCGAGCAGCAAGGTCTTGCGCGGCAAGGATTTGGTGGCGAGCGCCAGCAGCGGGCCGCCGATGGCGATACCGCAGGCATAGCCGGAGACGAGATAGCCGGCGGAGGGGACAGAAACGCCAAGCCCTTCCGCCACTTGCGGCAGCACGCCGGCAATGACGAATTCTGTGGTGCCGAAAGCGAAGGCGGCGATGAACAGGGCAATGAGCGGAAGCGACATGGGAAAGCCTTGGCTGCAACGGCCTCAAACCACGGATGCGCGGTTTGGGCAATCCAGAAATTTTTGTCGCGAGTTTAGGTTTTCTTGAATGGTGGTGAGCCGGTGAAGCGCCAATCTCCCCCCTTGTGGGGGAGATGTCCGGCAGGACAGAGGGGGGCGCTGGCCCGCCGGCCTGTCAAACTTTCTGCGAGAGGGCTGAGTGACAAAAACAAAAAATCAAAGGGCAATATCAACCGTCGTGCTCTACGGCGCCCCCCTCTGGCCTGCCGGCCATCTCCCCCACAGGTGGGGAGATTGGCAGCTTCAATGCCTCAGCTCGCCTTCAATCTCGACCCTGTCAGCAGGCCGCGCTCTTCCAGCACTGGATAGGCCATCGACGCCAGCAGCGAGTTGATCTGCTTCAGGTCGCGGATGGTGTCGAGGTGGATCGAGCTGGTTTCGACGCTCTTGGCGGTGCCTTCGCGCAGCCGCAGGAAATGGCTGGCGCTGGTTTCCTTCTCGCGGTCGCGCAACTGGTCCTTCTCCAGCACCAGTTGGCGGGCTGTTTCAGGATCGCGCGAGACCAGCACGTTGAAGGCGAGCCGCGCATTGGCCAGCACCGAGCTGTGGAAGGCGCACAATTCGCTCCAGCCCTCGTCGGTGAATTCCAGCCCGCGCTCGAACTTCTTCTTCACATGCACCAGCATGTTGCGCACGATGATGTCGCCGACCTGCTCGAGCTTGATGCAGGCGCCAATCAGCTCCTGGCAGCGCAGGGCCTCGTCCTCGGTCAGCTGGTTCTTGGTGAGCTTGGCGAGATAGAGTTTGATCGCCGCATGCTTGCGGTCGACACGGTCGTCAAGGGCCGCCAGCGCCTTGATCTTGTCGGCGTCGGCGCTCTCGTAGAGTTCCATGATGCGCTTCAGCATGATCTCGACGGTTTCACAGACCCGCACCACCTCGCGCGTTGCGTTGCCCAGCGCCTGGCTCGGCATGTCGAGCGCGCTCTCGTTGAGCGCGGACAACTCTACAATGTCGAGCGAGGCGGCCGGCTCCGGCTTGGTGCCCAGTGCCACGATCTTTTCCGAGGCGCGGTAGACGAAGCCGGCCAGCGGCAGGCCGGCGAGCAGGATGATGACGTTGAACAGGATATGTGCGTTGACGATCTGGTCCGCCGCTGTCGCACCGAGGAAGCCGACATGCGGACGGACAATCATGAACAGGATCAGCATGATCAGCGAGCCCAGCCCGCGCATCAGGAGATTGCCGATCGGCACGACGCGCACGGCGGGTCCGGCCGAGCGGGTCAGCATCGGTGCGATGATCGAGGAGCCGAGATTGACGCCGAGGATGAGGACGACGCCGAGTTCCGGGCTGATGAGACCGCGGCCGGCCAGCGTCGCCATCAAAAGCACCGCCGCGATGCTCGACTGGAACAGCCAGGTGATCAGCGCCGCCAGGAGATAGGCGGTGATGGAATCGCTGGAGAAGTAGTTGATGATGACCGGCATGAGCTGGCTGTTGCGCAGCGGCTCGGAGGCCTGGCCGATCATTTCCAGCGACAGGATCAGAAGCCCGATGCCGACCAGGATGCGGCCGGTCTGGCGCCAGTCGCGTCGCTCGGTGGCCATGAACATCACCGTGCCGGTGATCAGGCAGAGCGGCACCAAGAGCGTGAGATCGAAGGTCAAGAGCTTGACCACGAGCGCCGAGCCGATTTCGGCGCCGCGCACCGCCAATTGGCCGGCCGCGCCCGAGACGATGCCGGAACCGGCGAAGGAGCCGACCAAAAGGGTGACCGCTGTCGAGCTTTGGAGCGCGATGGCAAGGCCGGTGCCGGCCAGCACCGCCATGATCGGATTGCGCATGGTGGCGCGCAGCCTGTGGCGCAGCACATCGCCATAGGCGCGTTCGACGCCGGTCTTCACCATGCGGGTGGCAAACAGCATCAGCGCGACGGCGCCGGCCAGATGCAGAAGGACGACGGAACCGCTCATCGGGGCGCCCGCATGCGAAGGGCGCGCAGGATGCGGACATCGCGGCGGTCGGGAGAGAGAACGAGGATACGAATCATGGTCATGACAGTCGTCGATAATAGCCGGAATATTTTAGCCGGATAATAAAATTTTGTCGATTTCATGGGGCCGTCGCGGTGCGACAGGCCGTGTCGGGAAATGGACGGGTGCGCAAATGCTTGCCTTGCCGCCCCACGGCCCGACGCGGGTCGGCCGCCTTTGCCGCCCGTGCCGCCGTCAACCTTGCGATGATGTTCAAATCTCAGGAATAACCACAGGATTTCATTACATAATTGTAATGTCTGTGTTCAGTTTCAGTTCATCCGTCGGCCGTTATTCCTCTGGCATCGACAACCAAGGAGACTTCTCATGAAACGCATTGTTCTTTCTGTCCTCGCCGTCTCGGTGCTCGCCGCCACGTCGCTCACCGGCCAGGCCGCGCCGATGAATGCGCCGGTCGCGGCGCAGTCGAATTACACCAAGGTCGACTGGCAGAAGCCCGGCCACCACAACGATGTGAGGAAGCGCGTCTTCAAGAAGAAGGTCGTCGTGAAGCGCAACAACTGGCGCAACGGCCAGAAATATTCCGGCTGGAGGCAGCATCAGCCGGTCCGCGACTACGGCCGCTACGGCCTGCATCGTCCCGGCCGCGGCCAGGAATGGATCCGCGTCGGCAACGACTATGTGCTGGTCGGCATCCTGTCGGGCGTCATCTTCGGCGCGCTTGCCGCGCAGTAAGTTCCCGCACAACGGGACTGAGAAGGAAGGCGGCCCGCAACGGTTGCCTTTCTTTTTGCCCTGTGGAAACCGGGTATGGCTCGTATTGGGGGTCGTCGGATTTCGCGCGCATGCTTATATGGTGGGGAAACGAGTTCCCTCAATGCGCTTTCCGCCCGCCTTTCTCGACGAGATCCGCGACCGCGTGCCGATTTCACAGGTCATCGGCCAGCGCGTCGCGTGGGATCGCAAGAAGACCAATACGTCGCGGGGCGACTATTGGGCCTGTTGCCCGTTCCATGGCGAGAAGAGCCCGTCCTTCCATTGCGAGGACAAGAAGGGGCGTTACCACTGTTTCGGCTGCTCGGTCTCGGGCGACCATTTCAAATTCCTCACCGAACTCGAAGGATTGAGTTTTCCCGAGGCGGTCGAGAAGATCGCCGACATGGCGGGCGTGCCGATGCCGGTGCGCGACGAACGGGAGGAACAGCGCGAGAAGGAACGCGCCAGCCTGACCGACGTCATGGAAATGGCGACCGCCTTCTTCCAGGAACGGCTGCAGGGACCTGAGGGAGCCAAAGCCCGCGCGTATCTCAGGGATCGTGGGCTGACGCCGGCGACGCAGCAGTCGTTCCGGCTTGGCTTCGCGCCCGATAGCCGCAACGCGCTGAAGGAGCATCTGGCGGCAAAAGGCGTGCCGAAAGCCGATATCGAGGCTTGCGGGCTGGTGCGTCATGGCGACGACATCCCGGTCTCCTATGACTGGTTCCGCGATCGCATCATGTTCCCGATCCCGGATTCGCGCGGCAAGATCATCGCCTTTGGCGGCCGCGCGCTGGCGCCAGATGCGCTGGCCAAATACATGAACTCGCCCGACACCGAGCTCTTCCACAAGGGCAATGTGCTCTACAATTTCGCCCGCGCACGCAAGGCGCTGGCCAAGGGCGGCACGGTCATTGCCGTCGAAGGCTATATGGACGTGATCGCGCTGGCCCAGGCCGGCTTCGAGAATGTCGTGGCGCCGCTCGGCACCGCGCTCACCGAAAATCAGCTGGAATTGTTGTGGCGCATGGCAGGCGAGCCGATGCTGTGCTTCGACGGCGACAAGGCCGGACTGAAGGCGGCATGGCGGGCTGCTGATTTGGCACTGCCTTCGGTGCAGGCCGGGCGCTCGGCGCGCTTCGCGCTGCTGCCGGAAGGCAAGGATCCCGACGACCTCGTCAAGGCCGAGGGGCCGGACGCTTTCCGCGCCGTGCTTGCCGATGCGCGGCCGCTGGTCGATCTGTTGTGGATGCGCGAGACGACGGGCGGTGTCTTCGACACGCCGGAGCGGCGGGCGGAACTGGGAAAGACGCTGCGGGAACTCGCCAGCCGCATCCGCGACGAAAGCACGCGCTATCACTACCAGCAGGAAATGCGTGAGCGGGAAAAGAGCTTCTTCGGCTCGCAGCGCGATGCGCGGCAAGGGCGCCAGGAGTGGAAACCGGGGCAGCAGGGCAAGGCAGCCGCACCCGGCGGCCAATTCGCCAAGCCTGGCGGCGGCCGCATGGCGATCACCGAAAGCCTCGGCCAATCCGCGCTGGTCAAGCGCGGCAGCGAGGGAATGTCGGTGCGCGAGGCGACGATCATCGTCGCGCTGGTCAACCATCCGCCGCTGATCGACGAGAATTTCGCCCATGTCGAATTTCTCGACCTCGTCAATTCCGATCTGCAGCGGCTGCACGCCGCCATCCTCGACGCGATGGCGCATGACATGGCCAATGACCGCCACGCCGTGGTGACGACGATCGAGCGCGCCGGCTGCGCCGAGATCTGGGGGCGCGCGGTCGAACTGATCAAACGGGCGCGGCAATGGCCGGCGCTCGAGACGGCGGCGCTCGACGATGCCCGCGACGCTCTGAACCAGGCGCTGCACTTGCAGCGCAGCGCGCGCACCTTACATAAGGAGCTGAAACAGGCGGAAGCCGCGCTCGAAGCAGATCCATCGGACGAAAACTTCCGCCATCTGATCGAAATTCAGGCGCAATTTCAGGATGTACAGGCGACGGAAGCGCTGATCGAAGGATTCGGCGTTTCGTCGGGCAGGGCCGGGCGAGCCTAAGTGCAGCTGAATACAGGAATGAGAGCGTGGCCAGGCTTCCCTAGGGGGCAGGGCGCGCTAAGTCGGGTAATTGATTCGCTTTTTTCATGCGAATCATGCGAGAGGCGCTTGACCTTCCGACAGAATGGCGGAATCAGGACGATTCGAAACGTTAACCCGCACCCGCGCCGACGGGAAATGAGCGATGTGAGGTACTGGTGACTGGACAGGCAGGCAGCCTGCCACAGATATCAGGGTTAATCTGGACTTAATGCATGTCGCCCAAAAGTGGAACCGGTTTTGGGGCAACGACAGGCATCAAACAAAAGTAGATGCGGTTACTGGCCCGGTGAAGCGCGTTTCATAAGCGAGCACATCCGGTTTCGACTGGTCCGACAGCTTACGCGGCTTCGATGGCAGCCGCTTGGAGAAGATAAAAATTATGGCGACTAAGGAAAAGGAAGAGGTCGAGACCGAACGCGAAGGCGCCACCGATGGCCCTCTGCTCGACCTTTCCGATGATGCTGTCAAGAAGATGATCAAGGCCGCCAAGAAGCGCGGCTATGTCACGATGGACGAGCTGAATTCGGTGCTGCCTTCCGAGGAAGTGACCTCCGAGCAGATCGAGGACACGATGGCGATGCTGTCCGACATGGGCATCAATGTCGTCGAGGATGATGAGCAGGGCGAAGAGGCTGAGGCCGGCGACACCGCGGCGGACGCTGAGGAAGACGCCAACGAACTGGCCGAACAGACCGGCACGGCGGTCGCCGCCACCACCACCAAGAAAGAGCCGACCGACCGCACCGACGATCCGGTGCGCATGTATCTGCGCGAAATGGGCTCGGTCGAGCTGCTGTCGCGCGAGGGCGAAATCGCCATCGCCAAGCGCATCGAGGCCGGCCGCGAGACGATGATCGCGGGCCTCTGCGAAAGCCCGCTGACCTTCCAGGCCATCATCATCTGGCGCGACGAGCTCAACGAATCCAAGATCCTGCTGCGCGAGATCATCGACCTAGAAGCCACCTATGCCGGTCCCGAAGCCAAGCAGGCGCCGGTGGTCGAGCGCATCGAGGAAGCGCCCAAGGTCGAGGAAAAGCCGCGTCGCGGCCGCGACGAGGAAGAAGACATCACCAATGTCGGCGCCGACACGCGCGGCATCGGCGACGACGACGAGGAAGACGAGGACGAGGCCAGCCTGTCGCTGGCGGCGATGGAAGCCGAACTCCGCCCGCAGGTGATGGAGACGCTCGACGTCATCGCCGATACCTACAAGAAGCTGCGCAAGCTGCAGGACCAGCAGGTCGAGAACCGTCTGGCCGCCGCCGGCACGCTGTCGCCCAGCCAGGACCGCCGGCTGAAGGAGCTAAAGGACCAGCTGATCAAGGCAGTGAAGTCGCTGTCGCTCAACACCGCGCGCATCGAGGCGCTGGTCGAGCAGCTCTACGACATCAACAAGCGCCTGGTGCAGAACGAGGGCAAGCTTTTGCGGCTGGCCGAAAGCTATGGCGTGCGCCGCGAGGAGTTCCTGAAGGAATATCAGGGTTCCGAGCTCGACCCCAACTGGACGCGCGCGATCGGCAATCTGACGTCGCGCGGCTGGAAGGAATTCACCAAGAACGAGAAGGATGCGATCAAGGAGCTGCGCGCCGAGATCCAGAACCTCGCCACCGAAACGGCGATCTCGATCCTGGAATTCCGCAAGATCGTCAACCAGGTGCAGAAGGGCGAGCGCGAGGCCGCGATCGCCAAGAAGGAAATGGTCGAGGCCAATCTGCGCCTCGTCATCTCCATCGCCAAGAAATACACCAATCGTGGCCTGCAGTTCCTCGACCTGATCCAGGAAGGCAATATCGGCCTGATGAAGGCGGTCGACAAATTCGAGTACCGCCGCGGCTACAAGTTCTCGACCTACGCGACATGGTGGATTCGGCAGGCGATCACGCGTTCGATCGCCGACCAGGCGCGCACCATCCGAATCCCGGTGCACATGATCGAGACGATCAACAAGATCGTGCGCACCTCGCGCCAGATGCTGCACGAGATCGGCCGCGAGCCGACGCCGGAGGAACTGGCCGAAAAGCTCGCCATGCCGCTCGAAAAGGTGCGCAAGGTCTTGAAGATCGCCAAGGAGCCGATCTCGCTCGAAACGCCGGTCGGCGACGAGGAGGATTCGCATCTGGGCGACTTCATCGAGGACAAGATGGCGATCCTGCCGATCGACGCGGCGATCCAGGCCAATCTGCGCGAGACCACCACGCGCGTTCTGGCCTCGCTGACACCGCGCGAGGAACGTGTGCTGCGCATGCGCTTCGGCATCGGCATGAACACCGATCACACGCTGGAAGAAGTCGGCCAGCAGTTCTCGGTCACCCGCGAGCGTATCCGCCAGATCGAAGCCAAGGCGCTGCGCAAGCTCAAGCACCCGAGCAGGTCGCGCAAGCTGCGCAGCTTCCTCGACAGCTAGGATAATCCGCTCCAAGGATTTCCAGGATGGGCGCGACCTACGGGACCATCAGCATAAAGGGGCCAACGCAGGAAGCGTTGGCCAACTGGCTGAGGTCAGAAAATGTCGACGCTTTCGTCACGAGCGAAGAGAACGGTTGGACCACCTTCTCGGACCAAGAGACCGACCAGCTCGACACGCGCTGGATTGAGTCCTTCCTCCAAAGACTGACCCGCGATCTTATGTGTGTCGGCATTGCGGTCACCGTCTACGATGAGGAGCAGCTATACCTGCTGGCGGCACAGCACGGCGTTCTTGAATCGCGCTACAATTCCTGTCCTGGCATGACAATGGATGACCCCGGCCCCGAGGACATGCGTCCAAGGCTGGAAGACGCTCCGGCCTTGCTGGCGACGATCGGCAGGCAGGCCGAATCTGACGATCTGCTTCGGATATTGGGGATGGATGGAGCGAAAGACTACATCGATCCGCTTGAGCTCCATGAGGAACTCGCCACCTATCTGGGACTTCCGGAAAGTTCCGTTGGCCTAAGCCACAGATATGTTCTCAGGCACAGGACCGATCTTTCGGAGCAGGGATTGATCAGAACGGTCGACGGCTAGGCGCTGGGCGAGGGACGCTCCTACAGCGGCACGTTCAGCCGTGTCCCCTTGACGATGATGCCGCCCCGGTCGCCGATCTCGATCGAGCCATAGCGCTGCCGGAAGCAATCGGGCAGCGGGCGGTCGCCGGGAATCGACAGCCACAGGCGCAGCATATGGCGCCGCTTGTCCGGGTCTGGCCAATCGCGAAAACCCATGCGGTCGTGCAGCAGCGAATGATTGTAGACGAACTGCATGTCGCCCGGCTGCAGCCGCATCGATAGGTTCAGCTGCGGATCATTGGCAAGGCTGTCGAGAAGATCCAGCGCCTCGACATGCGCGGCGCTCAGCCGCATTGCGTCCGGGAAGCGCTGGGCGCTGTCGATGTACTGGCGCTGGTAGATGCCGGTCAGCAATCCTGCGTGCCAGTTGAGGATCGGGATTTCGAAATAAGGCTTTTCGCCTTCCGGTATCTCGCCGCGCCGGTCGGTGGCGATCTGATCAAACAGCAGGCGGACCAGATCGGGCCGTCTTTTGCGCATCTCATTGTAGATCGTCACCGTGCTGACCAGCAGCGACTCGCCGCCTTGCATGGCATCCCTTAGGCAGAGCAGGCCGACGACATCGGCGGAATCGGTGTGAAACGTCTGGCGCTCCGCCGTCTGGTAGATGCGCGTCGTGGCGGCCTTCGCGTCGGCGCCGATGTCGCGGACATGGCCGAGTATATGGCCCTGGGCATTCTGCGACCGTGCGCTCCCCAGATGCGCGCCGATCCCGCAGAAGATCGTTGCCGCCATTTCAGCCGAGTATCTGTCGACCGGGAGACCGCGAAGCACCTCGAACCCAATGCCTGCAATCAGTTTCTGGCGAAGCGCGACAAGATGGCCGGCGAGCCGGGGCAAGGGGAAATCGGCCTTGGTCAGGCCGCCGATATCCTGCGAGCCGGCGAGAAAGCCGGTTGCCGCCAATTCTAGCTCGGCGATGTCCCGAGGGTCCAATTCGGCCAGCCAATTCCCGGGATGCTTCGCCATGTCCTCGCCGGTCCATGCGGCAGGAATGTCGATCCGGTCCGGCGGCAGGTCTGTTGTCTCGCGCATGAAGCCCTCCGGCGGCTGGATCGGTGTCGGACGTCAGCCTGGAATTTCCCGGACCGATGACCACGGCGGAGATTGCCGCAATCAGGCGGGTTTTTAAACCGGCCTTCCCCGGCCGCTGCAGAGTGTCACCTCAAGCCCGCACATGATGGCGTGGATGCGTCCTTGCGGGACGTGCGCCGCAGGAGGATAATTTCGCGTCGGATGCATTTTCTGGGCGACAACCCGGATGCCCGCCCCGGCGAAGCCGCCGTGCTCCGTGGCTCCGGAAGGAGGCGTACCATGACGACCTACATCATGCTGATGAACTGGACCGAGCAGGGCGCGAAGAACGTGCGCGATTCGCCCAAGCGCCTCGACGCCGCCAGGAAGCAGCTGGGCGAGATGGGAGGATCGTTCAAGGCATTCTACCTGACCATGGGCGAGTTCGACATGGTGGCGGTGGTCGAAGCGCCCGACGATGCGGTGCTGGCGCGTTTCGCGCTGATGCTGGCCGCGAACGGAAACCTCAAGTCACGGACGCTGAAGGCCTTCCCGGAATTCGCCTACCGCGAGATCATCTCGTCGCTTGGATAGCAAGCGGTAGGTTCTAAGGCGATGATAGGGTACCCGGCCTGACGGCGCTTTGCCGCAGGACAGCGCGATTTGCGCTGATAGACTGTGGCCAGGAGGTGATCGCGATGAAGAAAGTCTCGATATTGGCTATCGGCCTTGCCTTGGTATCGTCGATGCCGGTCGCCGCCGGTGCTGCCGCACAGAAGGCAATCGGCATGGCCAATCCGGCATCCGTCCATTGTGGCGAGATCGGCGGGCGCCTGGTGATCAGGAAGGACAGAGCCGGCAACGAATATGGATTCTGCCGGCTGCCCAAAGGGCGCCTGTGCGAGGAGTGGGCGCTGTTTCGCGACAACAAATGCGTCGGGCCAAAGGCGGCTATGAGAGGCAAGTGACGTGCGCGCTATAATAGGGTGAGATCATGTCCGAGCCGCATTCCCATTCGCATCTTTGGCCCGGTGTGCCGCTCGCCCTTGGCTCGGCTGTCCTGTTCGGGGCGACGCCGCCACTGTCGAAGCTGCTGCTCGATGCCGTGAACCCCTTCATGCTGGCCGGCCTGCTCTATCTCGGCGCCGGTGTCGGCCTCGCTCTCTATCGCCTGCTTCGCGGCAGACAGGCCGCCGCCGGCGAGGCGCAACTGGCAGCCCGGGATATTCCATGGCTGGCGCTGGCGATCGGCATGGGTGGCATCGTCGCGCCGGTGCTGTTGATGTTCGGCCTGACGTTGAACACCGCGTCCAGTTCGGCGCTGCTGCTCAATCTCGAAGGGTTGGCGACAATGGCGATCGCCTGGCTCGTCTACCGCGAGAATGTCGACCGGCGCCTGCTTGTCGGCGCCTTCGCCATCCTTGCCGGCGCCGTTCTGCTGTCGTGGCAAGGCGACGGCGTCGCTTTCAACCTTGGCGCCATGCTGGTCGCCGGGGCATGCCTGGCGTGGGGGCTGGACAACAATTTCACCCGCAAGATCTCGGCCACCGATCCGGTGGTGATCGCCATGCTCAAAGGGTTGGTGGCGGGTGTCGTCAATGTCGGGCTGGCGCTTGCCGCCGGGGCTTCGTTTCCTTCAGCGTCAATCGTGGCGGCAACGGCCGCCGTCGGTTTCTTCGGCATCGGTGTCAGCCTGGTGATGTTCATCGTGGCGTTGCGCCATCTGGGCACCGCGCGGACCGGCGCCTATTATTCGCTGGCGCCGTTTATCGGTGCGCTGCTGGCCATCGCCATCCTTGGCGATGCCGTCACGCTCAAGCTGGCGATCGCCGGGCTTTTGATGGGCATCGGCCTGTGGCTGCATCTGTCGGAGCGTCATGAGCATGAGCACGACCATGAGGCGCTGGAACACGAGCACAGCCATGTGCATGACGAACACCACCAGCACCACCATGACGGTCCGGTGAGCGAGCCGCATTCGCATTGGCACCGGCACGCGCCGATGCGCCACCGGCATCCGCATTATCCTGACCTGCATCACCGGCATAGCCACGGCTGAGCATGCCAGGATCATGCTCAAGCAAACACCCAGGCCTGAACTGACCGTCTGGTACAATACGCGGTGCCCTGTCTGCGATGCGGGCATCAGCCGGCAGAAGCGGCGGCTGATCGAAGCGGTCAAGGCCGGGCGGATTGCGTTTCGCGACATCAATCTGGAGCCGGAAGCGCTGGCCGGATTTGGCGCCTCGCTGGAGGACATCCGCCGTCGGCTGCACGCCACCGATGCGAATGGCCGCTTGCTGGTCGGTGCCGACGTCGCCATCGCCGTGTGGGCGGCAACGCCGGGCGAGGGCTGGCTGGCCACGCTTTTCGGCAATCCGGTTGCCTTGCCGCTGACGCGTTTTGCCTATGATCGTTTCGCCGATCTGCTCTACGCCTGGAACCGCCGCAAGGGCCGTTGGTAGCCCATCGATGATGTGCAAAGGTCCGGAAAGTGTCTCCGGACCTTTGTCTGCCGGCTCTATCTGCCAGCCGGCTCGCACAGCGCACCGACGATACGGCGCACCATGGGCAGCACCAGGAGCAGCGTCGGAAACGCCACCAGCCAGGACAGGCCCGAGGCGGTCATCCAGATGGACGGCAGGTCGGGATGAAAGCCAAGGCTTTTCAGTGTCGAGATCAGTGACACGATGAAGGTCATCAGCAGCGACAGCACCAAGGGGCTGAGGATCGCGGCATAGTGCGCAGGCAGCTTCCTGCGCTGAGGTCTTGCAGTCATTTTGGGAGTTTCCCTGAAGTGTCCGGTCGTTCGCATGTGGCATCCGTTCGCCGGTTTCGGCGTAACTGCCCGGAAGGACCGGGGTTGGATGCGTTGCTTGACGTCAGACGCTTACGGAGCGGTCATTGACCCTCGAGCGCCTTCTAGCCGCGCGTTCCGGCGAAAGCAAGCCTCTGGCGCGACATTCAGATACATCGTAAGATATATCTTGACTCCACGAAAGCGGACGCCTACTTAAGATATATCGTAAGATAGAACTCAAGGAGCAATCAATGCACAAAGACAATCATTTCGGGCGCAGTCATTTCGGCGAGCGCATGTTCATGCATATGGCCGGCAAGTTCGGTGGACGTGGCGGTGGCTTTGGCCCGTTCGGCCATGGCGGTCGCGGTGGCGGACGCGGTGGCCCGGGCGACATGTTCCGCGCCGGCCGCATGCTGGCCGACGGCGACCTCAAGCTGATCACGCTGTCGCTGCTGGCCGAGGCGCCGCGCCACGGCTACGACATCATCAAGGCGCTGGAAGAGCGCACCAGCGGCATCTACAGCCCGAGCCCGGGCGTGGTCTACCCGACGCTGACCTTCCTGGAAGAGGCCGGCTATGCCGTCTCGTCGAGCGAAGGCAACAAGAAGGTGTTTTCCATCACCGAGGCCGGGCAGGCGCATCTTGCCGACAATCGCGAGATGATCGACGGCGTGCTCGAACACCTCGAGCGTTTCGGCCGCAAGATGGCCAAGGCGCGCGACTGGTTCGGCTGGAACGATGATGGCGAGGAGCGGCGTGGTGGCCGTAGCGGCCGTGGCGAGCGCTCGGAAACGCGCGACGAATTCCGTGCCATCCGCCACCGCCTGCGCGCGGCGCTGGGCGAGATCGTCGACGCGCCGGCCGACAAGCAGGCCGAGGCGATCGCCATCCTCGAAGCCGCCGCCGAGGCACTGGAAGCGCTGTCGCCCCGCTGAGGCGGGCGGCACTTCGCGGTACGCAAAAAAGCCCGGGGAGACCCGGGCTTTTTTGTTGGCGATGATGCGGATGGCATCATTCCTTGCCGACATACTCGCTGATCAGCTTTTCGTTGCGCGCCTTTTCGATCTTGGCGGTCATCTCGGACGACAGGCGCTCATCGGTGCGGTACTTGACCAGGTTCACCAGGCTGCCGGTCAAGAGCAGGATGCCCATCGCCCAATAACCCTTGGTCGCCAGGTCAACCGGCGCCAGCCACAGCGACAGGCCGAGCATGAAATAGGCGGCACCGACCGAGGCGGTGTTGAACATGATGTAGGTCTGATTGGCGTTCATTGGAGTTCTCCGTTGGTTTGATGGTTGATGAGATCAGGTCTGCAAAGGCTGGTTTTCAGTTGATGGTCTTCAAGCGCTCGAGCACGTCCTTGGCGCGCACCTTCACCGCCGGGCCGTGACCGGCGTCGGCAAGGCGGTCGCGGATCGCTTCGTGACGCAACTCGCCGTCGATCTCGTCGAGAATGCCGGCCTCCTCGAACGGGTCGCTGGCTCCCTTGATGCGCGCCAAGAGCTCCTCGGCGTCGTTGAGGCTTCCCGAATTGCCGATCGACCTGACGAGGCGTGACTGCGCCTTGCGCTCGGCATCGATGGCCCGGGCCGAGATCATGCCCTGGTTGAGGTCGATGATGCGGCGATGCGCCCGCTCCACCGAAACGCGCATCCGCAAGGTCTTTTCGCCAAGGCTCTGCACGGTGGCGCGGCGGACCTCGCGTTCATTCTCCAGTTCGGCGATGGCCGCCGCACCGCTTTCGGCAAGCCCGTTATTGCCGGCGGCGAGCGCGCTGATGGTGCGGCTTTCGAGATCGGCGTGGCGGCGCTCGAGCTGGTCGAGACCGGCCTGCTCGGTACGCTGACGGACAATCAGCGAAGCAAGCGTCTGCTTGGCGGCGGCAAGACCCGCCTCGGCGTCGCGGATGCGCTGCGCCAGGAGGTCGATGGCGAAGCGATCCTTGAGGCCGTCCTCGGCCCGGGCGCTGGCGCCGTCGAGCAATGTTCTGATCAGGCTAAGCATGGTTCTTCTCCCTGCGAATTGTTGCCGTGAACAATGTTCACAACGCCAACATAACAGGAAATGAACATTGTTCAAGAGGTTTTTGAACGCTGTTCACGAAATCCCTTATATGGTAAACGAAAGGACGATCGTGGTTCGAAACACTTGCAGCCTGGGCTGAGGCACGGGCATCTACAAGGACAAGCATGGCACTGGACAGGGAAGAAATAAGCGAGCGGGTGCTGGCGATTGCCGAGGTGCTGCTCAACGAGGGCGGCATGGACAATCTGAAGGCGAGGACCATCGCCGAGCAGGCGGGCATCTCGGTCGGCTCGGTCTACAATCTGTTTTCCGATCTCGACGGGGTGCACCGCGCCGTCAACATGCGGTTGCTCGACCGGCTGGGCGCGGCAGGGGCGGCGGCGATGGTCGATCTCGGCAAGCGCGGCATCACCGATGTGCGCCAGCGCCTGCTGGCGCTGGCCGGCGCCTATGTGCGCTTTGTCGAGGCGCATCCGGGCAGCTGGCCGGCGCTGCTCGCCTTCAACCGGCGCCGTCCGACGCTGGCCGAGCCGGACGCCTATGAATCGCGGCTCGACCAGCTGTTCGAGATCATCGCCCAGGTGCTCGCCGGCGGCGATTTCGACCTCGACGATGATACGCGCCGGATCGCCGCGCGTACGCTGTGGTCGAGTGTGCATGGCATCGTCACCAGTGGCTATGCCGCGAGATCCGTGCGCCGGCAGGCCGACGAGATCGACCAGCAGATCGAACTGCTGGTCGCCGTCTTTATCAGGGGGCTGGAACGCGACGGCACATTCGCGCATGCTGGGACGAAAACGTCGTGAATCGCGAACGGACCGCGGTTTGCAGTGCGAACAAGGAGATTTGAGCCATGTCTTTTCTGAAACGTCTTTTCGGCGGTGGCGGCGGTGAGGCGGCCGAGCCCAAAAGTGCGGCACCGGCCAAGCAGGTCGAGCACAAGGGTTTCCTGATCAGCGCCACGCCCTACAAGAACGACGGCCAGTACCAGACCTGCGGTGTCGTCTCCAAGGAGGTCGACGGCGTGATGAAGGAACACAAATTCATCCGCGCCGACCGCTTCGCCGGCCTCGACGACGCCGTCGACATCTCGATCAAGAAGGGCATGCAGCTGGTCGATGAACAGGGCGAGCGGATTTTCGGGTAGGACGCGGCAAGGTACCGCCTGCATAAATCCAGCTTATTATCACCCCTAGTTTTTGAAGACGTTACACGGCCTTTCGGCGCCTGTAGCTTCGACGGCATATTGGAAATAGCTGGGATTTGGTGGGTCGATGCAGACACATGCGCGGGTGGTGGTTGTTGGCGGCGGGTGCGTTGGCGCGGGCATCCTTTACGGCCTGGCGAAGCGCGGCTGGACCGACGTTGCCCTGCTCGAACGCACACAGCTGACGGCCGGCTCGACCTGGCACGCAGCGGGCCTCGTCCCATCCTATGCCCGCAACATCAATATCGGCCGGATGATCAACAAGACCATCGAGATCTATGAGGGGCTGGAGGCCGAGACCGGCCAGCCTGTCGGCTGGCACAAATGCGGGCAGTTGCGCATCGCCAACTCCAGGGACCGGCTCGACGAATACAAGAGCTATATGAGCGTGGCCGACGTCCAGGGCATGCGGGCGCATTTGCTGTCGCCGGCGGAGGCGAGGGCGCTGTGCCCGCTTCTCGACAACAAGCATATGCTGGGCGCGCTCTATCATCCCGATGACGGCCATATCGCGCCGGCCGACGTGACCCATGCCATGGCCAAGGGCGCGCGGGATCTGGGCGCCAAGATTTATCTCAACACCGAGGTTACCGGCTTTCAGCGGACCGCCAGCGGCGAATGGCGGGTCGCGACCAACAAGGGCGACATCATTTGCGAGCATGTGGTCTGCGCGACCGGCAATTACGCGCGCCAGACCGGCGCTCTGCTCGGCCTCGACATCCCCGCCATCCCGATCCTGCACCAGTACTGGATCACCGAGCCGGTGCCGGAGATCGTCGAGCGCAAGAAGCAGGGACGTGGCGAAATGCCGATCCTGCGCGACGAAGGTTTTGAGGGCTATCTGCGCGAGGAAGGCGACGGCTTCATGTTCGGGCCTTACGAGCGCACCGAACACCTCAAGCTGTTCGCCGAGGATGGTGTGCCCGCCTGGTTCGGCGCCGATCTCGTCGAAGAGGATTTCGAGGCGGTGTCATGGAACTGGGAGCAGGCAACGCAGCTCGTGCCGGCGCTGGGACGCGCCGGGATCAAGGCCAATGTCCGCGGCCCTTTCCAGATGACCGCGGACGAGCTTCCGCTGATGGGACCGGCCTGGGGCCTGCCCAATGTGTGGCTGGCCGAGGGCGTGCCGGGCGGCATCCTGTGGGGCGGCACGATCGGCTATTACCTGTCGGAGCGGATCGTCGAAGGCGGCAACAGCCTCGACACCTCCGATCTCGACCCGCGCCGCTTCGGCGACTACGCCAACAAGGCCTGGACACGCGAGAAAGTCCGCGAGGCCTGGGGCACGCATGCGGAGCAGAAATATCCGGGACAGGACATGCCCGCCGCCCGCCCGCAAAAAACCGCGCCGTCCTACGCACGGCTGACCGAGCTCGGTGCCGTCTGGAGCGTGCTCAATGGCTGGGAGATGCCCAACTGGTTCGCGCCTAGGGGTGTCGAGGCCAAGGACCAGTATAGCTGGCGCTGGACCGCCAAGGGCGTGTTTGTCGGCGAGGAGGTGCAGGCCGTGCGCAACGCCGTCGGCCTGGTCGAGATGACGCCGATGACCAAATTCGAGGTGTCGGGGCAAGGTGCTTCCGCCTGGCTTGACAGGATCCTCGCCAACCGCTTGCCGGCGACCGGCCGGGCTGTGCTTGCGCATCACCTCACGGCGGGAGGCGGTGTGCAGGCGGAATACATGGTGGCGCGCCTTGGCGAAGACAGTTTCTATCTCATCTCGACGCCGCGCGCCGAGCGCTGGAATTTCGATGATCTGTCAAAGCTGCTTCCCGCCGACGGCAGCGTCAGCCTGAAGAATGTCACCAACGAGCGTGGCTGCTTCACGGTCGTCGGGCCGAAGGCGCGAGACGTGCTGCAACCCCTCACCGAAATCGACCTGTCGAACGCGGCCTTTCCCTGGTTCGGTGTGAAGACTGGCAGCGTGGCGCTGGCCAGCGATGTGCGCATGCTGCGCGTCAACTACGAAGGTGAGCTCGGATGGGAACTCTACCATCCCATGGCCTACCAGCGGCAATTGCTCGACGCGATCCTGAGAGAGGGCGAGAAGCACGGCCTGCGCCTCGTCGGGCTGCATGCGCTGGAATCGCTGCGGCTGGAGAAATCCTACCGCGCCATGTATCGCGACATGAACCCGGAGCTCAACGCGCTGGAGAGTGGGCTCGAACGCTTCATCCGCCTCGACAAGGGTGATTTCGTCGGCCGCGATGCGGTGCTGAAATACAAGGACAAAAACGACCAGCGCCGCTCGGTGACGCTCAGAATAGAGACCGACGGCGCCAGCACGCTTGCCAGCGAGGGGCTTTATATCGGCGGCGAGCTGGTCGGGCGCATAACATCGGGCGGCTATGGCTACACGCTCGGACATGATCTGGCGCTGGCGCTGCTGCCCGAGCGTCTCAGCAAGCCCGGCACCAAACTCGACGTCGCCATATTGGGGGAACGGAAGATCGCTGAGGTCATCGCGGATTCGCCTTATGACCCCACGTCAGCCAGGGCGCGGATGTAAGGCGCTGCTGGTATCAGGTGTTGCTGTTCCCGGTGCTGCAAAGCCCTCTCGGAACGGGGCGGGCGATCCGAAGTTCTGTCCAAGCTATGGCATTGTCGCCATCGGGCGCCGTGGCGGCTCTCGTGTAACTTGTGGGCAAAATCAATCGCCGGGATATGATTTGAATTCTCAGTAGCGACGGATCCCAATGACCATCAATTCGGCGCCAATCATCGTCCTCTTTCGAAACGATCTGCGGGTCTCGGATAACGGTGCGCTCGCGGCCGCCAGCGCCACGGGCAAACCCGTTGTGCCGCTGTTCATTCTTGACGAAGAGCGACAGGACGCGCGGCCGGCAGGCGCCGCCAGCCGATGGTGGCTTCACCATTCGCTTTCAGCACTGGGAAAGTCGCTCGGGATACTGGGAGCACCGCTCGTCTTGCGGCAGGGGGCAACGAAAGAAATCGTCGCAGAGACGGCAAGGGCTACCGGTGCTGACGCCGTCTTCTGGAACAGGCGATATACTCCCGTGAGCATCACCGCCGACACGGCGCTCAAGTCCGAGTTACGCGCGAAGGGTCTTCAGGCAGAAAGCTTCGACGGTTTCCTGCTGCACGAGCCGTCTCGGCTCATGACGCGATCCGGCGACTTCTACAAAGTGTTCACGCCCTTCTACAACCGGCTTGCGGAAGACGAAGTTCGAGATCCGGTTGATGTGCCGACATCGATTGTCGCGTGGAAGGGGAAGCTGCGCTCGGACAGGCTCGATGAATTCAAGCTCCTACCGAAAAGACCTGATTGGTCGTCCGGCCTTGCCGAACGATGGCAGCCCGGTGAACAAGGCGCAGCAGACAGGCTGGCGACCTTTCTCGATGATCGGCTCGGTAATTATACCGATAGTCGGAACGTGCCCGGTGTCCAAGGGACCTCGGGGTTGTCACCGCATCTCGCGCACGGCGAAATCACTCCGTTCCAGATAATGGCGGCCTTGCGGCGCACACGTGGTGAAGGCGCACAGACCTTCCGCAAGGAACTCGCTTGGCGCGAGTTCTCGTATCATCTGCTTTTCAATCGGCCAAAGCTGCATCTGGAAAATTTTCGATCCGAATTCGATGCATTCGAATGGAGAAGCGCGCCGGCGGCGCTCAGGGCGTGGCAGTCCGGGCGAACCGGTTATCCCATAGTGGACGCCGGCATGCGTGAACTCTGGCAGACAGGGTGGATGCACAATCGGGTCCGCATGATCGCGGCGTCGTTCCTCGTCAAGGATCTTCTCATCGACTGGCGTGATGGCGAGGAATGGTTCTGGGATACATTGGTGGATGCGGACGCTGCCAACAACCCGGCCAGCTGGCAGTGGGTGGCCGGATCAGGCGCCGACGCCGCCCCTTATTTCCGGATTTTCAACCCGATACTTCAGGGTGAGAAATTCGATGCGGATGGCAGTTACGTTCGGTGCTATGTGCCGGAACTGGCAAAGCTGCCCGACCGCTATGTGCACCGCCCATGGGAAGCCCCCGCTTCAGTCCTGAAGGAGTGCGGAATCACCATCGGCGAGCATTATCCTTCGCCAATCGTGAACCATTCAGACGCCAGGGAGCGCGCGCTCGCCGCCTACCGCGAGACACGAAGCAATTAGGATCGATCGCGAGCCATCCATCATTGTTCGAGGCGAGGAATAGGTCGCGGCAAAGTCCAGCAGAGCGGGACATGGGCAGCGCTCCCTAAAGCCTGAGCAGCGGCTGTATGATGCGGCCAAGCCGGCTTTGAAGCACGATGTTACCCTGGAGTGCCACGATACAGATGCAAGGGTCGCCGTCACATACGGTCGGCTTGTGTTCCATCGTCTCGTCGGCCTCGTCGAAGTCACCAGGGCCGTAGCGGCCGAACTGGTGTTCGAATGCGCCTTCGAGCACGCATGTCCATTCGTAGCCGGTATGCCTATGGTGTGGCAGCTTGGTTCCTGGCGCCGCCTTCAGCATGAACACCTTGATGTTCGAGACTTCAGGCACCGATACCGAACGTTGGCGCACACCCGGTCCGACCCAACGCCATGGCCCAAGCTGATAGCGGCCAAGCGGTTCTTCCGGCTCCTTGTCGGCGGCCGCGGAGTTCTTCTCGATCAGGCGCAACACATTGCGCAGCGCATCTGGCTCCAATGACACCGGTGTTGCCTGTTCAAGAAGCTGGCCACCGATCGCCTCGTACCCGCCCACCTTGCGGCTGCAGGCGGCGCACAAAGACAGATGCATCGAAACGACAAGCCCGCGCGCTTCATCAAGCGTGCCGGAAGCAAAGGCCGCGAGGGTCTCGTCGGTCGGATGATGGGCAATGGCATCAGTCATTTCAGCTCACCAACTCTGTCTCTCAACCTTTGCAGGGCAAGCCTGATCCGCGACTTGACGGTGCCCAGCGGGATGCCGAGGAGATTTGCGATCTCGCCGTGCGCAAGGCCATCGAAGAATGAGAGGCGAATGACGCGCAACTGTTCATCCGGCAGTGCTACTATCGACGACCTGACGTGAGCTTCACGCTCGGCGACGAGAAGTCGACTCTCAGGCTCGTCTTTGTCTTCCTCTTCCGGCATGCCATCGTCCTCGATCCATGCAGTGGCGCGGCCTTCGCGGCGACTCTCGTCGACGCTGATATTGCGGGCAATCGCATAGACCCAAGCCGACGCAGTCGCTCGCTCGGGATCATATTGTGCAGCCTTGCGCCAAAGTCTGATCAATGTTTCCTGCGCCAGATCTTCAGCACGATCGCGACTTGCACCGCGCCGCATCATCATCGCCTTGATGCGCGGCGCATAATGTTCAAACAGTGCCGCGAACGCGTCGCGATCCTGGCTTGCCGCGACACGCATGATTAGCCGGGCTGGATCGAATTCCACCATCGCTCTGCTATACGCTCTATCCTGCTCCGGCTGGCAAGGCAGCGTTACGGGTTTCACTAGACCATTACGCAGCAGGCGGTCTTTTGGATCACTGATTTGATCGACTTCTGACTTTCCGATCATTTTTGTCCGATCAGCCCATCAGTTTTTAGTCGCGAGCTGTGATCCATTTCGCGCCGGCAACCGTATCGCAACGGAAATGGTCAGAACCCTGTGCTCCGATGGCAACGCATAATGAGGCAGGCATGCGGGTGTCGGGCAGAAGTTCACGGCCAGTCGGCGCACACTGATCCAAGATGCAAACAGGAAGGGGGCCTGACATGCCAAATATTGTCTTGATCGTTGGCAGCGGCCCGGACGCGGTTCGATGCAGGGATTGGCTTCGGACGGCGTTTTCCTCGATTGTCGTCATCAACAACGCCTGGAGAGTGCGGTCCGACTGGGACTATCTGATTCACCCCGACGACTTTCCTGATGAACGCCTGCCGAGCGACCAACGTCCCCGAGCCGCGTCGATCGTAAAATCGGATGCCTTTGTCCCTGCCCAGAACGCATTCGGTGGTTTTGTCTATGCGGGTGGCACAATGGCCTTCACCGCGGCCTATTGGGTCCTGAAGGCTCTCCAGCCTGATGTGATAGCGTTCCTGGGGTGTGATATGATTTATCCCAAAAACGCGCCCACGCATTTCTATGGCGTTGGAACAGCTGACCCGCTACGCGACGACGTGACGTTGAGGGACTTGGAGGCGAAGTCTGGAAGGCTGTTCGCCAAGGCCCTGCGTTGCGGAACAGTCTGTCTGAATCTTTCAAACCTTCCTGAAAGTCGTCTTGCCATACCGCGGGTAAACCTGAGGTTTATCGAGCGACTTACCTCGGTTCGGTTCAAGGCGCTCAAAGCGATGCTTGAAGGCGCCATCGATCCGATTTCCATCGAGAGCGCCGACACACTCGAGGCTGAACTCGGCTATCTCGTTGAACATGGAAGGTACTGGGAACACGCGTCGGATTTCGATGAAGCCGCGCTGGAGAAAATCGATCAGCGCTGGCGTTCGTCGGTAGACCAACTGCCAGCGTCGGTTCCTCCGGGCGACGCTTGCTGGGGACGCGGTCGGGCGCGCAAGGCCGATATTGTTCAAAAGGAGCCTCGGGTTAGTCGCGACGTCTCCTCCCATCCTGCCCAAGGCGCATAGGTCGAAATGGCTGGAGGACAGGAGCCGCTTGGGAGGAGGGCTGCGTCATGCTGACACGAGACGACATAACAAAACTGATCTTGCGAACAGGCATGCGCGATCGAGCGGCGTTCGATCTGCTCTACAAGCATACGTGCGCGAAATTGTTCGGTGTATGCCTGCGTATTTTGGGCGACAAAGGGGAAGCCGAGGAAGCGCTGCAAGAAGTCTACGTAAAGATATGGACCAAGGCTGATCGATATGCGGTCTCGGAACTCAGCCCGATCTCCTGGCTTGTGGCGATTGCGCGCAATCACTCGATCGATTTTATCAGAGCGCGCCGCCCTCCATCTGTCGATCTGGCGGCCGCGGGCGAAATAGCCGACACCACACCGTGGGCCGAGGAACTGATGATTGTGAGTGACCAGACGGCCCGTCTTGACCGATGCATCGACAATCTGAGCACGGAAAAAGCAGCAGCGATCAGGGGCGCATATCAGGACGGCATCTCCTACGCTGAGCTTGCAAAGCGTCACAACGTGCCGCTCAACACGATGCGCACCTGGCTTCGGCGCAGCCTGATCAAATTACGGTCGAGCGTCGAGCAATGACTTCAGAATGGAGCCAGGGCGAGCTTTCGTTGTTTTGTTGCCTGGGATTCTCTGCGCCCGAAAGCGTTTCGGTCATCACCTGCCAATGTAGGCGGCCAGTTCGTCCGGCGTGCCATTCGGGAAGGCCTGTTTTAGAAAGTCCAGGAACGCCGACACGCGCGCGCTGAGCAGTCGCCGCGATGGGTAGAGCGTCCATAGTGAGATTTCGGGGCCGTCAATGTCCCCCCAATTCACCAGTGTGCCGTCAGCCAGGTCGTGGGCCACCAACGAAATGGGAAGCCGTCCTGCGCCGACGCCGGCTCGCACGGCATCCCGGACCATGATGAGCGTCGACAAAACGAGGACGGGCTCGATTGTAATTGTTGCCCGGCCACCTTGCGTCTTCACGTGCCATGTTTGCAGTTCGCTTGCCCCGCGCGCAACGCCGGGAGCGGCGCGCTCACCGGTCGTGCGAGGGAGGTCGGGGCTCGCCACAACAACCAGGCGGTCGCGGAGAAACGCGCGTCCGACCAGGCTTTCGTCGGGATCAGGATTGACCCGGATTACCAGATCGTAGCCTTCCTCGATCATGTCGACAGGCCGGTCCTCAGTCGTCATTTCAAGCTTCACCTCCGGATACTTAAGGGCAAACCCCGCGGCGATCCTGCCCATTGCGGTCTGCGAAAAATGCAAAGGTGCGCTGATCCGCAGCCTGCCCTTGGGACTCTGACCGCCCGAGGCAATCGCCGAAGCCGTCTCGTCCAGTTCGGCGAGCAACGCCCCCGTCCGCTCGAAGAGCGCCCGTCCTTCTTCGGTCAGCTTCAGGTTACGCGCACCCCGTTCAAACAGGCGCAGATCGAGGCTGCTTTCCAACTCTCCAACACGCCGGGACAGCGTTGCCTTGGGCCGGCCGGTGGCCCTTGCCGCTTTGCCGAAGCCACCATGGCGGGCAACGAGATTGAAATCGGCGAGGGCAAGAAGATCCATGAGTGTTCCACCAGTGAGACAGTGCGTCTAAAATCTCCGTCTATTGGGCTCTCAGTGAGCCACACATATTGGAGGTGTCAAGCAACCCAACAGGAGAAATTCCATGACCATTCTCGTTACCGGCGCCACCGGCAATATCGGCCGCCAAGTCGTCGAACACCTCGTCAAGCGCGGCGCCGATGTCCGTGCTCTCGTGCGCGATCCCTCGAAAGCCAGCTTCCCGGCAGGAGTATCCGTCGTGCAAGGCGACTTTCTCGACGTCGATTCGCTGCGCAAAGCCATGTCAGGCGTTTCCACCCTGTTCCTCTTGAACGCCGTGGTGCCGGACGAATTCACCCAGGCCTTGATCGCGCTGAACGTCGCTCGGTCGGCCGGCATCGAGCGCATCGTCTATCTGTCGGTGATCCACGCCGACGTCTATGTGAACGTGCCGCATTTCGCGGGCAAGTTCGGCGTCGAGCGAATGATAGAACAGATGGGCTTCAAGGCTACGATCTTGCGCCCGGCCTATTTCATCCAGAACGATCTGATGGTCGAAGACATCATCACCGGCTACGGCACCTACCCAATGCCGATCGGCGCCAAGGGTCTCGCCATGATCGACGCCCGTGATATCGCCGAGATCGCCGCCCTTGAGCTGCTGCGCCGCGAACAGTCCGCAGAGCCGCTTGCGCTCGACCGGATCAACCTCGTCGGCCCGCAGACGCTGACGGGGACGGATATCGCCGCCATCTGGTCCGACGTGCTCGCCCGCACGATCAGCTACAGCGGCGACAATACGGAAGGCTTTGAGCAAAATCTCAAGCAGTTCCTGCCCGCCTGGATGGCCTACGACATGCGCCTGATGGGCGAGCGCTTCTTCACCGACGGGATGCTGCCTGAGGCCGGCGACGTCGAGCGCCTGACTGCACTTCTGGGCCGCCCACTGCGCCCCTATCGCGACTTCGCCTCAGCCATCGCTGGCTCGCAGGCGATAGAGACGTCGGCGAACTGAGGAGTAAAACCGGCTGGCTCTACAATGCCTGCATCGATCCCTCAGACCGCCAGCGAGTAACCCAGATCGCGCAGCGGCAGCCGGCGCACCCGCACTCCTGTGACGGCGAAGATGGCGTTGCCGAGTGCCGGCGCCAGGGCCGGGAAGGCGGGTTCGCCCATGCCGGTCGGCGGATTGTCCGACTGGATGAAATAGGGATCGATCGTCATCGGCGCGAAAGGCATGCGCAGGATCGGATAGGCGTTGTAGTTCTGCTCCTGTATCCGGCCATTCTCGATGTTGATCTTGAGGCCCATGGCGGTGGAGAGCGCGTCGGTCGACGCGCCCTGCGCCTGGGCTTCGGAGCCGGCCATGTCGATGATCGGGCCGACATCGAGCACCACCAGGATGCGATCGATCTTGATCCGCTTGTTGGCATCGACACTGAGCTCGACCGCCTGCGCGACATGGCCGGCATGCGAATAGCACCAGGCGAGGCCGAGGCCGCTGCCCTTCGGCAGCGTCTTGCCCCAGCCTGCCTTGTCGGCGCACATCTTGATCACGTCTGTGGCCCGCCTGGGGCTGAAGTTGACGGTTCTGTCCTTGGGCACCAGTTCGGGCACGTCGCGGTTCGCCGCATCGATGAGGAACTCGACATGGTCGCGGCCTGACGCAAGCGACAGTTCGTGCATGAAGCTCTGCGCGGCGAAGACCTGGGCATTGTCGCCCGGCGCGCGCCAGGCGCCGGTGGGGATCCTCAGGGGGAACATGGTCTTGGCGCGGCGCAGATTCGGCGCCTTGATGGAATATCGCAGATTGTCGGTGAGGTTGGCGCCCGAGGCTTCCTTCTTGCCGTCGGCGGTGAAGGTGATGAAATGCTCCTGCCAGGCGTCGAGCTTGCCGCCCTTGTCGATCGCGCCCTTGAACTGATGGTAGCCGGCGGGCCGGTAGAAATCGTGGGCGAAATCGTCTTCCCGGGTCCATTGCAGCTTGACCGGGGCGTTGACCCTTTTGGCGATGGCCGCGGCCTCGCAGGCATAGTCGTTGACCAGCCGCCGACCGAAACCGCCGCCAACGCGGGTCTGGTGCATCACGACTTTCTCCGGCGCGATGCCTGCCGCCTTAGCGACCAGCGGCAGACCGCGATCGGGCTGCTGGGTGGGCACCCACATTTCCATCACGCCGTCATGCCAGTGCGCCGTGGTGTTCATCGGCTCCAGCGGCACATGCGCGGCGAAGGGATATTCGTAATAGCCCTCGACGGTCTTGGCGGCATCGGCGAAGGATTTGTCGACGTCACCGACATTGTCGTCGAGCTTTAGCGGGAAACTGGTCGCCAGCTTGCGGGCCTCGGCCGAGAATTGCGATGTGGAGTCTTTCGATGCTTCGCTCAGGTCCCAATCCACCTGCAGATTGTCCTTGGCCTGGAAAGCGCTCCAGGTGTCCTTGGCGATGATGGCCACGCCCGGCATCACTTCGACCATCATGCCGGTGCCGTCGACGGCGAAGGCGTCGAGCACGCCACGCTGTGCCTTGATCTCGTCGACATTGAAGGACCTGACCTTGCCGCCCGCCGCCGGACATTTGGTGTAGGTGGCATAGACCATGCCGGGAAGCTGGACATCGATGCCGAACAGCGGCTTGCCGGTGACCACCTTGGGATCGTCGACGCCGCGATAGCGCTTGCCGATCAGGCGGTAGTCGGCGCGGCTCTTCAGCTTCAGGCTCTTGGGATCGGGCACCGGCATTTTCGCCGCCGCGGCGGCGAGCGAGCCATAGGTTGCGGACCGGCCGCTGGCGGCATGGGTCAGGACGGAATCCCTGGCGGTAATCTGGGAGGGATTCACCAGCCACTGCGCGGCGGCTGCTGCGATCAGCATTGCCTTGGCGCCGGCGCCGGCTTGGCGCAACTGGTCCCAGGCATGCGGGATGGAGGTCGAACCACCCGCGCCCTGGCTGCCATAGACCTTGGGATTGATGTCGGCCTGCTCCATGACGACATGGTTCCAGTCGGCATCGAGTTCGTCGGCGACGATCACGCCGAAGGAGGTTTTGATGCCCTGGCCGATCTCAGGGCATTTGGAATAGATGGTGATCGTGTTGTCGGGAGCGATGCGGATGAAGGCGTTCATCGCCTGGTCCTTGACATCAGGCGTGTCGACATTCGCCAAATCAGCCGCGAACGCTGCTGCGCCTCCGAGCTGAAAGCCCAGCACAAGTCCTGCCGCGCTCGCGCCGGCCAGCTTGAAGAATGTCCGCCGTCCCATGGTCATCGGCGCGCTAGGCGGCACCGAGCCGACCTCGCGTATCAGCGCCGAGAGGTAGGCATCGGACTGGGCAAAGTGCGTGTCAGCCATTGGGGGCCTCCTTGGACTGCTGCGCCGCCTGCTGTCGCAGGGCGCTCACATCCTTGCCTGTCAGGTCAGCGTCTTTGGCGCCAAACCGGGCGGTGACGTAATTGGCGACAGCCGCGATGTCGTCGTCCGAATAGCCAGCACCGAAGGCCGGCATGAAGATCGTGCCGTCAGCGGTCTTGCGGTTGACGCCGTTGACGACCGTCTGCGCGACATTGGTGGCGCTGGGATCGTTCACCGCGCGCACGCCGGTCAGCGTGGCAAAACCGGTGACCGGGCTGACACCGGTCCAGTCATGGCAAGAGGCGCAGGCGCCGGCGAAGATCTTTTCGCCACGTGAATTGGCATCCGCCACCACGCCTTCCTTGTAAGAGGCTGGCGCAGCGGTCGTGACGGTGCGCGGCAGGTCGCTGGCATGGGCGGGTATGCTGCGCAGATAGGTCACCAGGGCACGGGTGTCGTCCGGCACGAGATAGCTCAGGCTGTCGTCGGTGGCTTCACCCATCGGGCCGGCGGCGCCGCCATGACCGTTGGCATGACCGGTGGAGAGATAGGACGTGAGATCCTCGTCGCTCCAGTCGCCAATGCCCGAAACGCTGTCGCCGGTGATGTTGTAGGCGCGCCAGCCGGCGGTGAGGGCGCCGGCGAATTTGCCGTGATTGTCCAGCGCAAAAGCCAGGTTGCGCGGTGTGTGGCACTCGCCGCAATGGCCCATCGCCTCGGCAAGATAGGCGCCCCGGTTCCATTGCGGGCTCTGGCTGGTGTTGGGGTGGAAGCGCTCGTCGGGATTGAACATCACGTTCCACACCGCCACCAGGCTGCGCTGGCTGAAAGGCCAGGAAAGCTGGTTGGGTTTGGCGGGTGCGTTTACCGGCGCCAGCGTGAAGAGATAGGCCTTGATGGCCAGCGCGTCGGCGTCAGTCATGTAGGTGTAGGAGCTGTAGGGCATGGCGGGATAGAGTTTTGCGCCGTCGGGGCGAATGCCCTTGTGCACGGCCGCGAGGAACTGGGCGTCGCTGTAGTTGCCGATACCGGTCTCTCTGCCCGGCGTGATGTTGGTGGAATAGATCGTGCCGAACGGCATGTTGAAGGCAAAGCCGCCCGCGAAAGGCGCGCCGCCCGGAGCGGTGTGGCAAGCCTGGCAGTCCGCGGCATGGGTAAGGTATTCGCCGCGCTTCACCAGATCGGCACTGGCAAGCTCAGCGGGAACGCCGGTGACATCGGCGCCATGGTAATCCGCGAGCGCCACGGTCGAGCCGGCGGCAAAGGACATCGGATCGCGGCCAAGATAAAGCCAGCCCGCGAAACCAAGCGCGACGACGACAATGACCGCAACGACGATGCCGATTATCTTCTTCATGGTCAGGCCGATTTGGCAGCGGCGCTTTTGATCGCCCGGCGGATGCGGATATAGGTGCCGCAGCGGCAGAGATTGCCAGCCATCGCCGCGTCGATGTCGGCATCGTCGGGTTGCGGGTTCGCATCCAGCAGCGCCGTGGCCGACATGATCTGGCCGGCCTGGCAGTAACCGCATTGCGGCACCGCGGCTTCCATCCAGGCCTGCTGCACCTTGGCGCCGTTGGGCGTGCCGCCGATGCCTTCAATGGTGACGACCGCGCGGGTGCCGACATCGCCGACGGTCAATTGACAGGAACGCACCGGCTTGCCGGCCACATGCACCGTGCAGACGCCGCATTGGGCGATGCCGCAGCCATATTTGGTGCCGACCAGATTGAGATGGTCGCGCAGCACCCAAAGAAGCGGCATGTCTCCCGGCACATCGATCGTGCGGGACTGTCCGTTGATTGTAAGAGTGAGCATGTCTCCATCCCTGCATGACGGTGAAATCGGTCAAGCCACCGATTTGCTCGTCAAGATTATAGGGGAGGGACGATCCGCAAGTAGGGACACGGTTCGTACACATTTCCGGCATCGCCATTGCCGGCGGCCGAACAGAAACGGGCTTTGGTTCGTCTGAACCGGTTCTTTTGCAATGCCTGTGCCGGTGTCTTTTTGGGTCGACTTCGCCAGTCCTGTTCCAGGTCCACCAGAGCTGACGCCAATGCAAGAGGGGGACCTGTCAGTAAAAATCGTTCGCCAACCAGTTTCGCACACCGCAATTTTCAGCGCGAGCCCTCGCTGGACAAAACCGAAGCCGGTCACCGCCAGATTATCTCTGACCATCCGGAACAAAGCTATCAGGCGCAGGTTAGCTCCACAGCACATGTGTGCATGAAAAGGATCTTCGCAATGAAAATTCGCCTATTCCTGGCCTCACTGGCCACAGCCACAGCCATGGCTTTCGCTCTGCCTGCACTCGCCGCCGACAGCGCACAGGACTTCGTCAACAAGGCCGCTGCCGGCGGTATGTTCGAGGTCGATTCCAGCAAGGTCGCCGAAGCCAAGGTGCAGGATCAGAGCGTCAAGGATTTCGCTCGCAAGATGATCGATGACCACGGCGCCGCCAACGCCAAGCTGGAGACAATCGCCGGCGAGCAGAAGCTGACAGTCCCGAAGGAACTCGACGCCAAGCACAAGGGTGATGTCGACACTTTGCAGAACAGCAAGGATCCGATCGACGCGCCCTATGTCCAGATGCAGCGCGACGCGCACACCGATGCCGTGACGCTGTTCGAGAGCTACGCGAAAGATGGCGACAACGCCGAGCTCAAGACGTTCGCCCAGCAGACGGTGCCGACGCTCAAGATGCACCAGGAGATGATCGAGAAGATCGCTTCCACAGTGGCTGACAAATCGGCCGCCACGACCTCGACGACTCCGGCCGTGACCACGACCGACACCGCGAACCCTTCCGCTCCGGTTCCCGGCGCCAACAGCTTTACCGAGGACCAAGCCAAAGGTCGCATCCAGGACGCCGGTTTCTCCGACGTTTCCAAACTAGCCAAGGATGACCAAGGGATTTGGCGTGGCCAGGCAACGAAGGGCGGCAAAACCACGGCAGTCGCTCTGGACTACCAGGGCAACGTTGTTGCCGGCACCAACTGAACCGAAATCCAGGAGATCAAAACCATGAAAACCGTAACCGGACTATTCGACAACTATGATGATGCCTCTGACGCCGTCGGCGAACTGGAAGCCAGCGGTATCGCGCGTGACGACATCAGCATCGTTTCCAGCAATTCGGACAATCAGCACGACAATAACGGGTCCAAGGCCGCCGACGACGCTGCCGGTGGGGCTGGGCTGGGAGCCGCGATCGGCGGCGCCGGTGGACTGCTCGCCGGACTTGGCCTGATGGCCATTCCAGGTGTCGGTCCGGTGGTGGCTGCCGGGTGGCTGGCTGCCACTGCCGTCGGTGCCGTTGGCGGTGCCGTTGTTGGCGGTGCGGCTGGTGGCATCGTCGGGGCGCTTACCGATTCCGGCGTCCCGGAGAATGATGCCCATGTCTACGCCGAGGGCGTCCGTCGCGGCGGCACGCTGGTCACAGCCAAGGTCGACGACCAGCTGGTGCCGGAGGCGGAAAGGATTCTGGGACAGGCTGCGTCTGTTGACCTGGAAGCACGGCGCGGCGAATACCAGGCCGATGGTTGGACCGGCTTCGACCCTGACGCGGAGAACTACCGCTCGAACGAAATCGGCCGCGACGGCGCTCGCGATGTAAACCGAGTTTGATCGACAGGGCCCCGCTGCCGACAGGCGGCGGGGCCATTCTGCCCAACAGACCTTTGGCTAGCGCATCAAGCCGGCTGCACGAAGCGCATCTTCAATAGTCTTGCCAATGCCTGAAGCAGCAGAAGCGCGTGAACCTTCCGGCCGCGGTTGTTCGGCAGGTTCGACCCGCACCGGCCTCGACTTTTCGGGCGCACTATGTGGGCGCAAGGCCGTGCCTGCCGCAGGATCGGGCGAGGCAGCGGCGGACTTCGCCTTCCCTCGTGTACCCCGGTCTGCGAGATCCCAGAAGGCCGCCATACGTCTCGTCGACGATATCCCAACCTCCAGCATGAACGGTGCGGCATGGCCCAAGCCGTCCTCACCTCCCGTTTTCAAGGGGGTGCCATGGCCCATGCCGGCAATCGTGTATTTTTCGATCACCTCATGGCCATCGGCGTCGCACCAGACCTGCCGCGTTTGTCCATCGACGGTCTCTTTTCGAACAGGGCTCGCACCAACGCGATGAACGCCCTGCCATTGGGCGACAAGGGAGTCCGCATTGGCCGGCGCCACCGTGTGGTCGGCCGTGCCTTGCCAGATCGAAATCTTAGGCCATGTCCCTTTGTGTGACGTCGCCTGCGCCAGACGCCGCTGGAGTTCCGACTTGGACGGGCCGCCATGGCCACGCATGCGATCGAAAGCTTCCGGGATCGTCGATGCGCTGCCATAAGCAATGCCCGCAATGATTGCTCCGCCGGCGAACACCTCCGGATATGTTGCCAACATTGCCGCCGCCATGGCGCCGCCGGCGGACAGACCGGTGATGAAAACGCGCCGGCGGTCCAGGCCATGCTTCGTCACCATGGCCTCGATCATCTGGCGGATTGAGAGCACTTCACCGCGATCGCGGGTGACATCTTCAGGCACGAACCAATTGAAGCAGAGATTGGCATTGTTGGCGCGCTGCTGTTCGGGCAGCAACACCGCAAAGCCTTCCTCGGCTGCCAGGCGCGACCAGCCAGCTCCGTGATCATAACCAGCGGCCGTCTGCGTGCAGCCGTGCAAGACGACGACCAACGCTGCTCCACGCGGCAAGTTCTCAGGAACGTAGAAGCGTACCCGCAAGGCGCCTGGATTGGACCCAAACGCCGCCAGGTCGGACAGGCTGTCGAGATGGCCCGGTTGGGAAAATACCGGCCGGCCTCGCATGGCCGAAAGGCGAGCGATCGTATCTGAGATGTTCCGCAAATCGAGATCCTAGACCGCCGGAATGGCGGAAGCCCGAGCACAATGCACTTGAAGCAACATCGTTGCTGCACTGCACAATAACAAGCTTACGCTGGGGTAGACGAGAGGCGAATGCTCCGTTTCAGGCCAGCGCCGTGCCTCAAGCCGGCCCATTCCTGGCCGACTTCGCCAGTTCCTGTTCCAGATCCACAAGTTCCTTGCCGCCTGCCATCAACTTGAGCAGCTGGTCGCGGTCGATTTCGCCTTTGGCGTAGGTGCCGGTGCTCCGGCCGCGCTTCAACAGCGTGAAGCGGTCGCCGACGACATAGGCGTGGTGAACGTTGTGGGAGATGAAGATGACGCCGATGCCGCGCGCCTTGGACTGGACGATGAGCTTCAGCACCACGGATGCCTGGTGGACGCCCAGCGCCGATGTCGGCTCGTCGAGGATCAGCACCTTGGCGCCGAAATAGACGGCACGCGCAATGGCAAGACATTGCCGTTCGCCGCCCGACAGCGTACCGACCGGCTGTTCGGGATCGCGCAGCTGGATGCCCATCGCCGACATCTCGTCATAGGCGGTGCGGTTGGCGAAGTCGGCGTCGAACTGGCTGATCGGCCCGAATTTGCGCATCGGCTCGCGCCCGAGGAAGAAGTTGCGCGCCACGCTCATCAGCGGCACCAGCGCCAGGTCCTGGTAGACGGTCGCAATGCCGCTGTTGCGCGTATCGGCGGGCGAGCCAAACCGTGTCGGCTTGCCCTGCACGCGGATTTCGCCTTCGTCTGGCGTGTAGACGCCCGACAATGTCTTGATCAGCGTCGACTTGCCCGCGCCATTGTCGCCGAGCAGGCAATGCACCTCGCCGGGGCAGACATCGAAAGACACGTCCTTCAGTGCCACGACCGAGCCGAAATATTTGCTGACCGACTTCAGTTCGACATAGGGCTCGGCCATCACCGGCTCCTCATGGCGCGGTTGCGCACATAGCTGTTGAACAGTACCGCGATGACCATCATGGCGCCCATGAACAGCTTGAACCAGTCGGTGTCGATGCCGGTGTAGAAGATGCCCATCTGCACCACGCCGAAGATCAGGGCGCCGAACATGGCGCCGACGGCCGATCCATAGCCTCCGGTGAGCAGCGTGCCGCCGATGACGACGGCGATGATGGCCTCGAATTCCTTTTGCGTGCCGCGCAGCGTGTCGGCCGAGCCGGTGACCAAGACCTGGATCGCCGCGAACAGTGCGGCCGCCATCGCGGTCATGACGAACAGCGTGATCTTGGTGCGCGCCACCGGCACGCCGAGATTGCGCGCGGCATTGGCTTCGCCGCCGGCGGCGAAGATCCAGTTGCCGAAGCGGCTGCGCGTCAACAGCCAGGTACAGGCCATCGTCAGCACGATCCACCAGACGATCGACACCGGAATGCCTGATATCGACGGCAGGCCGTCGGCCCGTTTGCCGATCAGGCCGATGTTCGAAAGCCAGGCGATCAGGCCGGAAAACACCTGTCCCGAAAACAGGCTGTTGAGCGGATCGTTCTGCGCCAGTTCGTGCACGCCCGACACCTGGGTCCGCCCTGATATGCCGCGTGTGAGGCCAAGGGTCAGGCCGCGCAGCATGAACAGGCTGCCGAGCGTCACGATGAAGGAGGGCAATCCGGTCCGGACGACGGCGAGCCCGTTGAGCGCGCCGATGCCGCCGCAGACGGCGAAGGTGAACAGCAGCGAAAGCCAGATCGGCCAACCCCAGAACACGGCGGGGATGGCGATGAGGATGCCGGCAAAGCCGATCATCGAGCCGACCGACAGATCGAACTCGCCGGCGATCATCAGCAGAGCCACGGGGGCGGCGAGAATGCCAAGCTGGGCCGAGACTTCGAGGAAGTTGATGATGCCCTTGGCACTGAACAGTCCCGTGCCCCCCGCCATGATGGCGAAGAACACGAAGACCAGAACGGTGCCGGCGGCCGCGCCAAGTTCCGGCCTGCTCAACAGGCGGCTCAGGCGTGAAACCGACCGGACCCGCTCGTCGCGAATCTCTGAAACCATGGCTGTGTTGCCCTCACAAATGCAGAGGCCGGGGCGAGGCCCCGGCCGCCAGTTCTAGCGCTTGCCGAGTTTCGACAGCTCGATAACCGAGGCGGCAGTGTCCTTGGTGACGAAGCCGGGGCCGGTCGGATAGTCGGCGATCGGCATGATCTTGTACTTCTTCCAGAGGTCGAACATCGCGACCGGGATGTAGCCCATGGCATATTGCTGGGCGTCGATGCCCCACTCCATCTTGCCGGCGACGACGGCCTGCAGGATCGTCGGCGAAAGATCGAACGTCCCGGTCTTCACCTTGCCGGAGAGGCCCAATTCATCGAGCGCGGCCAGCGTCGGTTCGGCACCGCTGGCGCCGACGGCGAGAATGAACTGTGTATCGGCATGAGCGGTCATGTAGGCGATCACGCGGTTCTTCATTTCGGTCGGGTCGATGACGCCGTTCATCACCGGTACGTCGACGCCCAGACCCTTGGCAAAGCCGGCGCAGCGGTCGTCGAGGCTCGAATTGCCGACCTCGTGGTTGGCACAGACCGCCTTGGTGAGGCCGAGCGCCTTGATGCGCTCGCCGGCCATGACGCCTGCCTGGAACTCATCCTGCCCCATGAACAGCAGGCCGCCAAGGTCGTGGGTGAGTTTCGAGCCGCCGGAATCGATGATGATGACCGGGATGCCGGCAGCGATGGCATTCTTGACCGGAGCCGAAAGGGCCGCCGCATCGGGGATCGAAACAACCATGCCGTCCGGCTTCGAGGCCGCGATGGCGTCGATCATCTGCGCCATCTTGGCCATGTCGAAGGTTTCGGGCGCCAGATATTCGGCCTTGACGCCCAGCGTCTTGGCGGCATCGTCCATGCCGTTCTTGACCACAGACCAGTAGGGGTCGCCGCTCTGGCCGTGGGTGACGAACACCACCCGCGTTTCATCGGCGGCCGCAAGGGTCGTGGCCGCCGCCATCATCGTGAAGCCGGCCAGCAGGCCGAGCGCAGGCTTTACTAATTTCGCAAGCGAAAACATAGAACCTCCTGTTTGTTTTCCGCCGCCGTAATTACGGTCGGCAGTCCAGTTGCCCCTTCATTCCAGTTTCATTCCTCAGCACTGGTTCCCCAGAGGCCGCATGGCGGCCTCAATCACTCGATGACGTCAAATCCGGCTTGCCGCGCCATGCGCGACAGGTTCTGGAATCCCATTGTCGCATAGGTCAGCGGATTGGCCTTGCTGGGATCCTGCTCGGCCTCGACGACCAGCCAGCCGCTGTAGCCATTGTCGGCCAGCACGCGCAAAATGGCGGGGTAGTCGATGAAGCCGTCGCCGGGGACGGTGAATATCCCTTCCATGACCGCACCCATGAAACTCATGTCCTCGGCGCGGGCACGCTCGAGCACGGGCTTGCGGGCGTCCTTGCAATGCACATGCACGACGCGTTTGACGTGCGCCTTGACCAGGGCCAGCGGGTCGCCGCCCGAAAATGTCGAATGGCCGGTGTCGTAGAGCAGGCCGACGGCTTCGCCGGTGTGGCGCATCAGCAGGCCGACCTCGGCATCGGTCTCGACGATGGTGCCCATATGATGGTGAAAGGCCATGCGCACGCCGAAATCCGCCATCCGTTCGGCGAGCGCGGTCAGCTTGCGGCCATAGGCCGGCCATTCTTCCGCACTCAGGGCCGGGCGCTGCGAGATCGGCCCCCATATGGCGTTGTGGCGGCCGCGCGAGGTGTCGGCATAGACGACATGGGTCGAGCCCATATCCTTCAAGAGCTGGAGATGCGGCGTGATCGCAGCCATTTCCGCGTCGACGTCCTTCTCGTCGCAGCGGCCATCATACCAGCCGGAAATCATGGCAAGGCCATAGCGCTGCATGATCGGCTTCAACTCGGCCGAGCGGCGCGGAAACTTGCCGCCAAGTTCAGTGCCGGCATAACCGGCGTGCCTGGTCTCGCTGAGGCAGACTTCAAGCGGCGTGTCGCCGCCGAGTTCCGGCACGTCATCGTTTGACCAGGTGATCGGATTGATGCCGATGCGAACCGTCACGGGCGAACTCCTGATTGCTTCGATTGGGCAAGGTGATGGCGAGCGAGGCCGGCCAGCAGCGTCATGTCGCGGCGGGCATGCTCGGCGGTGTTGCGTACCGGTGCGCCTTCGACGATCGCCGACCAGAAACCTTTCAGCTCCTCGACGAATGCTTCTTCGTAGCCGCTGCGTATGTCGCGGCTGGAGAGCGTGTGGCCGTCGCCGGTGCGGATGGTCAGCCGTGTCGGCTGGTGGTTGAGGTAGGGCGAGGGGAATTCCAGTTCGAGCGAGGCGTCGTCGAAGTAGAGCGTGATGCGCTCGCGGTAATCGGGCAGCCCTGGAGTGGCGACATGCGCCATGGTCCACAGCGCCTGGCCGTCGAGCAGCCGGACAGTGCCTTGGCCGCCTTGGCCCTTTGCGAATAGGCAGGCGCCGACAATTTCACCGTCGGCGACGCCGAGTGCACCGAGCAAGCCATGGACGGCGTTCACATCATGCACGATCGACGAACAATAGGCGCCGACAAAGCCGCCGAAGGCGTCGGGATCGTCCAGCCCCGGCACCGCGCCCTCGACCTGCTCGCGCTGCTTGGCTTCGGTCGAGGCAATCAACCCCGCCGCGACATCGTCACCCCGGCAAGTGGAGGCGTGCCGGATGAAGGGCCAGGCGTCGGGATCGTTGACCTCGACCGAAATGTAGCGAAGTGTGTGCGCCGTGCCGGGCAGCATTTTCAGTGCCGCCTCGTAGCTCGGGTCGAAACGCTTCATGTAGCCGACCTGGAGCACCTTTCCGGCGCGATCCCTGGCGGCGATCAATTCGTCGATGTCGCCGGCGCTGTAGCAAAGCGGCTTTTCGCAGAAGACATGCAGCCCCTTGGCGAAGGCGGCGAGGCTTTGTTCGCGGTGCAGCGCATCCGGCGAGGCGATGACCACGGCGTCAAGCGGCATGGCGAGAAGCGCGTCGAGATCGGAAAATGGTTCGAGGCCGAATTCCTCGCCGACAAAGGCGCGGACTTTTCGCGAAGGGTCGTAGACACCGACGATCTTGAACTGCCGGTGCAGCTTGAGCAGGTTCGGGATGTGCTCGACCTGGGCGACGCCGCCCGCACCGATCACTCCCACCCTTATGCACTGCATCGGCCAGCCCCATCTGAACCCGAACGCTTTTTTCTTGAGCCTAAGGCTGCTTTGGTTCCATTGTGAGAGCCAGATCTGATTGATTTTTGAGAACCAGATGAAGACCAGTTTTCCCGTCGACGGCATTGCGCTGGATCGCGACAGTCCCGCCAATCTGCACCGGCAGCTCTATGTCCAGCTGCGCGGCCTGATCGAACGGCGCGTGCTGCCGAGCGGCCACGCACTGCCCTCGACCCGGGTCATGGCGCGGGATCTGAATGTCGGGCGCAACACGGTGATTGCCGCCTGCGACCAGCTGGCGCTGGAAGGCTACCTCGCCATACGGCCACGCAGGCCCTCGGTGGTGATGGATCTGCCGACCCGCTCAGTGGCAGCGGAACAAGTCTCAGTCGAGGACGCCAATCCGATATCGCGGCGCGGGCAGACGATGCTTGCGCAACCCTATCATCATGGCCGGCCGGGCATGCTCGCCTTTCATCCCGGCATGCCGGACCCGGACAATTTTCCGTTCAACACCTGGTCGAAACTGCTCAGCCGCCGCGCAAAATTCGCGCATATAGATCTTTTCGGCACCTATCACGTCAAAGGCTATCCGCCGCTTTGCGAGGCCATAGCGCGCTATCTCACCGCCTCGCGGGGCGTAAAATGCACGGCCGAGCAGATCGTCGTCACCAATGGTGCGCAGTCGGCGTTCGATCTCCTGGCCCGGCTGCTGATCGATGACGGCGACACGGTATGGATGGAGGAGCCGGGCTATTACGGCGCCGGTTCGGCCTTTGTCTCGGCCGGGGCGAAACTGGCTCCGCTGCGCGTCAGCAACGCCGGCTGGAACCTCGATCCACCACCTGTCATTCCGCGCATGATCTTCGTGACGCCCTCCTGCCATCACCCGCTCGGCATCACCATGCCGATGGAACAGCGGCTCAATCTCTTGCACATGGCCGAGACCTGGCGCTCGTGGATCATCGAGGACGACTATGACGGCGAATACCGTTTTCAGGGCCAGCCCATTCCGGCGCTGCAAGGCATCGGCGCGTCAGACCGCGTGGTCTATGTCGGCACCTTCGCCAAGATCCTTTTCCCGGCCATGCGCCTCGGCTTCATGGTGGCGCCCAAGGCGATAGACCATACGATCGTCTCGGCGCTGAGCGTGAGCGGCCAGTTCGCCCCCTTGCTGACCCAGGCCGCGCTCGCGGATTTCATGAATGAGGGGCATTTCACCCGCCATCTCAGACGCATGCGCCGCCTCTATGCGGAGAGGCGGCTATTCTTCCTGGAAAGCGCGCAAAGGCATCTCGGGGAATGGCTGGATTTCCATGCCACCGAATCCGGCATCCAGGTCGTCGGCATCTTTCGCGGGAGATGCAGCGACAGGGCGGTTGCCGAGGCGGCGCTCCAGCAGGGCATCAACGTCTCGGCGCTGTCGATCCAATACCGCCACGGCACGGAGCAGAACGGCCTCGTCATGGGCTTTGCGGCGGCCGATGCGCAGACAACCGAAAAGACGATGCAAAAGTTTCGCGCCGTGCTGCAAAGCCATTTTTCGCCAACGAACGATCCCGGATAAATCCCGGGATCGTTCGTTGTCGCGAAGCGTGCTGCTAGAGCAGTTCACCGAAACAGTGAACTGCTCTAACCCTTTGTTTTGACGCAATTCCGGACCGAAAACCGTTTCACACTTTTCCTGGAATTGCTCTAGGCTGCCTGCAACTCTCTGCGCGGCAGCGGCGGGAAGGCGATGGCTATGCCCGCGGCACCCAGGCCGATCAGGGCCGAGCCGATGAACAGCCAGTGGTAGCTGGCATAGGCGTCGAAGATCATGCCGCCGGCGAGCGGTCCCAGCGCCATGCCGAGGCTGGAGAGCATGGTGGCGGCGCCGAACACGGTGCCAAGAATGCGCTGGCCGAAATACTCGCGCGCCAGCACCGCGTAGAGCGGCATCACGCCGCCATAGGTGGCGCCGAAGATGACGGCCAGCATATAGAACTGGTCGAGCTGGCTGATCGAGAGATAGGCGGCAATGACGATCGCCTGGATCGCCAGTCCCGCGACCAGCACAGGTTTGACGCCGAGCCGGTCGGCCAGCACGCCGTAGAGAAGCCTGCCGCCCAAGCCGGCGAGACCCTCGACGCTGTAGATCGTAACCGCCGCCATGGGTGCTACGCCGCACAGCATGGCGTAGCTGACCATGTGGAAGATCGGCCCGGAGTGGGCAGCACAGCAGGCGAAAAAGGTCAGCCCCAGCACGATGAACTGCGGCGAGCGCAACGCCTGGGCCACACTCATGCCGGCACGCTCGGCGACCGGCGCTGAAGCCGCATCGGCAATAGCGGGCTTTGGCGGCTGGCGGACCAAAAGCACCGCCGGCAGCAACAGCACCCAGGCCATGATGCCGATGTCGAACATGGCGGTGCGCCATTCATAGGCGGAGATCAGCCAGCGGGCGAAAGGCGAGATCGTCATCGGGGCGACGCCCATGCCGGCCGAGACAAGGGAAACCGCAAGCCCGCGGTGGGTGTCGAACCATCCGGTGGTCAGCGCGATCATCGGCGCGAAGAAGGCGCTGGCGGCAAGCCCGACGAGCACGCCATAGCTGATCTGGAAGGTCAGCAGTGAGCCGGCACGGCTCGCCACCACCAGCGCCAGCCCGAGCAGCACTGCACCGATCGCCACGACGATGCGGGCGCCGAAGCGGTCCGAGAGGGCGCCCCAGGCGAAGCCGCCAAGGCCCATGACCAGGAAGTTGAGTGTCATGGCGCTCGAAATGCCGGCGCGGGACCACTGCGTGTCGAGCGCCATCGGTTCGAGAAATATCGCCAGCGAAAACATCGTGCCGATGGCGACACAGGACATCAGCGCGCCTGCCGCGACGATGACCCAACGATAGGAAAGGTTCATGCAAATCTCCCATGCCAGAGGGCAGCGCTCAGCGCTGCTTGCGTCCGAAGGACGCTGGCACCGAGGCCCGTCCTACAATCCGGTTGCATTTTTTATCCAGTCTGGAATGGACCGTTTCGCCGTCACCTCAGATCGGCAATTCCGACGTGTATTTGATCGTCCAGCTGGGGACGTCGGTCTTGACGTTCTGGACACCCTTGATGCGGCTGAGATGCTCCGACTGGAAACGGCGATAGTCGTTGATGTCGGCCGCCACCACGCGCACCATGGCGTCGCAGTCGCCCAGCATCAGATAGCATTCCATCACTTGCGGCAGCTTGGCCACTTCGGTGGCGAAGTGCTCTATCGTGTCCTCGTCCTGCGTCTTCAGCCAGATCCGGGTGAAGAAGGTGAGACCCTTGCCGATGCTGGCCGGGTTGAGCACCGCGACATAGCGGTCGATGACGCCGGCCTCCTCCAAGAGCTTCACGCGCCGCAGGCAAGGCGAGGGCGACAGGCCGACCTCATTGGCCAGATCGTTGTTGGCCATGCGGCCGTCGCGCTGCAGCGCCCGCAGGATGCGCCTGTCGATGTCGTCAAGCTTCATGGCCGTAAATTCCATTATTTATTAGAATCGTGGTGTAGGATGCCAATTTTTGACAGATTGAGCGCATCTTCGCAACCAAATAGCGGATAGGCTTAGGTATGTTTGCCGCCGGTATCACGAGAGTTTCAAACGCAGGGAAGCGGCGGCCGCGAGGTCGGCCGACGGCAGAGCATGAGCATTTCAGAGACAGTCGAAGCAGCGGGCGATGGCTCGGGATCGGAGTTCCGCCGCGGTGTGGCGTCCTGCGCGCCGGTGCTGCTCGGCACCATCCCCTATGCGCTGGTGCTCGGCGCGCAGGCCACGCAGAAAGGGCTGAGCACGGTCGAACTGTCTGTGATGACGGGGCTGAACTTCGCCGGCGGCTCGGAATTCGCGGCGATCCAGTTGTGGACGTCGCCGCCGCACATCCTGCTCATCGTCGCCATCACTTTCCTGGTCAACAGCCGCCATCTCTTGATGGGCGCGGCGCTGGCGCCGTTCCTGCGTGAGCTGCCGCGGCGCAAAGCGTTTCCGGCGCTGTTCTTCCTCTGCGACGAAAGCTGGGCGCTGGGCCTGGCCGATGCCAAGCAGCGCGCCGCTGCAGGCATCACGCCAGCCTTCAGCCCGCGCTACTATATGGGTGCGGCGCTAGCAATGTATCTGACCTGGGTGGGCTTCACCACGCTCGGCGCGTTGCTCGGCCCGATGCTCGGCGATGTCCAGCACTACGGTTTCGACATGGCGTTTCCGGCCGTCTTCCTGGTGCTGATGCGCGGCATGTGGAAAAGCGTGGCGGCGGCGCGGCCCTGGCTGGTCAGCCTGGTCGTTGCCGCCCTTGTCTATCTCTTCGTTCCCGGCGCCTGGTATGTCGCGGCGGGTGCGGTGTCGGGGTTGCTTGCTGCCTGGCTGATGGCAGGTGATGCATGATCGACATGACAACCCTTCTCACCATCGTGCTGATGGCCGGCGTCACCTACCTCACCCGGATCGGCGGCTATGTCGTGCTGCGCAACCGCGTGCTCAGTGCGCGTGCGACCGCGGTGATGGAGGCCGCACCCGGCTGCGTGCTGATCTCGGTCATCGCGCCGGCCTTCGTGTCGCGTAATCCCGCTGATCTTCTGGCGCTGGCCATCACCTTCGTCGTCGCGACGCGGTTGTCCATGCTGCCGACCGTTTTGATCGGCGTCGGCGCGGCCGGCCTGCTCAGACATCTCCTCGGCTAGCTCCAACGCAAAGCCAGGACGCAACGCCTACGTTTACTGGACCGTGGACGTGATGCGCCGACCCTCGGCGTTGAACAGATGCAGCTGGGTCAGGTCCGGCGCCAGGAAAACCTGCTGGCCCGGCATCACGGAAATCCGTTCGCGCAGCAGCGCGCTCATCGTGTTGTTGCCGGCCTTGGCCAGGACAAGCGTTTCCGCGCCGGTCGGCTCGACCACTTCGACCACGGCCGGCACGCCGCTGTCGGAGAGCCTGAGATGTTCGGGCCGGATGCCCCAGGCGAGCGCGCTTTCGCCCTGTTCCAGCGCCGGCAGAGGAAACACCGTGCCGTCGCTGGCGGTAAAACCGTCCACCGTGGTGCGGCCTTGCAAAATGTTCATCGATGGCGAGCCGATGAACTGGGCGACGAACAGATTGGCCGGCCGGTCGTAGAGGTCGAGCGGGGCGCCGACCTGCTCGACGATGCCGCCATTCATGACGACGATCTTGTCGGCCATGGTCATGGCCTCAACCTGGTCGTGGGTGACATAGACGATGGTGGTTCCCAGGCGCTGGTGCAGCGCCTTGATCTCGGTGCGCATCTGCACGCGCAGCTTGGCGTCGAGGTTGGAGAGCGGTTCGTCGAAGAGGAAGACCTTGGGATCGCGCACGATGGCGCGGCCCATGGCGACACGCTGGCGCTGGCCGCCGGAGAGCTGGCGCGGATAGCGCTCCAGCAAGTCCTGCAGTCCGAGGATCGTCGCGGCGCGCATGATCTTGGCGTCGATCTCGCTTTTGTCGGTCTTCTTCAGCGTCAGCGCGAAAGCCATGTTCTCGCGCACCGTCATGTGCGGGTAGAGCGCATAGTTCTGGAACACCATGGCGATGTCGCGCGACTTTGGCGCGACGTCGTTGATGACCTTGCCTTCGAGCGCGATCTCGCCGGCGCTGATATCCTCCAGCCCGGCGATCATCCTCAGCAAAGTCGACTTGCCGCAGCCGGACGGGCCGACGAGGATGACGAATTCGCCTGACGCGATGTCGACCGACACGCCGTGGATGACCTTGGCCTTGCCGTAGGCTTTCTCGACGCCCGATATCGTGACCGCACTCATTGGTGTTTTCCTTAGAAAGAGACCTTGTCGCCGCCCTTGAGCTGCAAGATCTGCCGCGCCTCGTCAGGGGTGGCAACCGAGGCGCCGAGCCCCTCGATGATCTGGCGCACCTTGAGCACCTGCTCGGCGTTGGATTTCGCCAACTGGCCCTTGCCGATCCACAGCGAGTCCTCCAGTCCGACGCGCACATTGCCGCCGAGCGCAATCGCCTGGGTGGCGATCGGCAGCTGGCTGCGGCCGGCGCCCAGCACCGACCAGTGGTAGTCCTGTCCAAACAGCCGGTCGGCGGTGCGCTTCATATGCGCGACATCCTCCGGATGGGTGCCGATGCCGCCCAGTATGCCGAACACGCTCTGGACGAAGAACGGCGCCTTGACCAGGCCGCGCTCGACGAAGTGGGCGAGCGTGTAGAGGTGGCCGATGTCGTAGCACTCGATCTCGAAACGCGTGCCGTTCTCAGCGCAGGTGCGCAATATGTGCTCGATGTCGCCAAAAGTGTTGCGGAAGATGCGGTCGCGCGAGCCCTCGAGATAGGGACGTTCCCAGTCATGCTCGAAGGTCTTGAAGCGCTCCAGCATCGGATAGAGGCCGAAATTCATCGAGCCCATGTTGAGCGAGGCGACTTCCGGCGCGAAGGTCGCCGCCGGCTTGACCCGTTCTTCAACGCTCATCGTCGCCGCACCGCCGGTGGTGATGTTGATGACGCAGTCGGAGCGCTGCTTGATCACCTTCAGGAAGGGCGCAAAGGCCTCGGTCGATTGATCCGGCCGGCCGTCGGCGGGGTTGCGCGCATGCAGATGGACGATGGCAGCGCCTGCCTCGGCCGCGCCGATCGCGGCGTCGGCGATCTCTTGTGCGCTCACCGGCAGATGCGGCGACATTGACGGCGTGTGGATCGAGCCGGTAATCGCGCAGGTGATGATGATCTTGTTCTGGTTCGCCACTTGAAGATCCTCGTCTTTTTGACCGCGGCTTATTTCACTGCGCCTTGGGTGATGCCGGAGATGAACTGCTTCGACAGCACGATGTAGAGCAGCGTGATCGGCAGCGCCGCCAGTGTCAGTCCGGTGAACAGCACGCCCCAGTCGGTGGTAAACTCGCCGACGAAGACGGTGAGGCCCTGCGGCAGCGTCTTGAGCTCGTCCGAGGTGATCAGCACCAACGGAAAGAAGAAATCATTCCAGATCGGCACCGCGTTCTGGATCGCAACGATGACCAGCGCCGGGCGCGCCAGCGGCAGCATGATCGAGCGCATAATGCGAAATTCGCTGGCGCCGTCCATGCGCGCCGACTCTTCCAGTTCGCGCGGCAAGGTCCGGAGGAAGCCGGTCATGATGAACACCGCCGACGGGATGCCCATGGCGACATAGACCAGCACCAGGCCGGCATAGCTGTCGACCAGTCCCAGCGAATCCAGCTGGATGAACAGCGGAATGATTGCCAGTTTCAGCGGCACGGTCATGCCGCTCAGGAAAAACATCAGCACCAGCGCGCTCAGCCTGAACTGGTAGCGGGCAATCGCATAGGCGGCCATGGTGCTGAACAGAAGGATCAGGGCGACCGCGGCCATGGTGATGCCGACGGAATTGGCGAGGTAGCGTACGAAATTGGTTTCGCTCCATACCCGCTCGGCATTGGCCAGCGAGAAGTGCGCCGGCAGCGCGAAGGGCGAGCTGAAGATCTCGGCATTGGTCTTGAAGGACGACATCACCATGACGAACAGCGGATAGATCATGATGACGGCGTTGATCGCCAGCATCAGCTGGATGGCGCCGTTCTTCAGCAACTCGGCGGGCTGCCCGGTGCGGGCTGTCGCGCTCACAGCTCGATCTCGCGACGGCGCAGGTAGCGAAGCGCGATTGCCGTGACGCCGGCAACGATGATGAACATCATCACGGCCAGCGCGCTGCCCTGGCCGAAATCCTGGATGCCTGTCGTCGTCGAACCGAAGGCGGTGCGGTAGAAATAGAGGCCGAGCACGTCGGTGGCGCCGCCGGGCGAGCCGGTAAGGCCGGCCATGACATAGGGGATTTCGAACCAGTTGAAGCTGCCGATGAAGGTCAGGATGGTGACGATGGTGACGCTCGGCGCAATCAGCGGCCAGATAATCCTGGTCATCAGCACATAGTCGCCGGCGCCGTCGAGACGGGCGGCTTCGATCACTTCCTTGCTGACGCGCTGCATGCCGGCCAGCAGCACCAGGGTCGGGAAGCCGAGCCAGTGCCAGACATTGGCGAACAGGACGCTGCCGAGTGCGGTGTGTTCATTGCCGAGCCACGGTATGGCGCCGATGCCGACCAGCGCCAGCGTCTGGTTCACCAGGCCGAACAGCGGATGCAGGAACAGTTTCCACAGGAAGCCGACGATGACCGCCGACAGCACGACAGGAAGAAAGACGATGACCTGGTGGATGCGGTGGCCGGGCAGGGCTTTCAGCAGGGCGTAGGCGAGCAGGAAGGCGGTGCCGTTCTCGAACACCATCAGCGCCACGAAGGCGATGATGTTGTGCTTCAGCGCATTGTAAGTCCAGTCGCTATAAGGCTGTTCAAACAGCACCTTGCGGAAGTTTTCAAAGCCGATGAATCCGGTCGGCTGCAAGCCGTTGAACTCATAGAAGGCAAGGCGGAAGGCCGAGAGCAGCGGCCAGAGCACGAACAGCACCATGACCACCAGGGCCGGTGTCAGCAGGGACGCGATCCAGAGTGACCGGCGCCACGGAAAGGCTTTTGTGGTGTGGCGCCGGCCGATGTTCATGTCACTTGCCCTGGAAAGGCTTGTACCATTTGGCGAGGCCGTCGGTCAGGTCGGCGGCCAGCTGGTCCGGAGTGATCGAACCCGACATCATCTTGGTGATGTCGCCCTGCAGCAGCTCCGATCCCGTCGGCTTCTCGAAACGGAAGTAGACGACATTGATATGCGGCATGGCGGTTTCGTTCAACTTGGCGACATGGGCGAGAAGCTCGTCCTTGATGACGACGCCCTTGATCGGCGAGATGTTGCCGAGCAGAGCGGAGAACTTGTCGCCGAACTCCTTGGTGCCCATCCAGTTGACCAGCTTCAGCGCGGCCTCCTTGTTGGCCGACTTGGCGTTGACGGCATAGCCGCCGTCGAAGAACTTCGTCACCTGCGGTGTGTCGCCGGCCTTGGCCATTGGCGGGGCGACAAAGTCCATGTTGATGGCCGGGTTCTGGGTCCGGTAGCTGGCGATATCGAAGCTGCCGCCGGCCAGCATCGCCGCCTTGCCGCTGATGAACAGCTGGCCGGCGGTGTCGTAGTCGATGCCTTCGAAGCCGGGCGGCATGTAGTCGCGCAGTTCGAGCAGCTTGCCGAGCGCCGCGACATAGCGCGGGTCCTTGAAGGTGGTCTTGCCCGACGTCAGGTCGCTGACAAAGTCCTGGCCGAGGAAGGGGTTGGTGAATATGGCCACGAACATCTCGTTGAACCAGCTGGTGCCCATGCCGTTGGCCAAGGGATAAATGCCCTTGTCCTTCAGCGCCTTGCTGACGGTTATGAACTCATCCCATGTGGTCGGCGGCGTCAGCCCGGCCTTGGCGAAGACGTCCTTGTTGATGAACAGGCCGAGCGTCTGCGAAGCGAAGGGCAGGGAATAGACCTTCTTGTCGGCGCGGTAGGTGCCGGCCACCAGCGCATCGGCGGGCTGGTTGGCGAGCGAAGGCACTGTGGTCAGATCCTGCGGCTCGAAATAGCCTGCCTTGACGAACTGCTCGAGCCAGCCATAGGCGTGGGTGTGGATGACGTCGCCACCCTTGCCGGCGGCCAGCGCCGTCGAGACGATGGTCGGGTAGTTCTCGTCCGGGAACGACTCGAACTTCACATGGATGTCCGGGTTGGCCTTGGTGAAATCGGCGAAAAGTTCGTTGTAGGCGGCCTTGTCTTCCTGGCGCCAGGTCCAGAACGAGATGTCGGTGGCATGCGCCACGCTGGCTGCCAATCCCCATGCGAAAGACGCGGCCGCGAGGGCCAGCCCAATCCTTCTCCTGCTCATGTTGCAATCTCCCAATCGCGCTTGATGCGCTTTTTACGACGATTATCAAATCATAGTTCTTGCCGTCTGGGAAGATAGTTTGTAAAGTTTCCTAACTAATGTGGATTTGGACGAGGCAGCCCGCTTCGTCCGGCGTGCGCGGTGGATGTCGGTGACCCAGAAAATCATTGCAGGCGTGGATATAGGCGGCACCAAGACGCGCATCATGGCGTGCCAGGGCGGGCACACGATCGCCGACGAGGTGCTGGTGACGGAGAGCTGGCGCATTCGCCAGATGGAGACCGATGCCACGACACTGGCCGGCATCGTCGCTGGGCTGTGCGGCGGCGCAGCACCTGTCGCGCTGGCAGTCGGCGCGCATGGCTGCGATACGGGTGAACAATGCCTTCGCTTCCAGGCGCTGCTCTCCGGCAGGACCGGTAGTGCGGTGCAGGTGGTCAACGATGCCGAATTGATGGTGCCCGCCGCTGGCTATGACGACGGTATCGGTGTCGTCTCCGGCACCGGCTCCATCGCGGTGGCGCGCATGGCCGATGGCAAGATGCTGGCCGCAGGCGGCTGGGGCTGGATCCTTGGCGACGAGGGCAGCGCGCCGGCGTTGGTGCGCGAGGCGGCGAAGGCGATTCGCCATAGCCTCGACCGGGGCCAGGATGGCGACCCGCTGATCGCCGCCCTGATGCGCGAACTCGATACCGACGACCAGACCAAGCTCGGCATCCTGCTCAACGAGACACGCGGTGCGGCGGTCTGGGGCCGCTATGCCAATGCCGTGTTCGACGCGGCGATCGCCGGCTCGGCTCTGGCCATTCGTGTCATCAGGGAAGGTGGCGCAGGGTTGGCCGCATTGGTCGAACTCCTGATCGAACGCGGCGCCAATCCCGCCCTTGTCGTGGCCGGCGGCGGTGTCATCTCGGAGCAGCCGATGCTGATGACGGCATTTGTCGAGGCCATGGCAAAAATATCGCCGTCGAGCCAGGTGCTGCTGCTGCGCGAGCCGCCGGTGCTGGGTGCCGTCGCCTTGGCCAGACGGCTGCTGGTCGGTCAAGGGCTGTCCTCGCAAACTGGAGTCGTTTGAATGATGAAGCGTATCGGCTACCGCCCGGCGGTGGCGCGCCAGACCGAAAGTCTTGAAATCGGCCGGCGCTCGGTGGCTGCGTCGCTGGACGGCCTCGATCTCAGCGCCTTTGCCGGCAAGACGATCGGGCTTGCCGGCATCGGCGCCAGCTACCAGGCCGCCCTGGCCGGCGCGCTTTATCTGCGCGCCTCCGGTATCAAGGCTTTTGCCTATACGCCGACCGATCTCTATGGCCGTACGGACTCGGCCGCCGATGCGTTCATCGCACTGTCGGCTTCGGGGCAGAGCCGCGAAATCTCCGACGTCATGCGCGAGGCGTCGCGCGCGCCACGCCTCGCGGTCTGCCGTGGCAGCGACAATCCGCTGGCTGATCTGACTGGTGCGGTGCTTGCCACGGATTCGGGCGCCGACAATGGCGCCAGTTCGACCGGCTATACCGGGACCTTGCTGGCACTCGGCATGCTGATCGACAGGCTTGCCGGCAACAGCTTCGACTGGACGCGTTTGCCGACCGCGGTCGCCACAGTGCTCTCCGGTGCGCAACAGGGTGCCGACCAGGCGGCGCGGTTGCTGCAGGGCAGAACATCCATCGACATCGTCGGCGCCGGTCTCGGTTTCGCCAATGCCGGCGAGGCGGCGATGCTGATCCGCGAGGCCGTTCGGGTGCCGGCATCGGGCTGGGACACGCTCAACTATCTGCACGGACCGATGGAATCGCAGGATGCGGCAACCGGATTGATCGCCATCGGCGATGGCCGCGAGGTCAAGATCGCGCAGGATGTTGCGGCGCTGGGCTGTCCCTCGGTGCTGGTGACGCGGCGCAGCGATGTCGCTCCAGCCGACAGGCTGGTGGCGATCTCGGTTCCGGCGCTCGGCAACGCCATCGCCGATGCCATACTGGAGATCATCGCCATCCAGCTCATTGTAGGCGACATGCAGGACGCGGCAGGCCTTACCGACATCGTGTTCCGCTACCGCCAGACCGACATCAAGCTGAAGCCGTGGTCGCCGACCGAAGTCTGACGTCCTTGTCCGGGCATCGAGGAAATTGCCAAACCGGTCAGCAATGGGGCATTGAGGACGGGATGTGGCTTTCGAGTCGGGGCAGCGCTTGCGCTTCCACCGACCGGAAACAGGATTTCAGGGCAAAGGTCGAACGGCTGAGATGGCGGCTGCGGAAATCCCCAATCTGACCGACAGCGCCCGCGCCGTGCTGCGCGTGCTCGCCGCGCACGGGCCGGTGACGCGGCCGAAGCTCGGGGCCATGCTCGACCTGTCGAAGCCGACCATGTCGGCGGCGGTGTCGGAGCTGAGCGCCTTGGGCCTCGTTACCTCGCGCGGGCTGGAGCGTGGCGCCATTGGCCGCACGGCGACGATCTACGGCATCGGTCCGGGTGCGGGCTACGCGATCGGCATCGATGTCGGCGCCGCTCAGGTGCGCGCCGTCGCCTATTCGATGGATGCTGAGAAGCTGGCGTCGATGGAAGAGCCGATACCGGATGCGATAGCCGGCGATGCCGACGAGGTCGGCGCCGTCGTGCTGTCGGTGGCGCGTGCCACCATGGCCAGGGTGGCCAAGAGTTTTCGCGCGCTGCGCGCCATTGCTGTGGCCGTGCCGCGCATCGTCTCCAACGATCGTTTCGACCGGCCAGGTGGGCCGTCCGCCGTGCTTGGCCTGCTGCGCCGTAGCGTCGAGGTGCCGATCATTCTGGAAAACAACGTCAACTGCGCGGCCATCGGCGAGATGCATTTTGGCGCCGCGCAAGGCCACCAGACCTTCGCCTTCCTGCAAGTCGGCGTGCGGGTCGGCCTCGGCTTCATCACCGAGGGGCGCCTGTTTCGCGGCGCCGGTGGTGCGGCCGGCGAAATCGGCCGTATGCCGTTCCCGTGGTCGGCCAGCGAGACGCCCTATCGTGAAGGGCTCGAACATTATCTCGGCTCGCGGGCGCTGGTCGAGCGCTGCCGTGTCGACTGGCCCGCCGGGGAAGGCGCGCCGCCCGACTCGGCCAAGGATCTGTTCGCGCGCGCGCTCGAGGGCTCGCCACCGGCGGTAGCGGCCGTCGCGCGCCATGCCGCCGATATCGGCAGGTTGGCGGCCGGCTGCATCGGCATGCTCGACCCCGGCCTGATCGTGCTTGGCGGCGGTGTCGGCAGAAACCCGCTGATGACGGAAAAGGTCGAGCACGTCGCGGCGGAACTTGCGTGGCCGACACGGATCGCCGTCAGCTCGCTGGAAGACGGCGGCACGGCGCTCGGCGCCATGAAGCTGGCCGTCGACTACAGTCTTGGGCTGATGCTGCGCGAAGGCCGCCATCCGGCTGTCGTGTTGCCGCCGCTGTCGGAGACGCAGCAGGACGAGGCAAGGGACGCTTGATAAGAAAAAGGCAGGCGCGGGCGCCTGCCTTTGAAGTTCAGATAATCGTCAGCCCTACGCGGCAGCGGCGACTTGCTGGCTGGCCACCACGGCGTCGACCTTGGCAGTCGCCTTGGCGAGTGCCGCGGTCACCGCGTCAGGGCCCATGCCGACGCCTTCGATGCGGATGACGTCGACGTCGGTCATGCCGAGGAAGCCGAGCACGCCGCGCAGATAGGGAATGGCGTGATCGAACTGCACGGCCGCACCCTCGGAATAGATGCCGCCCGAAGCCAGCACGATATAGACCTTCTTGCCGGTGACGAGGCCCTTGGGGCCGCCTTCGCCATAGGCAAAGCTCCTGCCGGAGCGGGCGATGTGGTCGACCCACGACTTCAGCGTCGAGGAGATGTTGAAGTTGATGAAGCCGGTAGCGAGGATCACCGTGTCGGCGGCGAACAGTTCGTCGAGCACGACGTCGGACACGCCGACGACTTCAGCCTGGCGCGGGGTGCGGGCTTCAGCCGGCGTGTAGATGCCGGTCGAATAGTCGGCATCGATATGCGGCAGCGGGTTGGCGACGAGGTCGCGCACGACAAGCGTGTTCGACGGATCGGCGGCGACGAGCTTTTCGGCGAATTCGGTGGCGATGCGGGTTGAGTGCGAGGCAGCGCCGCGCGGGCTCGACGTTACAAGAAGAATGGACATAGCGGGTCTCTCCAGTGGGAATTGAATTGTCCCGCCTCATATGGGCCTATCGACCCATTCGAAAAACTGGTATATTTTATATACGATCCATCTACAATGTGGATAAGGTAATGCAGCCCAACCCGACACTCGACCAACTTCAGATCTTTGTGACGGTTGCCGAAACAGGCAGCTTTTCGGCCGCCGGCCGCAAGCTCAACCGGGCGCAATCCGTCATCAGCTACGGCATCGCCAATCTCGAGGCGCAGCTTGGGCTGAAGCTGTTCGAACGCGAGGGCACGCGCGAGCCGCAGCTGACCGAGATCGGCCGAGCGATGCTGGAGGATGCGCGACGCATGATCGGCGTGCTGCAGCGCATCCGCTCGCGCGTCGACGGCCACCATCAGGGGCTCGAGGCCGAGGTCGCGCTGTCGGTCGACTCAGCACTGCCTTCGCCGGTGCTGGTGCAGGTGCTGAAGGCGTTCGAGGCGCAGTTCCCAACCGTGATGCTGCGCCTGCATATCGGCACGCTCGGCCTGATCCCCGATCATGTCGTCAGCGGCCAGGCCGATCTCGGCATTGGCGGCCTGCTTGGCGAGGTCAACGACATTCACCTCGTGCGCATCGGCTTCATGTCGATCGTTCTGGCTGCCGCGCCCACCCACCCGCTGGCGCTGCTGCCAAAACCGGTGGCGATCGAGGATGCGCGCGAACACACCCAGCTTGTCGTCACCGACCAGTCCGAACGCACCAAGGGACGCGACTTCGGTGTCTTTGCCTACCGCACCTGGCGGCTGACGGATGTGCGCACCAAGCATATTCTGATGCGCGAGGGGCTGGGCTGGGGCGGTCTGCCGCGCTGGCTGATATCAGACGATCTGGCCACAGGTCGCCTGGTGGAACTGGACCTCGAACCCTTTAGCGAGGTGCGCTCGCCGATGTTTGCCATGTATCGCAACGACAGCACCCCGAAGCCGGCGGCGGCCTGGCTGATCGAACGGTTCAAGCGCGGGCTTGGCTGCTTCAACGAGTTCGAGCCGGGCGAGGTGCCTGAAGAGGAGCCGGAGACAGTCCGTCAATCAGCGCCATGAGAACGGCGCGGTAATCCTCGGCTGACGCACCGGCCTCGATGGCGAGTGCGGCGCGGTCGAAGACCGATGCAAGCAGCGCGGTCAGCGCTTCCGCCGGCAATCTCGTCATCCTGTTGGCCCGCATCGCCGCGACCAGTCCCTCGCGCAGCGAGCGGTTGCCGTGGCTATTGTCGATCGCATCCATGGCGGCGCGGCCAAGCAYGGCCGGACCATCAAGCAGCAACAGCCGCGTGCGGCCGGGCGCGCGCATGGCGGCGAGATAGGCGTCGGAGCCGGCGATGAGCGCCTCGCGGGCTTCGAGCGAGGGTGGCGAAGCGCGGTCGATCTCTTGCGCCACCGCTTGCGCCTCCTGCTCGACCACGGCGGCAAACAGCGCCTGCTTGTCGGCGAAGTGGTGATAGAGCGCGCCGCGCGTTACGCCGGCCGCGGCGACGATCTCCGGCGTGCCGGTCTCGGCATAGGATTTTTCCGTGAACAGCTTTCGCGCCGCCGCGATCAGGTCGGCGCGGGTCGCCTCGGTGCGGTCGCGGTTGGAACGGCGCGCGGATTCCTGTTGCATACATGCAGCCTGTATGTTAATTCGATTTACATACAGACTGTATGTTATGTCCAGGGAGAAAGAAAGATGAAGATATCAAGCTATTACCCGGTGCTGATGACCGGCGACGTCGCCGGCACTGCGGCCTTCTATATCAAGCATTTCGACTTCCAGCCGTTGTTTGAAAGCGACTGGTACGTGCACCTGCAGTCGGTCGACAACAAACGCGTCAACCTCGGCATCGTCCAGGGTGACCACGAGACAATCCCGGAGGAGGGGCGGGGGCGCACCTCAGGTCTGCTGATCAATTTCGAGGTCAGGGATCCCGATGCGGTCTATGAGCGGATTCTTGCCGCCGGCCTGCCGGTCCTGCGGACGCTGCGCGACGAACCCTTCGGCCAGCGCCATTTCATCACCAGGGATCCCAATGGCGTGCTGATCGACGTCATCAAGCCGATCCCGCCCAGCGAGGAATTTTTGGCGCAGTATGCGGCGGGGGCGACGGGCGCTTGAGTGGTGGTCTGAAGTATCGAATGGTTAGAAAGTTCCGTCCGACTGAAGCCATATGACGGCGACGCCAATAGAACCGCGACAATATCTTCAACGTACTGTTGCCCGGCAGAGGCCTGCATATTCTCTGCTTGCGCAGGGTCGAGACAGCGGCCATCCTGAACCGAGGCTGGAGGGGGGCTGAGGGTGGCGGACCGGATCAGCATTGGCAGTCGAGAAGAGCTTGAGAACTGGCTGGTGGACAAGCCACCGGAATGGGCGCAGGCGATAGCGGCGCGGCTTGCGCTAAGAGTGCTGCCGCTGGCCAATGCCGATGCGCCGATTTCCCGTGAACGCTTGCTTCTGATTGTTTTTCGGGCTGCGTTTATATCCTGGTTCGCCCGCAGGTACCCGACACAAGATATGCGGTCAGCCACTTCGGATGCCGCTTACGCTGGCACCGCTGTGGCCGAGTCCTTGGTCGTTGGCAGCAACATTCGAACTGGTGCTCCGGCCGCGGTCGTTCAAGCCGCTGTCACGGCTGCCGACTTCAGCGATAGAGGAACGAAAAGCTCGGCGGCGATCACTGCCGAGCTCGCGGCAAATGCCGGTAGCGTCGTTGCGAGCAGCGTCGGCGCGGCTCAGATACGGGAAAGTGTTGCTTCCGATGTGTCCTTCCTGTCTGAATCTGAAAGCTCAGGCGCCGCGGAAGCTGCTCGTAGGCTGATCAACGAGCCGCTGTGGTTGATCGATGTGCGCGGCGATTCAAGATTTCAGGCCAATTTTCCGCATTGGGTCCGCGCGCCGTTCGACGACATGGTCAAGGATCCTGATCTGTCTGCGGCAGGCTTCAAACTTTGGATAGAATGGTATCGCGCGATTTTACCGAATAGCCGACGTTCGCGACCAATATCTTACTTCAGCGAGACACTTGATCTGCGCATTGCCCGTCAACCCGACAAGTGGTGGAACCGGGAGCCGGCGAAGGTGAATGCGGATATCGCAGCCTGGCTTGCCAGCCCGGTTTCCGAAAATCCCAAGGAGCAACGCGGCGGCTTGGAAGGCATGTCGCCGGCCGAAGTCATGGAAATGATTACGCGATCCCGCCCGGTGTCGACTTCGCGGCCCGGAACGGTTCGCAAACGTCAAAGCAAAGGACAGATTTCATCCGCCGGTGGCGGGACCATCCGCGGTGCCCGTGTGAAGGACAGGAAGGATCCGGTTGCCGATCCCGATCCAACGCCGGAATCGGAAGCCACACCGACCACGTCAACTCCGCCGCCGGAGCCACCGCCGCCACCTCCACCTCCACCGCCATCACCGCCACCAGAGACCTCCGCGGTCGAGACCAGTTTCCTCGATGACTCCACCGATCCTGATGTCGATTTTCTCAGCCGCTCGGATCTAGCCTTCGTGCTGGCGGGACGGCTCAATCAAGTCTGGGATCAGCTCAACAAGGAAAAGCCTCGGGATAGTTACGGCGGCAACAGTGCGCGCTGGACGGGCCTCTGGCCTAAGCGGCCAGCCAGGGAACCGCCACCCGGCTTTGTCGTGCACATCGACGCGCCATGGGGTGGCGGCAAGACCAGCTTTGCCAATTTCCTGATCCGCCTGCTCAATCCCTACAGGGTGGCCGGCCCAGCGCCGGCCTGGATGCTGGGCCTGCCGCTCGGCGACCCAAATTTCTGGCCGGAGTCCTACCGGCGACCCTGGCACATCGTCACCTTCAACGCATGGCAGCACCAGCATGTGCTGCCGCCATGGTGGGTGTTTTATCAGGCGATCCGCAAACAGACGACCGACGCCATTTATGCCGAGGACTTGCTGGTCGAACCAGCGCCCGCGACCGACGCGTCGGGCAACCCGCTGCCTAATGCGCCGCTGGTGCCGCAACCGCCAGCTGCCGGGCAAGGCTACCTTTCGCCGTTGCTGCGCGCTGCTGACTGGTCATGGTGCTGGTTGCGCGAAATGGTCTGGCGCGTATGGACGCCCGACATCCGCAACAAGGTGGCGGTTACCGTGTTGGGTATTTTTGCGGTCGTCCTCTTCTTTCGTTTTGGCCTGCTCAAACTCGATGACAAGGGGGTCAATGCGAACACCACCAGCCTCGGTCCTTTTGTTTCCGTGGTCATCGCCGCGCTTGTGGGAGGGGCACCGCTGATATGGACCGTGCTGTCGGCACTGAGTTCAACCTTGCTGTCCGGCACACCCGACGCGGCAAAGAACTATGCTTTGGGTTCAGGCGATCCGCTCGACCGGTTCCGAGCGCATTTCGCGAAAATGATGGCATCGCTCAAACGACCGGTTCTGGTGGTCGTCGACGATCTCGACCGTTGCGAGCCGACATTCGTCGTCGAGTTGATCCGCGGCATGCAGACCATCCTCAAAAGTCCGCGCCTGGTGTTCATCCTGCTTGGCGATCGCGACTGGATCGAGGAGTGTTTCACCAAGGTCAACGAGGCGATGAAAGGGATACACGTCGGGCCGGAACATGAATTCGGCGCCCGCTTCGCCGAAAAGGCGATCCAGTTCTCCTTCGTGCTGCCGGACATTTCGGATGCTGCCCGCCGCACCTATGTGCGGGATCTGCTGGGGGTGAAGCAGGCGTTATCGGATCGAAGCGGACTACCGCTCGATGTCGTCTTCGAGGCGGATGCCTCGATGCGCGGCGAGTTCGAGTTCAAGGTGGACAGCGTGCTGCAGCAGAACGAGGCCCTTGGTCGCGAAAGTGCCGCGCAGACTGTCCGTGAAGAGATCATCGCAAGTCCGGTAAGCCCCGCCGTCACCGACGCCTTGCTGACCGATTTCGACCGCAGGCTGTCCTTGCGTGCCGCCACCGACAAAACGGCCGAAGCGGCGACGCGGCATCGGCTGGAGGCGCTGTCCAGCGTGCTGCCGGCCAACCCGCGCCAGATCAAGCGCATCATCAACGCCATCACGCTGTTGCAAGAGGTCGCCCGCATCGAGCAGAGCGTGCAACCCGGCTCGACGGAATGGAAGATCCTGGCCTTGTGGATCATCCTGATGATCGAATGGCCGAAAAGCTGGTTCACGCTGAGCAGCTTTCCCGGCCTCGCCAATCGTTTGCTCGACCAGCCGGATGAGACGGTCCCGCATCTGCCTGTCGAAAACCCCGATGCATTCCTGGCGGCTCTGAGAGCAAAGGCCGAAGTTATGGCGATCCTCAGGTTTCAGGGCGATCAGGAATGGCAGGACTGTGCCATCACCACCGCGCGTATCCTGAAACTTCGGCAGATTCTGCCACCAGCGAGTGGTCAGTTGATCGATGTTGCCGCGCCGAAAAAACCGGCTCCGAGCGAAGAGTCCTGATTTCCGCTACCCAGCCCTTGCCACCGGCGTCACCGTCACCTGGCTGACGCCGGTGCGGCGCACCACCGTGCACAGCGTCTCGCGGCCGATGCGCTCGGCGTCGAGCATGCGCACGAGGTCGTCGACGCCGGTCACTGGGCGGCTGTCTATTGCCGCGATGATGTCGCCTTCCCTGAGACCGGCCTTGGCCGCCGGGCCTTCCTTCTCGACGCTGCGCAGCCGCACCGCGGTGCTGGTCGACACTTGCGACAGAAGGGCGGCGCGGCGCGGCAGATTGGTGGTATCGGCCGAGACGCCGATGAAGGCGCGGCGCACGCGGCCGAAACGGATGATTTCCGAAATGACGAAATTGGCGGTGTTTGAGGCAACCGCGAAGGCGATGCCTTGCGCGCCATGAATCATGGCGGTGTTGACGCCGATGACCTCGCCGGCCGACGACACCAGCGGGCCGCCGGAATTGCCGGGGTTGAGCGCGGCATCGGTCTGGATGACGTCATCGATCAGCCGGCCGGTCGAGGCGCGCATCGAGCGGCCGAGCGCCGAGACGACGCCTGAGGTGACCGTCCATTCGAAGCCCAGCGGATTGCCGATGGCAATGGCGATCTGGCCGCGCCGCAGCCGCTTGGAATCGCCAAGCGGCGCAACATCGGCGAAGCTGCCGTCGGCGCGCACCAGCGCGATGTCGGTGTCGGGATCGCGGCCGAGCACGCGGCCCTCGCCGGAGGCGCCGTCCGGCATCGAGACGCGCACCGTCCTGGCGTCGCCGACGACATGGAAATTGGTGACGACCAACCCGTCCGGCGCAATGACGAAGCCGGAACCATGGCCGCCCTGGCCGCCAATGCGCTCGATGCGGCAGACGGCCGGGCCGATGCGGTCGACGGCATCGGCCACCGTCGTCGAATAGGCGTCGAGCAACGTCTCATCAGGTTGGAACTTTTGGGCGGCAAGGGCCATGGTCGGGCTCCGTGTTTTCAGGCTTGATCGTGACTATATGTGCGGAGCGGCCGGAACCGCCGCGACCTGACCAGATGGCCAGTCAAACCAGCAACTAGCCGTCAGGCGAGTACCTCCGGGCACGCTGCCGAGCGATATCTGGGGCATGAGAAAACCCAGGAGATATTCATGAGCGACTTCAATCTGAATGCATTTTCGCAGGCGATCGCCGATCTCGCTGCCAAGGCGGCGCCGGCAACGGCAAGCTTCACTACTCATCATCACCGCACGGCAAGCGCCTTCCACTGGGGCGACGGCTATTTCGTCACCGCCGAGGAGGCTGTCGAGGCCGGCGAGGAGATCGAGCTGACGCTGGCCTCGGGCGAGACGGCGAAGGCCGAGCTGGTCGGTCGCGATCCTTCGACGGGCGTTGCCTTGCTGAAGCCCGCCGATGCGACCGCCATACCTGTCCTTGCCAAGGCTGATGCCGTTCGACCAGGCAATATTGCCATTGCCATCGGCAGCAGCCAGGGCTCAGCGCTGGCGGTGTCGGGTTCGGTCGGCGAAGTCGGCCCGGCCTGGCGCTCGATGCGCGGCGGCACGATCGACCGGCGCATCAATTTGGCTGTCGGCGCCGGCGGCCGTTTCGAGGGTGGTCCGGTGCTCGACGCCAAGGGCGCGCTGATCGGTATGCTGTTGTTCGGGCCGCGTGGCCGGGCGCTGGTCATGCCCTATGAGACGATCGAACGTGCGGTGGCGACGCTGCGCGAGAAGGGCCATGTTGCGCGCGGCTATCTCGGCGCTGGCCTGCATCCGGTGCGTGACCGCGATGCGCATGGCGCGATGGTGATGAGCCTCGACGACAACGGCCCGGCCAAGGCTGCCGGCCTGTCGCTGGGCGATATCATCGTGGCGTGGAACGGCGAGGCGGTGCATGGTCCGCGCGATCTGATCCGCCGGCTCGGGCCTGACAGCGCCGGTGTTTCGGTGACGCTTGGCATGGTGCGCGGCGGCGAACAGCGCGATGTTGCGCTGACCATCGGCGAGAAGCCGCTGAGCTGAGAGGATCGATGGAAAGCGACACGCTGACAAGGCCCGATATGGCTGGGCCGGAAGTGGCAAGCAGCGAACGCCAGCTCGTGGTGCTCATCGCACTGCGCGATGCCGCGCGCGCCGAGCGCTTGTCCGCTTCGCTTGCAATGGCGGAAGACCTGCTGCCGGTCGTGGCTGGCGGCGGGGTCGCCGATGTCGCGGTCATCGATGATGCTGTTGCCAACAGCGCGGCCTGGATCGATCGGGTGAGGGCTGGCCATACTCCGCCCCCACAAGTTCTGCTCTCCGTGCGCGCTATCCGGCCAGAGGGCCAGGTGTTTGCCGTGCTGCCGTTGGCTGCGAATGCGACTCTGATCGCTGCTGCCGTCAGACTGGCAGCGGCCGGCTACCGGGTGTCCGGCGACGGGCGTTCGACGCCGGATCGCCATGACGATTTCGATCGCGATGATGCGGCCAATGGGGCTGGAGGCCACAGTGGGCTGTTCGGCGAGGAACCGCTCGACGATGGCTCCGTCACACGGCCCACGCTGTCACCGCGCGAGGCAGAAGTGCTGGCGCTGCTGGCCGAAGGCGCGCCCAACAAGGTGATCGCCCGGCGGCTGAACATTTCCGTGCACACAGCGAAGTTCCACGTCGCCGCGATCCTGATCAAGCTGGGAGCCGCCAACCGCACGGACGCCATTGCGATTGCGATGCGGCAGGGGCTGGTGCTGGTTTAGGAAAGCTTGGGTTCCTCGCCCCCGCAGAGCGGGGAGAGGTGGCCGCGTAGCGGACGGAGAGGGGGCAGCGCCAGCGAGCGAAATTGGCTGCCTTCAGAGCACATTGAAAAAGTAACGCAGGGTCGCGTGTAACCCCCTCTCCGTCTCGGCTTCGCCGAGCCACCTCTCCCCCACAWCCGTGGGGGCGAGGAGCCCAAGTTTTTGCCAGACCCTCCCCAACGTCACCATGGCTTCCCTTGGCAAGCTCTTGTATCCGGCAGCGGCGCGGGCAAGGATTGCCCAAAGAAACAATGCACGCGGAGGAAAAATGTCGCTCAAGGGAAAGACGCTGTTCATCTCCGGCGGGTCGCGTGGCATCGGGCTGGCGATCGCGCTGCGGGCCGCGCGCGACGGCGCCAATGTGACGATCGCCGCCAAGACCGCCGAGCCGCATCCGAAGCTGCCCGGCACGATCTACACCGCCGCTGAAGAGATCGAGCAGGCGGGCGGCAAGGCGCTGCCTATGTTGTGCGATATCCGCGAGGAGGCGCAGGTCGCCGAGGCGGTCGCGAAAACTGTCGAGAAATTCGGCGGCATCGATATCTGCGTCAACAATGCCAGCGCCATCCAGCTTACGGGCACGCTGGAGACCGACATGAAGCGCTACGATCTGATGCATCAGATCAACACGCGCGGCACCTTCCTGGTGTCCAAAATGTGCATTCCGCACCTGAAGTTGGCGCAAAATCCTCACATCTTGAATCTGGCGCCGCCGCTCGACATGAAGGCCAAATGGTTCAAGAACCACGTCGCCTACACCATGGCCAAGTTCGGCATGTCGATGTGCACGCTGGGCCTGAGCGCGGAGTTCGCCAGGGACGGCATCGCGGTCAATTCGCTGTGGCCGATCTCGACCATCGACACGGCGGCCGTGCGCAATCTTCTGGGCGGTGCCATGGTAGCGGCAATGAGCCGGTCGCCCGACATCATGGCCGATGCCGCGCATGCCATCTTCATGCGGCCGTCGCGCGAAACAACAGGCAATTTCTACATCGACGAGGAAGTGCTGCGCGCCGAGGGCGTGAGCGACTTTTCGGTCTATTCACCAGGCGCGACCGGACCGCTGGCAGGCGACTTTTTTGTGCCGGACGAGGTGTTTGCCAATTCCGATACGAAGATCAGGCAAACGTTCTAGCGGGAAGGTCCCACGTTGGCTGCGATATGGATTGCATTATCCGCGAAATGCAATCCAGGCGCCCCAGAACAGGCTTGAGAAAAAGCGCAGCGGCTTCGTGAAACCCGCTGCTGCAAGCAAGGCGAACACGGCGTCTTCCGATTGCGGCGGATCGGCGCCTTGCAGGATTTTGCCGAGTTTTGTCTCGATCTCGGCCGGGGTTGCCCCATTCATGCGCCAGCGCTGAGCCCAGGCTGCCATCATTAATGGTTGCGAGGCATAGGCGTGGTAATTGCCGGCAAGGATCAACGGCGCATCCTTTTTCAAACGCGCGGCAATGTCGCCAAGGATTGCCTGCTTGGCATCATGACCAGGCAAATGATGAAGCACGCCGATCAGCATGGCTGCATCGAATGGCTGGTCTTCGGACAGGTCCGCGACAACGCCCAAAACAGGCTCCGTGCGCTCCATGAGCCCGGCGGCTGCGATGCGTGACATCGCCAGATCCAGCATGGGTTTTGACGGATCGACAGCGACGAAACTCCAGGACGGCTCCAGCTTGGCGGCTGTGATGACTTCACGCGCCGTGCCGCCGGCCCCGGCGACAAGTATGCGTGCGCTCGAGCCGGCGCCAAGCGATGCCGCGAGCATGCAGGCGGCCAGCTCATGGCACGCGTCATACCCCGCAAGCGCGATCCTGCTCTGGGTTTCGTATTCTGCGGCCCGCGAGGGGTCGAACTTGGCGGCGGCATCGACTGACATACTGTTCCAATCCGGAGCGCTTAGGCTCTCGCTATGAAGTGATGTCAATTTGGCATAATCTTGATCATGGATATTAAGAATAACATGATCATGAGTCCGATTTTACCGCGAAAGCATGACCGATTGACTGCATTTCTGCAGGCGTTTGGGCTGCGTGCGGTTGTGACCAATGAGGCGGATGCGAATCTTTTCCTGGTCACGGGAGATGATGGCGACGGCGCCTCGCACATCGTTGTCAGGGTCTTGGGAGGCGTTCCCAGCAACCGGGCATTTTCCGTCCTCGTCGCGGCCCGGATCGATTTTGGCGGCGTTGCCAACCCGCTTGTTGGCGCCTTGCCCGAGGAATTGGTGTTTGCATTGGCGGAGCAGCCGCAGATGCGAGGGCTGGCGGACGCGCTGGCGATGGAGGTCGAAAACAGCCGTTGCGGCGGGCGGACCGTCCAGGAACGCCTCTGCGAAATCATCGTCGTTCTCGCCGTCCGGCGTGCGATAGACATGGGCCGGGTCAGCGCGGGGCTTCTGGCGGGCCTCGCTCACCCGACCCTGCACCCCTGCCTGGTGGCCATCCATGACAGACCGGCTCTCGGCTGGCGCACGGAGATGCTGGCTCAACTGGCCGGCCTGTCTCGAAGCCACTTCATAGAGCAATTCACCAGGACCGTCGGCACGACGCCCGCCGCCTATGTCACGTCATGGCGCCTCACGCTGGGCCGCGCCGAGATTGCCGCTGGGCACAGCGTCAAAGCCACCGCGCGACGTGTCGGCTTTGGTAGCGCTGCTGCCTTCTCGCGCGCCTTTTCACGCACCTACGGCTATCCGCCTGCCGAGATGGTCACAGCGGGTTCGCAGCGATGGCCCTGAGGCGATCCGTAGCTGTGGCTACAGCCCCACAATTTGGAGGCTTACTCCTCGTCCTTCTTGCCTTTGCTCAGGCCCATCAGCCGGTCGATATAGGCCAGCATCAGCGCCGAGACGACGAAGGCGAGGTGGATGATGGTCAGCCACATCAGCTGTTCGGTGGTGTAGGAGGACGAGTTCAAAAACACCTGCAAGAGGTGGATGGACGAGATGGCGACGATGGTCGAGGCGACCTTGACCTTCAGCGAACCGACATCGATCGTGCCTAGCCAATGGACGCCGCCATCCTGGTCGTCGAAGCGGCTGACGAAGTTCTCGTAGCCTGAGATGATGACCATCACGACCAGCGAAGCAACCAGGGCCGCATCGATCAGGCCGAGCATCTTCAGGATGGTGTCGGTGTCGCCGAGCGTGAAGGCCACGGTGACGAACTCGTAGAGCTTATTGCCAAAGGACAGCGCATAGACGGCCAATGCCAGCGCTAATCCGATATAGAAGACGACGAGGAGCCAGCGCGAGGCGAGGATGATCGATTCGATGGCGAGTTCGAGACGCTTCATAGGGTGGTTCCGCTTGGTTCTCTTGTTCGGAGTGGACCGTATTTCGACCACGCTGCTCCCGTTTGCAAGATAAATTGGGAAGCAAAAAACCCCGCCGGAGGGGGCCGGCGGGGCTCAATGCATCCCGCTGGAGTCGGGATGGGGCAGGGAACGCCCAGACCAGAATCTGGGGTGTGCGAGCCCGCGATTCAATGAGCCGGCTCTAATGCCCGTACAAATCTTGTTGACCCAGCGCATGTGGTCCGCACTTCGTCCCACCCCGGTCGACCGGGATGGGACTTGCTTGCCGACTTGATTCCAGAAGCCACTTCAAGCCTCTGGAAAGCCAAGTCAATTGTTGCTGGCGACAGGCGCCACCAGCGAGGTGATGCGGCGGATGGCGACACGCCGGTTCTCGCGGTTGGGCGACTGTGTGTTCACCTTCAGATACTCCTCGCCATAGCCCTGAGTCGTCAGGTTCTCCGGCGGGATGCCGAAGGCGCTGGTCAGGGCTTCGGCGACCGATTCCGCCCTGCGATCCGACAAGGCAAGATTGGCCTCCGGCTTGCCGACGGCATCGGTATGGCCCTCGATCAGGAAGGTCTCGGCCGGGTTCTTCTTCAAAAGCTTCTCCATGGCGTCGGCGACGCCCTCTAGCTTCTGCACCTCGGTGTCGGAGATCGAAGCCGAACCGAATTCGAAGTTCAGCGTGTCGAGGTCGACGCGGCGTGCGATGTCGCGCACGCGGGCCGAGCGCTTGACCTCGTCGATCGAATAGAGACGCTGGACCTTCTCCACTGGCGGCTGTTCGAGGAAGGTGTAGTAATCGTCCGGGCTCTCGACATCCTCGGAATCGAGGATGTATTGCCGGCGCGGAATGTTGAGCCGCATCGGCGGCAGGTCATCGCCCGGATCGCGCCAGTCGCCCTCATCCTGATAGTCCCGTTCCTCGACATAGCTCAGCACATATTCGCGCCCATCCGGCGTGATGCGCGAACGCTGGATGACGTCGCCATAACGGTTGCGGATGGTGACGATCTGGACGCCATTGCCGCGCTCGACAGTCTCGCGTGTGCGGCCTTGCGGCAGATCCTCGTAATAGACATCCTTGGCGCCACGGTTCATGCGCGTGCCGTCATTGCTCTGGACGATCGTCTGGCCGCCGAGCTGGATGATGACGCGGTCGCCGATCTCCTTGAGCACGTCGACACCCTTGGGACGGCGGCGGTCGCGGATGTTCTCGTCGGGTGCGCGATCCCGGCGCTTGCCCTTTTCTTCCGTCACCGGGACGAACTTTTCGGGCTTGATCTCCTGCTGGGCTGCCTTGTCGTCGGTGGGCGGCGGACCCTGGTCGACAGGAGCGACCACGGGCTTGCCGCCCTGGTCGCCGCCTTGCTGGGCATTCTGGCCATCGTTCTGCTGCTGGCCGTTCTTGTCGCCATGCTTGCGGCCGCCGGCCTTGCGTTCGGCATCCTTCTGGCTGTCGAGGATGGGGGCGGCGTCCTTGTCGGCGGGTGCTTCGCCCTGCACGGGGTTTTCACCCTGGACAGGCGCGGCCTTCTCGCCATTGGCAGGCTGTTCACCCGTGGCCGGCTTCTCACCATTGGCCGGTTGTTCACCTGTCGCCGGCTGCTCACCGTTCGCGGGCTGTTCGCCCGTCGGCTTCTTGCCGTGCTTCTTTGTCTTGTCCTGGGGCTGCTCGCCCTGGATCGCCGGCTGTTCGCCGGCCGGCGCCGGCTCAACCTTGGGCGTCGTTGCTTCGCCGGCGGGGGCTTCCTTCGGCGTCGGCGCGGCTTCCGGCGTTACCTGCTCGGCGGGCGCCGCTTTCTGCTGGTCCTGCTTGTGTTTCTTGCCTGGCTTGGTCGACTGGTTGTCGTTGGCGGGTTCAGCCTGGCCAGCAGGGGCCTCGCCGGCGGGCGCCTGTTCAGTCTGCTGCTGCTGGTCGCGCTTCTTCTTGCGCGGCTGCTGTTCGTCGGTTGCGGGAGCGGCCTCGCCGGCGGGTGCCTGCTCGGTCTGCTGCTGTTGGTCCCGCTTCTTCTTGCGCGGCTGCTGCTCGTCGGCGGCGGGGGCTGCCTGTTCGGCGGGGGCCTGTTCGGTTTGCTGTTGCTGATCGCGCTTCTTTTTGCGCGGCTGCTGCTCCTCGACGGCAGGGGCGGCCTGCTCGGCCGGTGCCTGCTCGGTCTGCTGCTGCTGATCGCGCTTCTTCTTACGGGGCTGTTCCTCAGCGGCGGGAGCGGCCTGCTCGGCCGGCGCCTGTTCGGTCTGCTGCTGTTGCTCGTGCTTCTTCTTGCGGGGCTGTTCCTCTGCCGCTGGGGCGGGCTGCTCGGCCGCTGGTGCGGCCTGCTGAGCTGGCTGCTCGGCCTGCTGGTCGCGCTTCTTCTTGCGTGGCTGCTCCTGGTCGGTCGGCTGTGCCTCGTCGGTCGGTGCGTCCTGCGCCAGGATCAGCGGCGTTCCACCGCGCTGCATGGGGTCGAACGCGGCACTTCCCTGAAGCGGGTACGCGCCCAACGGCGCGGATGCCATCAGCAGGCCAAGTGCGGTGCCTGCCAGAATCCGTGGTTGGCGTTTCATCGAAAACTCTCCTTGTGGGGTCCCATCCTTGCCGAAACCGATCTTAGCCCGATTGGTTCCAGTATTGCATGGTTATACACCGTACGGGGCGATTGGCCGGCCTTTTGAAGGCAACTTCGTGTCTTTCGGCCGGGTTGCCGCCCCATTTCAACCATTGCCGCGCTTGACCTCGGCGGCGGCCGGGGCCACATCCCCAGGATGGAAACGCCATTCTGGAAAACAAAGACGCTGGAAGCGATGAGCCCAGCCGAATGGGAATCGCTTTGCGACGGCTGCGGCAAATGCTGCCTGTCGAAGCTCGAGGACGAGGATACGGGCGAGATCTACTGGACCAGCGTCGGCTGCCGGTTGTTCGACGCGCAGACCTGCCGCTGCTCCGACTACGCCAACCGGCTGGCGCGCGTCCCCGATTGCGTCGGGCTGACGCCGCAGAATGTGCGCACCATCAGCTGGTTGCCCAGCACCTGCGCCTACCGGCTGGTGGCCGAGGGCCACGACCTCTATTGGTGGCACCGGCTGGTGTCGGGCAGCGCGGAGACCGTGCACGAGGCCGGCATCTCGATGCGCGGCCGGGTCAAGGCGAGCGAGACCGAGCTTGCCGAGCCTGAGGATTATTTTGACTATATGCTGGACGACGAGCCGTAAGGCCAGCGTTACACCATTGCCCATCCGCCCACATGAACCGCAGATGAACGGCGGGTTCGTAACCAGTTCAGGCAGGCGAGTGCATTCTCCCATCATCGATTTCACGAGGACGGGCGCAAGCCCGCAACAAGGAGAGAGAACCATGTACAACAAGATCAAGACGGCAGCCCTTTCGGCGCTGGTCGCCCTCGGCACGCTGGCGGCTATTCCCGCCCACGCCGACAGCCTCTATCTCGGCTTCGGCAACAACCAGGATCCGCGTTTTGGCGTCTATGCCGGTGATGACGGCTATCGCCACCGCCGTGACGAGCGTCGCGACGATTGGCGCGACGGACGTGGTGATGGCTGGCGCCGTGGTTGCTCGCCGGATCGCGCCCTCGACAAGGCCGAGCGCATGGGCCTTCACCGCGCCCGCATCGTCGATGTCAGCCGCCGCACGGTCAAGGTCATGGGCCGCCAGGATGGCGACCGCGTGGTCATCGTGTTCGCCAACGAGCGCGGTTGCCCGGTTATCTATCGCTAAGGCTTGCGGCATCATCTTCTACGAAGATGAGCCTGTGGTAGTAGAGCCCCTGTCCAGAGCGGACGGGTGCGGCTCGAAAAAACCCCGCGGGAGCGATCCCGCGGGGTTTTTCATGTCGGGTATTTGCCGTTGGGTCTATGCGTGGCCGGGCAAAGCTCGACCACGCATCATTTGGGGCTGCCTACTTCAGTTCGAAGGTGACCGTGACCTGGACGTTGTAGGCGTTCTCGCCGGCTTGCGTCGGCACTGCCGCACCGGCGGCGGCGTCGAAGGCCTTGGCGTTAATCGCCATCGGCGGCGGGGCGATGTTCTGGTCTGAGATCTCCAGGACCCGGCCAATGCTCACGCCGGCGGCTTCCGCAAGCGTCTTGGCCTTGGCGATTGCGCTGGCCACCGCTTTCTTGCGGGCCGCGTCGATGGTCGCTGCCGGGTTGTCATTGGTGAAGGAGATGCCACCGCCCTGGTTGACACCGAGCGACACGGCCTTGTCGAGGATCTCGCCCGTCTTGTCGATGTCGCGCACGCGCACCGCAAGCGTGTTGGTCACCTGGTAGGCAACAAGCTCGGCCTCCTGGCTGCCGTCCGGCTTGTTGGTGTAGTTGTAGCGCGGGTTGATCTGGATGCCCGCCGTCTGCAGGTCGCGGTCCTTGATGCCGGCCGCCTTCATCGCCGCGATCACGGCGGCCATGGCGTCGTTGTTGGCGTCGAGTGCCGCACGTGCCGTCTTGGCTTCGCGCATCACGCTGAGCGACAGCAACGCCAGGTCGGGAGGGATGGTCGCTTCGCCTTCACCCGAAACAATGATGCGGGCGGGCGTCGGCGAATCGGTGGCTCCAGCCATCGCCGGAAAAGCGATTGCAGCGGCGAGCGCGAGAGGCAAAAGATGTTTGGTCATGAAAATCTCCTTGGTCTGCGATCCAGTCGCACAGGTCGCGTAGAGCGCGATTATGGGTTGATTTGGGCGATCCGCGAAAGCCTGTCGGGAAAGCCTTGTGCCGCGATGCGAAAAACATTAATCCAGCCCGCGTGGGGCCTGTAGCTCAATGGTTAGAGCCGGCGGCTCATAACCGCTTGGTTGGGGGTTCGAGTCCCTCCGGGCCCACCATTATCGTTATTTATCAATGACTTACCGACCGGTTCGCCACGAGGTTCGCCAATAGGTTCGCCAAGCATCGGCTTGCGCGTGACCAGCCGCACGACCCGGTCCATCCCCTGGACCGCCAGCCGTACCTGCGATGCCTCGCGCGAATAGAGCTCAGCATGATCGATATCGTCATGACCGAGGACGTCCATCATCTGCCTGGTGGAGGCCTCGGCCTCCGCCAGATAAACACCGAGCGACTTCCTCAAACCATGCAGGGTAAGGCCCTTCGGAAGACCGGCAAGCTTGCACCAATGCGCCATCATTCCAGTCAGTGACTTGGCGGAGAAGGGCTCACCATAGGCGTTGACCAAAACGGTCTCGCCGCGCCTGTCAGCCGCATCCAGGATCTCGGACAGCATAGGTGTGATCGGCACGAAAAGCCGTTTGCCGCCTGTTCGTCCCTTGTTCTTGCCCTGAACGATATCAAACCCGTCAAAGTGACGCTCGACGCCATCGATGAAGACACGGCGGGTGACCCTCTGGTCCCAGCGCAGGCCCGCGACGTCGCCGCGGCGGTTGCCCAGCCAAAGCGCCAATCCGTAACAAGTGCGTGCCGCAGTGCCGAGCTGCCAACGGTTTTCAAATTGCGCCATCGCCTCGCGCGACCATGCCTTCCAGCCGGCATAGGCGGGCCGCCACTCGACCGCCGCGGTGGGGTCGATATCAATCCAATCTTGCCGCAGCGCGACATAGACCAGCTTGCGTATGCCCACCAGCAGGTGCTTGGCCTTATGGGGTGTGGCGATGAAGCGGCCAAGAAGCTCTTCAATATGGATACGTCTAAGGTTCTTAACCGGTACGTCGCGCCAGACAAGTGGGTGATCTGGGACCACCCGCAGTTCTAGAAATTCTTCAATCAGCCGCTTGTTCTTGCGCTTGCTGGCTTCGTCAAGCGCCAACCACTTGACCGAGATCTTCAACCGTTGAAAGGCCGCTCCAAATGTGCCTGGCAGGGCGGCTCCCGGCATTTGGACGACGGGGGCCTTGGGGACTTTTCGGCCTTCGACCGCTGCCTGGTACGCTTCCTTGAATCCCAGTTGATTGGGAGCAGGCAGACTGACCAAACGCTCCTTCGTCCGATAGCGCCAGCGTAGTTTTCCGTGGCGATCGGTGTAGGAGGACAGGCCGGGATATTTGTCGGTCATGGCTGAATGAATCTATTCCCTGCGGTGATTCCCTTGCAACAGGAAGTCGACGATATTCTCATCATCGTCTCCAGGTAGTTCGGCAAACGCCGCTTCGAGTTTAAGGCGATCCCAAATCACGCGGCCGTCAACTTTCTTCGGCTTCGGCATGCGGCGATCAGCAACCATCTGGTCGAATTTGGTTATGCCCACGCCAACATATCGGGCCGCTTCTTCGCGTGAGAGACCCCGAGGAGGATAGGAAAGGGTGTCGCTTTTCATGATCTCGCTGCCGGCATGCGCCCGTGCTTGTGCGTGGGCTTCCATTCAGAGATCAAGATCTGGATTGTATCAGCCAGCGCCGGAAGGGATCCGATCAAACTGTGCGTTGAATTGCGGTCATGGCGTATAAATAGGATGGTTGGCTGATCGGAATGTGAGGATCGAGAAGGAGTGCTACAAGTGTCCGCACTGTGCTGCTCACTCCATGTCCGGCACGTCGCCATTCACAAACAAGGTTTTTGGCGGGCCGTAGTCTCCAAGCGCCGGATCTGCATCCCGGCTCCAAACAATCACGCCTACGTGCTTCCCGGCAAGTGCTTTTGCAATCCGAATAGCCCGCTCTTCGCTTTGCTGGTCGGTCGGGCCATACACCGTAAACAGCTCCCCATCGTCGCCTCGATCAAACGCTACGACAACAATGAGCTTCGGCTTTTTCTGCTCCGGTATGACTTGGGTCGACATTGAATGGCCTTTCTCATTTGAGGGCCGCAGATCCGACTTCAAGCGCGTCGATTGCGTCGAGCACTGCTTGGCGCTTCGGCTCAATTGGTTCATTCGGCTCGAAGCCAGCTAGCGCCAGCGATGTATAGGCGACCGTCACCGCATCGACGAGCTCTCTTGCCTTCGAGCCGTCCGCCATCTCGGCGGTAGCGGCGAGCGCCAATAGGAAGGGACGATCGTCATGGAATTCCTGTTGACCGTCTTCTTCCGCAACGATGACGCGCATCCGCGCTAGCGCCGTGGCGCGATCGGCAAGCTGCGTTTCTGGATCATGGAGCAACTCTAGACCATGGACGCCATATCTTTTCTCGTCCGGCCAACCTTCACAGCAAGCCTCGATTGCCGCGTTGTCGGCGGCCCACCATGCCTCAGCGGCGACATAAACTTCTTCGATCGGCTCCTGATCAGGCGGGAATCCCGCATCATCCCAACCTTCGACTGTAAAAGAGCCTTCGGCGGCTTCTTCGGCAGTGATGCCGATGCGCTTGAGCACGGCCCGCGCGGCTGCCAATCCACGCTGCTTTTCTTCAGGGGTGGCGCCCCTTGCATCCATCAAAATGTCCATGACCGGCCTCCTTGTGGCTGTCATGCCAACAGTGAACAAAAAGAGAACGAATAGTCAAGCCACCCCTCGACCCCAATGCGTTTCGTGGATCGCTATCCACTCCGGGGTGATGCATGCCGAGTCAGCTTCATATGGCGCCCTTCGCCGGGGGCTGTCGGTCCCGCATCCCGCCTGGCGGCGGCGCTATGCTGATGCTCCTTCGGCCGCCCTGTTGAACCGGTCTCAGGGCCACGAACCTGCTCCAGCACCGAACTGACTTGGCCGCAATGACGGACATTTCGGTGCTTCCGCTTTGTACGCCGTTTTTCATTTGGTCGGGAGAGCAGGGGCTCTCCCGACGGAGAGTCAGAGGAGCGCCGGGTTTTTCGCGACGGGTTGAAAGCGGAAGGAGAGGCCTTCGGCGCCCGTCGCGGAGAACCGCGATGTCTGTCCGGACCAATCGAACGCATGCCGTCGCCGACCGGTCGAACCTCTACGACGAGATCACCGGCAAGATAGTCGCCGAGCTAGAAGCTGGTCGTTTTCCTTGGGTTCAGCCATGGGGGACGTCCGCGGCAAAAGCGTCGCTTTCCCTGCCGCAGAATGCAAGCACGCATCGCACGTACAGCGGGATCAACGTCCTTATTCTCTGGGGTGCCGTCGTCGAACGCGGGTTTCCAACACAGAGTTGGATAACCTATCGACAGGCGTTCGCGCTCGGCGGGAACGTCCGCAAAGGCGAGCACGGGACAACGGTCGTCTATGCCGATCGTTTTGTCCCTGATCACGAGAAGAAGCGCGCTCGCGAGACGGGCGAGGATGCTCAAACCATACCGTTCCTCAAGCGCTTCACCGTTTTCAACATCGAGCAATGTGAAGGGCTACCTGACGAAGTCGCAGCTTCGGCCCCGCTGCCGGTGGCTAGCCCGATCGAACCGCGTGTCGAGGCGCTGATCAAGGCCACCGGTATCGACTTTCATATTGGCGGCGACAGGGCGTTCTACGCGCCGGCCCACGATTATATACAGGTGCCTCCGCCCCAGGCTTACTTCGAGCCGATCAATTGGCATCGGACAGCCTTGCATGAGCTTGGTCATGCAACCGGCCACAGTTCACGCCTGGACCGCAAATTATCCGGCTCTACCGCCTCCAGGAAGTACGCGTTCGAAGAGCTCGTGGCAGAAATCAACGCAGCGTTTTGTTGTGCAGCCCTGGGCATCGTCCCTACGGTTCGGCACGCCGAGTATATCGGCTCATGGCTGGCGGTTTTGCGCGAGGACAATCGCGCCATCGTCCGTGCCGCCAGCCAGGCCAGCAAGGCGGCCGACTGGCTTCTTGGCCACCTGCCGGTGGAGGCCGAAGCATCGGTCGGGCTGGGCGCAGGCAACGATAGATGGGCGGCATAACCTTCGCTGGCTGGAACAGCGCATGCGCCGTCCCGCCGATCGGCATAGCCATCAAGTGCCAGCCGCACTTGGTCGATCCGCTTCAACCATCGGTTCATGCGGAGGCAACGTTCAGGCCGACATGCCTTCAGGCGTGCGCGCTGGGCTGTCAATCTACGGTGTGTCGGATTGTGCGGGCAGGAGAGGGAGAGGGTTGGAGGGGTCTTGTGACGGGTTCAAGGCTGAGAGAGAGGCTCTCGGCGGCCCGTCGCGGAGAACTTCAATGACTACTGCCGTCCAAAAGATCACGCTATCGTCCTCGCGCGATATCCCCTTCAACAAGCTGGTGCTAGGCCAGTCCAATGTGCGTCGCATCAAGGCAGGCGTCTCCATCGACGACCTCGCTGCTTCGATCGTTCGCCGTGGGTTGATCCAGAGCCTGCACGTTCGTCCTGTGGTTGATGCCGACGGCCAAGAGACGGGGATGTTCGAGGTGCCAGCTGGCGGCCGCCGATATCGCGCCCTCGAGATGCTAGTTAAGCAGAAGCAGCTTGCCAAAACAGCGCCGGTGCCATGTGTCATCGGCAGTTCTTCCAGCGCAATTCTGGCGGCGGAAGTGTCACTGGCTGAGAACATCGAACGCGCGCCACTTCACCCGCTGGACCAATATCGGGCGTTCAAGGATTTGCTCGACCAGGGCATGACAGAGGAGGAGATTGCGGCTGCTTTCTTCGTCTCGGTCAACGTCGTCAAGCAGCGGCTCAAGCTGACAACGGTTTCGCCAGCACTTCTCGACTTCTACGCCGAGGACGGAATGACGATCGCCCAACTCGAGGCATTCTCCATCAGCAGCGATCATGCGCGACAGGAACTGGTCTGGGAGGCGATCAAGAACAGCTGGTCGAAAGAGCCATACCAAATCCGCCGCATGCTGACCGAGAATACCGTCCGCGCCTCCGACAAGCGGGCCGCATTCGTCGGCCTGGAGGCCTATGAGGTGGCAGGCGGCGACGTGCTGCGCGATCTGTTCCAGTCGGACGATGGGGGGTGGTTGCAGGACGTCCCGCTGCTTGAACGGCTGGTCACCGAGAAGCTGCAGATGATGGCCGACGAAATCGCCAACGAAGGCTGGAAGTGGATCGAAGTCGCGGTGAGCTTTCCCTATGGCGCGGCAAATGGCTTGCGTGAACTCAAGGGCACGCCGATCGACCTCGCCAGCGACGAACAGGCAACGCTCGATGCGCTGCGTGGGGAGTTCGACAAGCTTCAGAAGCAGTACGAGGAGGCGGACGAGTTGCCGGATGACGTCGACCAGCGGTTTGGCGAGATCGAAACGGCGATCAAATCGATCGAGGCGCGCCCCGTTCGTTTCGATCCGGCGGAAATCGTGCGTGCGGGTGTCTTCGTCAGCATCGATACGGACGGAGCGCTTCTCGTGGAGCGCGGCTATGTGAAGCCGGAGGATGAGGCGCCCTTAACGGCCGAGGGCGACAACGATCCCGGCATCGACGGATCCGGCGCTTCGGCCACAGGCTCTAATCAGCGGGCCGTCATCACGATCGGTGGCCAGCCGGTCGACACGGACGATGATGAGGAGGATGGCATCAAGCCATTGCCGGATCGGCTGATCATGGAACTGACCGCGGATCGCACGCTGGCTCTGCGTGACAAGCTCGCAAACGATTCGGCAACCGCTTTTCTGGCCGTGCTTCACAAATTCGTCCGTGACGCTTTCTCTCGCTACAGCGCGCAAGGCGTGGCGATGGAAGTCTTTGTCCGTGGCACAGTCTTTCCAGTCCAGTCGGAAGGGCTTCGAGATACGACGTATGCGCGCTCGATCCAGGCCAGCCACGAGGCCTGGGAAAAGCGTCTTCCAACGGACGTCGCCGACCTGTGGGACGCGCTCTCTGGACTGACGGGTACCGAGCAAGCTGAGCTGTTCGCCCATTGCGCATCCCTCGGCGTCAACGCCCTTTACGAAAGGGCCGATCGCTACGGTAACGGCGCCATCTCAACGCACGGCGTCCAGCAGCGCCTTGCGGATGCCGATCGCCTTGCTCGGGCAGTTGGGCTCGACATGATCGCCGCCGGATGGCGCCCCACTGTCGGCAACTATCTCGGCCGCGTCACCAAGGCGCGTATCCTCGAAGCCGTTCGCGAGGGTGCTGGCGAGCGCGCCTCCCAGCTCATCGACCACCTCAAGAAGGGCGACATGGCCAAGGAAGCTGAACGCCTGCTCGCCGATAGTGGCTGGCTGCCCGAGCCTCTGCGGCTTGCCGCTGGCGACGAAGATGAAGCTCTGCCTGAATTCCTGGCAGGTGACAACGATGTCGCTTTGGTCGACCAAGAAGAAAAACAGCTAGACGCCGCCGAATAGGCCGTCTTCCTCCCGAGCTTATCGCCCGGCTCTCGCAAGAGTGCCGGGCGTTTTTGCGTCCTGTGATGAGAGTGAGTGTCCGGGCAGGGACGGGTTTGAGCCCGTCCGGTCAGAGAGAGCGCCGGCGGGATTTTCCCGGTCTCGCTCTCCAGAGAATCTCCAATGAACGTCTTGTCTCCCGCAGTAGTCGGCGGTTCGGTCCCTTCCGCCGCGCCTGTCGATCCAGCCGCAGCGGTCTACGCGGCAGCCCTGCATCTGCTCCCCCACCTCGAATGCGGCCGGCGCGTCGATGCCGTCGTCCTGCGAAGCGCGATGGAAGCTTCATTCGGAGCCTCCGACACGAGCGGCGCCTGGAACTGGGCGATGGCCTATGACGCCTGCGAGGCCGCGACCGCGCTGTTCCTGCGCAGATACGGCAGGTCGCTTCTGCGCAAGGCCGGCTCCATGACATCCGCCTTACCGCTTTTCAACCGGATCGCCGACCTGCTGCCCACGCATACCCGCCGCTCCGAGGAGACTCAGGCGCTGCAGCAATTCTCGACACCTATCCCGCTGGGCCTGGCAGCCGTCTCCGCGGCCGCCATAACTGCGTTCGACCGAGTCCTTGAACCTTCCGCCGGCACCGGGCTGCTAGCCATCCTCGCCGAGATCGCGGGCGGCTCGCTTGTCCTGAACGAATTTGCAGAGACCCGTGCTGGCCTGCTGTCCATTCTCTTCCCGGCCCTTGCGGTCACGCGGTTCGACGCGGCCCAGATCGATGATCATCTCGATCCCGCCAGCTTGCCCACCGTCGTGCTGATGAATCCGCCGTTCTCGGTCCTCGCCAATGTGCGTGGTCGCGTCGCGGATGCGGCCTATCGCCATGTCGCCTCAGCCCTCGCCCGACTTGCCGACGGGGGCCGGCTGGTCACCATCACCGGTGCGAGTTTCGGGCCGGAGATGCCAGCGTGGCGCGATGCATTCGTGCGCCTCCAGGAGCATGGTCGTGTCGTTTTCACCGCCACGATCAGTGGCGCCGTCTATGCCAAGCATGGCACGATGATCGAGACCCGACTGACGGTCTTCGACAAGGGGCCCGCTGGTGAAACGTTCCTCATTCCGAATGCGCTCGGCGTTGCGCCGGACGTCTCCGCTTTGCTCAGTTGGATCGAGGAACACGTTCCAGCAAGGCTGCCGGTCGCCGAGGCGGTCAGGGTGGTTCCTGCCACTCCGCCGACGGTTCGCGGCTATCTCGCCCGCACTGTCACAGGCCCAGTTCACCGGCAGCTGTCCGAGCCGGTCGGCGTTGAACTGTCGTACGAGACGGTCGATTGGACGCCCGTCGAGGGAGCACGGCTGACCGACGCGATCTACGAGGAATATGGATTGCAAACGATCCGTATTCCCGGCTCACAGGCGCACCCGACCAGGCTGGTCCAGTCCGCGGCGATGGCGTCTGTCGCGCCGCCAAAGCCCACTTATCGCCCGACCCTGCCTGACGACATCCTGACGTCCCTTTCCGACGCGCAGCTCGAAACGGTGATCCTGGCCGGCGAGGCCCATTGCGGGTTTCTCGCCGGATCGTGGTCAGTCGACCACACGCTCGATGTTGTCAAAGCAGCACCCGATGAAGCGCCGGCGGCGGTGCGCTTCCGGCACGGCTTCTTCATCGGCGACGGGACCGGTGTCGGCAAGGGCCGGCAGTCGGCGAGCATCGTGCTCGACAACTGGCTGCAAGGCCGGCGCAAGGCCGTGTGGATCTCGAAATCAGACAAGCTGCTTGAGGACGCACAGCGCGACTGGGCCGCGCTCGGCATGGAGCGTCTGCTCGTCACGCCGCTGTCGCGCTTTCCGCAAGGGCGCACCATCACGCTTCCCGAAGGCATCCTGTTTACAACCTATGCCACGCTGCGCTCCGACGACCATGGCGAGAAGGTTTCGCGCGTCAGGCAGATAGTCGAATGGTTGGGCTCGGATTTCGACGGAGTACTCATATTCGACGAGGCGCACGCCATGCAGAATGCCGGCGGCGGCAAGGGAGAACGTGGCGATGTCGCACCCTCACAGCAAGGTCGCGCCGGCTTGCGCCTGCAGCATGCTCTGCCCGGCGCCCGTGTCGTCTATGTCTCCGCCACCGGCGCGACAACCGTCGCCAATCTGGCTTACGGCCAGAGGCTTGGCCTCTGGGGCGGCGAGGACTTCCCGTTCTCGACCCGCGCGGAGTTCGTCGAGGCGATCGAGGCGGGCGGCGTGGCAGCAATGGAGGTGCTCGCCCGGGACCTTCGCGCGCTCGGCCTCTATACGGCACGCTCGCTCTCCTTCGACGGCGTCGAATATGAACTGGTCGAGCATGAACTGACGCTTGAGCAACGGCGGATCTACGATGCCTATGCCGGCGCTTTTGCAGTCATTCACAACCATCTCGACGCGGCCATGCGGGCCGCCAACATCACCGGCGACAGCGGCACGTTGAACCGCCAGGCCAAGTCCGCCGCGCGCTCGGCCTTCGAAAGCGCCAAGCAGCGCTTCTTCGGTCACCTGCTGACATCGATGAAGACGCCGACGCTGATCCGCTCGATCGAGCAGGATCTCCAATTCGGGCATTCGACCGTTATTCAGATCGTCTCCACCGCCGAGGCGCTGATGGAACGCAGGTTGGCGGAGGTGCCGACGCAGGAATGGAACGATGTCCGCGTCGACATCACGCCACGCGAATATGTGCTCGATTACCTCGAGCATTCCTTTCCAGTTCAACTCTACGAACCCTTCACGGATTCGGAAGGGAACCTGTCGTCGAGGCCGGTGTTTCGCGACGGCCAACCCGTTGAAAGCCGCGAGGCGGTCGCGCGCCGCACGCCCCTGATCGAGCAGCTGGCGAGCTTGCCACCGGTTCCTGGCGCGCTCGACCAGATCGTTCAACGCTTCGGTACCGACATGGTCGCGGAGGTGACGGGCCGGTCACGACGCATCGTCAGGAAGGGCGAACGCCTGATGGTCGAGAGCCGCGCGGCATCGGCCAATCTCGCCGAGACGCAGGCCTTCATGGATGACGTCAAGCGCATCCTGGTGTTCAGCGATGCCGGCGGGACGGGCCGAAGCTACCATGCGGAGCTTTCGGCGCGGAACACGCGCCTGCGCATCCATTATCTTCTGGAGCCTGGCTGGAAAGCCGATACCGCTATCCAGGGCCTTGGCCGAACGCATCGGACCAACCAGGCGCAGCCGCCGCTTTTTCGACCGATCGCCACCAACGTGAAGGCCGAGAAACGCTTCCTCTCCACGATTGCCCGGCGTCTCGATACGCTGGGCGCGATCACGCGAGGCCAGCGCCAGACCGGCGGGCAGGGCCTGTTCCGGCCGGAGGACAATCTGGAATCGCATTATGCGCGCGATGCGCTGCGCCAGCTCTATCTGCTGATCGTCCGCGGCAAGGTGGAGGGCTGCTCACTCAAGCTGTTCGAGCAGACCACGGGGCTGACGCTGACGGACGAGAACGGCATCAAGGACGAGTTGCCGCCGATCACCACTTTCCTCAATAGACTGCTGGCGCTCACCATCGAACTGCAAGACATCCTGTTCGCGGCTTTCGAGCAGTTGCTCACCGCGAAGGTGGAAGGCGCCATCGCTGCCGGGGTTTATGATCTTGGGCTCGAAACGCTGCGAGCGGAGAGCTTCGTCGTCACCGATCGGCGGGCGATCTACACCCATCCGGGCACCGGCGCCGAAACGCAGCTCCTCACCATCGATCAGCGCCAGCGCAACCGGCCCGTGCCCGTCGAGGAAGCTGTCGCCCAGCTCGACGACCAGCGCGCCATCCTGCTGGTCAACGAACGCTCAGGGCGTGCTGCCGTGCAGGTTCCGGCGCCATCGTTCATGCTCGATGATGGCGAAATCGAGCGGCGCGTCCGGCTGATCCGGCCGATGGAACAACACCATGCCTCCCTGCGTATGATGGAGGACAGTCATTGGCAGCAGGCTGATCGCGCGACCTTCGCCGCCGCCTGGAACGCCGAGGTCGCGAGCGTCCCGACTTTCTCCGACTCGACCATCCACATCGTCGCGGGGCTGCTGCTGCCGATCTGGAAGCGACTTCCAAACGAATCGAGCCGGGTCTATCGGCTCCAGACCGACGAGGGGGAGCGCATCATCGGACGCAGGGTTTCGGCCGCATGGGCCGCCGGCGCGCTCGCAACCGGTGTGAGCATGCTGACGGCACAAGATGCCTTCAACGCCCTTGCGGATGGGCGAACGATGCTCGACCTCGAGGAGGGACTTCATCTGCGCCGCGTCCGCATCATGGGCGCCAATCGCATCGAGCTGTCGGGCTTCACCGATACCATGCGCGAGCGGCTAACGGCCTACGGACTTTTCCACGAGATCATCTCCTGGAAGCTGCGCATGTTCGTGCCCGCGGACGCTAGCGGGCCTGCGGTGCTTGCCAAGGTCATCGAGCGTCATCCGATACAGCGCATCAGCGAGAGGGAGGCCACGTGATGCCGCCTCGCGATGCGTCCGAACTGGCAAGCCGTCTCGCCCAAGTGGCGGAGGCGGTTTGCCGCCGCTACCTTTCCAACGGTCGCCGTGAGGGCCGCTACTGGCTGGTTGGCGACGCCCGCAATGCGCCGGGGCGCTCGATGTTTGTCCGTCTCAAGGGATCGGATTCCGGCAAGGGCGCCGCCGGCAAATGGACTGACGCCGCCACCGGCGAGCATGGCGACCTTCTGGACGTCATTTCGGAATCGCTTGGCCTTGTCGATTTCAAGGACATCTGCGACGAGGCGCGCAGCTTTCTGTCGATGCCCCTGACGACGAACGAACCAAAGGACCGGCGGGAGCAAGCCGTTCCCGCTGCCGGCGGCTCTCCCGAAGCGGCGCGGCGGCTGGTCTCCATGTCGCAGCCGATACCAGGAACGCTTGTGGAGACGTATCTGCGTGGACGCGCGATTACAGCCTTGCATGAAACCGGGAGCCTTCGGTTTCATCCGCGCTGCTATCATCGTCCGGAGCGCGGCCCCACCGAAACATGGCCGGCAATGATCGCGACGGTCACCGACCTCAAAGGAAAGCTCACCGGCGCCCACCGTACCTGGCTCGACCCGGGCGGATTCAGCGCGGCCAATCTCGGCCGCGCTCCGATCGACACGCCGAGGCGGGCCATGGGCGAACTGCTCGGTCATGCCGTCCGCTTCGGCTGCTGCCGTGATGTCATGGCCGCCGGCGAAGGCATCGAGACCATGCTGTCGCAACGCACCGTCCTGCCCGCCATGCCGGCACTGGCGGCGCTGTCGGCGGCGCATCTGTCCGCAGTCCTGTTCCCTGACACATTGCGGCGGCTCTACATCGCCCGCGACAATGATCCGGCAGGCGACGCAGCAGTGGCAACCCTCATTGAACGCACCAGCGCCGCCGGTATCGAGGCGATGGTTCTGACGCCGAAACTTGGCGACTTCAACGAGGATCTGCGTCTGCTCGGCGCCGATGCGCTGAGGCGGATCCTGCGGGTTCAGATCGCGCCACGGGATGTCGAACGCTTCATGAAGCTGGCGGCCTGACCGGAAGGGGAAGGGAGGGGTGGCATTTGCTAAGCGTACCTCGGTGCGCAGGGGGGACCTCCGCTGGGGCGAGGGGCGGCCCACGGCCTTCCAGAGGGCGATCGGGCGCCGGCCGGTCCGGACAGGCAATGGCTGCGTCCGGCTATTTTCCGGCGGCCCTTGCCACCCCGGGCGGCGAGCCGCGCGGGACCCCGTCTTCGGGCCTTTCCATCGCGAACCAAAATAGCCGGGCTTCGCCATCCTTCACTCCCGTTCCGGCCCTGCGCTGGCGCTTCGGGTGCAAGTCCGGATCGTCCATCGCCTTCGTCGCCATGAAGGCCGCGATGGGCGCGGCCGGTCCCACGAAGGCAAGCCGCCATGAGCACCGAGCACGATACCGACTTCGAGCCGCAACCCGCATCATCACCCATCGACCACGTCCTGCAGGAGCTTCAGCTCTATGGCTACCGTCCCTTCGACGATGAACCCGATCCGCGGCCGCTTCCCGAAGGCCGGGTCGTGGCAGCCAGCATCGCCGACATCTTCGACGCTCTCCTGGTGGCGATGGCCGACACACGCCTTGAGCCCGACCTTGAGGAGTTGCTGTGGGGTACAGTCAATCTGTTCCATCGCGCGACCAAGCGGATCGAACGCGAGCTCGATGAAAACGAGCTTTGCCAGCAGCGGCTGCAGCGCGAACAAGATGGATCCGAGGTTAAGTCGGTCGAACTCGAGCGCCTCATCGCCCAAGGTCAGACACTGCTCGAACGCCGCAGCGCCTTCGAATTGATGCGCGACCAGGCCGCCGAGCACTACGAGCGTCACACCCACTCGATCTGGCGCCCGCGTTCGGGCTCTCTCGTCAGCCATCGCAACCTGACCGCGGCAATGATCGACAGCCGGGACTTCGTTGCCGCAAGGAAGCATGCAGACAGCCAGCTGCTGTTGCCACCCGGACCGAAAGTCGCCTTCACCGGCGGGCTCGATTTCAACGATCATCTGCTGATCTGGGCCAAGCTCGACCAGGTCCATGGCAAGCATCCGGAAATGGTTCTGCTACACGGCGGATCACCAAAAGGTGCCGAGTTGATCGCGGCCAAATGGGCTCACAGTCGCAAGGTGCCACAGATTGCCTTCAAGCCGGACTGGACCAGGCATGCCAAGGCCGCGCCCTTCAAGCGCAACGACGCCATGCTCGACACCTTGCCGATTGGCGTCATTCATTTCCCCGGCTCTGGCATTCAGGACAACCTCGCCGACAAGGCCCGCAGGCTCGGCATTCCGGTGATGAAGTTCGGCGCCACGTGAAGGCGCCACCAGTCGACCCGCCTCAAATCATTCGCTCTGATTTCCGTCGTTCTTGGCGCGTGATCGGACGACTGATCCTGCCGGTGTGGCGTCGATGAAGGCAAGGCGGCGAACCACGAGATTCACATCGCATCTCGTCCTGGAATGGAGGGCAGGGAACCGATCCCCGCGGTTGTCGGCGCAATTCCTTGGTCCGATCCGAGGGCCTGATGCCATCAACCCATAAAGGGTCGGACTACGCAAAGCGTGCCGCCGTTTCGGCCTTGCCTTCACGGTGATTGCGGCCCTCGGCCGGACACATCGGGCGCCTGTCACGCGGGGATCGCTCCCCGCTTCCAGAACAGGAGCCGGAAAAATGTCCCTCGTAGAAGCCAACGCCTTCGCCTTCAGCCTCGCCACCAGCCTGATGGTCAGCATCGTCATCTTCCGCGCCGGCGACGGAACACTCACGGTCGTGCGGGCCGACGAATATGAAGGAGAGGTTTCCCAGATCGTCCGCGAGATCGATCCACACGAGCGATGATCCGGACAAGTTGCGGCCGGTGGTCCTTTGCGCCCGGCTCGAGGCAGCGCTACAGTTCGAACCGCAGTTGACGTTGATCCGGCAGCGACACGTCGCCCAGCGACGAGAGTGTGATGCCCAACAGGCGGATTCCTTTCCGCGGCGGAAATACCGACCTCAGGAGATCGCCTGCGAGTTCCTCGAAATCGGAAAATTCGATCGGCACCGCCACCGTGCGGCTGCGCGTGATCTGCTGGAAGTCGGCGAATTTAATCTTCAGCGTGACGGTCCGGCCCCGAATGCCTTTGCCCTCGCAGTATCCCCAGACTTTGGTCACCAGCGGCTTGAGTTCGGCGAGCGATGCATCGAGATCGACGATGTCGACAGCGAAGGTGTCCTCGGCGCCGATCGACTTGCGTGGCCTATCCGGCTCGACCGCGCGTTCGTCGACGGCGCGCGCGATCTGATAGTACCAGAGCCCAGACTTTCCGAAATGCTGCTGCAGGAACGGGAGCGACCTCTCCTTGAGATCGGCGCCGGTCTCGATGCCGAGCGCTTCCATCTTCGCGGCTGTCGCAGGACCGACGCCGTGAAATTTCTTGACTGGCAAGGTCTCGACAAAGGCAGGCCCGTGACGTGGCGTGATGACGAACTGGCCATTTGGCTTGTTCTGGTCGGACGCCATCTTGGCGAGAAATTTGTTGTACGAGATGCCCGCGGAAGCGGTGAGACCGGTCACCAGCAGGATCTTCGCCCTGATCATCTCGGCGACTGTCGTGGCAGACGCAATGTCGAGCCGGTTCTGCGTCACGTCGAGATAGGCCTCGTCAAGCGAGAGCGGTTCGATGAGATCGGTGTGTTCGGCGAAAACGGCGCGGATCTGAGCCGAGACCCCCCGGTAGACGTCGAAGCGGGGCGGCACGAAGATCAGCTCGGGGCATTTACGCTTTGCGGTGACCGAAGGCATCGCGGAGCGAACGCCGAAGGCGCGGGCCTCGTAGCTTGCGGCCGCGACCACGCCGCGGGCGGCGGCTCCGCCGACGGCAAGCGGCTTGCCGCGGAGTTCTGGATTGTCGCGCTGTTCGACCGACGCATAGAACGCATCCATGTCGACATGGATGATCTTGCGCGGGCCAGCGCCGCTTTCAGAGGCCATTTGACTGCAATATCATTTCGCCAGCGTCTAAGGTTCGTCCCGAAAGATCCTACAATCTTCAGATCGCAAATTCAGCCTGTCTGCGACTCTGGCGGAGACGCGAAATCGCGAAACTTCTCCCGGGAAGGGGGCGAAGGACTTCGTGTTCCGGGTGCGTCATGTCGAGCCAAGCCGAGCGTTCGTCCCGGCGCAGCACCACCATCTGCCGGTCATGGTAGGGCGCGATATCGTCGTTGGCCTGGATCGTGAGGATTGCGTAGGCTTCCGGCCAATCGCGCGTCGCTGGCCGCCAGATGCCGGCGAAATAGAACCAATCACCGCTCGCGAGGCGAAAGCTGTGGTTCTTTCCCTGGCTGCAATGCCGGAATTCGGACGCCGGCACGAGGCAGCGATGGCTGGGAAACGATCGGTCTTCTGCGCGCACGACGGCGAACGGTCGGCCGCCCGGTGCCTTCGGCTGAAGTCCCCACGGCAACTCAAGCATCTCAACATTACCGCCGTAGCGTCTTATGATGATGCGGCGTTCGTCGAGCGGTGCATCGGAATCGAAAACTGTTGCGCTCATAGTCAAAAGAACATAACAGGAACATGATTGCCGCGCAACGCCGAGAAACGGGTGACACATGTGCAATGATTATCGGCTGATGGTGGATGTCGCCTCGATCGTCGAGGACTTCGCCGATCTGAAGATCAAAATCCGCTTCAGCGAAGGCTCGCCGAACATTGAGGCGCGCGAGGATATCAAGATAACGGATATCGGGCCGATTATCCGCCCGGTCGCCGGCGCGAGCGGCGAGGGTGATCTGGTTCAGCGCCGGTGGAGCTGGCCCGGACAAAACAAGCGGCCGGTCTACAACTTCCGCTCGGACGGCCGCGAGTTCGCCTCGAACCGCTGCCTGATTCCGGCCGATGGCTTCTACGAGTTCACCGACCCGACTGAGAAGGGCAAGAAGCGCAAGGACAAGTGGCTCTTCACCAAGCGCGACGAGCCGATCTTCTGCATCGCCGGGATCTGGCGCGAGACCGGTGATGTCGGTGAAGCGTTCACCATGCTCACGATGGAACCGGGTCCTGACATCGCCCCCTATCACGATCGGCAGATCGTAATCCTGGAGCGGAAGGATTGGGCGAGCTGGCTTGATCCATCGGTGTCCGCCAAATCTCTGATCAAGCCGCTACCGGCCGGGACGCTCTCCGTCGAGCAGGTCGGTTGATGGGGCTGTCGGTGTGGCGACTTAGTCGTGCGGTCAAGCTGTCGCAGAATTGGTCACGAACCAAGCTTGATGCAGGAAGTCGGCGCTGAGGCGGGATATCGCCGAGCCGCTAGTGGACGGTCATTCTCTTGCGCCAATCCCAAGGCTGCTCAAACGATCCGATCCATAGTCCAGACTTCGCCGCTCGAGCTTCAGCTTGGACCCGCGCATAGTAGCCATCGCTGTATTTCGGCCAGTCGAGGGCGTAGCCGCGCCTGACCAACCACTCCGCGATATCAACGCCGCCGGTTGTGCAGACAGCCACCATGCGCCGAAACTGGTCTCTCCCGACCTCGATGCATGACGTGGGGCGGTGTGCGTCGAGGAAGTCCGCGAGGGCCAGGGATGACCGCTGCCCGCAGCGATATTTCTTGCCGGTTCCATCGAGCCACATCTGGGCGCTTTCGGGCGCGTCGATGCCATAGAGGCGGATACGCGTGCCGTGGATTTCGATTGTGTCTCCGTCGATAACGGACGGGACGCCAGCGAGCGGCAGGGCCATGGCATTGTGGGCGCCGAGAACCATGGCCAGCACGATTGCTAAGGCGCGCACTATTTCGTTGCCAATGGCAATGTTACAGCTTTGCATGGTGGATAAAGGGGCTTTCCTAGAGGTGTTGAGGCTGTGTGTTTCTGCCGCGCTGTTGGCCATGATTGGCGCCCAGCCGGCTTTTGCTGCGAACACCCCGTGCAGCGGTCATAAGGGTGGGATCTCACACTGCCAGGGCAGCACCTTTATTTGCAACGACGGGTCGGTCAGCGCCAGCAAAAAGAACTGTTCGGCTGAGATGGGCGGGCGTCTAGTCAAGCTCTTGGTCTCGTCGGTGGCGGATCTGCCGAGATGGCGCCTGCAAGCGAGGGCGAGTGCAGTTGCCGGGACGGACACTTCTGCACCGGGCCCCGCGGCGGCCATTACTGCATCACTGACAGCGGCCCCAAGAGCTACCTGAAAAAGTGATGCACGGCATGGTCGTAATAGAGCGCTCTGGCAGTGGTGACGCCTGAGCCGGGCAAGAATCTGTGTCATCTGAAATCCCGCGTCTTCACCTTGATGTTGTCGATGTGCAGGTCCGGGATGTAGATGTCGCGGCTGCGCAGCCCCTTGGGCGGCAGCTCGCGCGGATCAGGCCCCGAGCCGCCATTGCGCACCTGGTCGCCGCGAGCATGCGGCACGGGAAAGCTCCCCTCGCGTTCGCCGACGCTCGCCAATTCGGCGGAAAGGTCGGTGATGCGCCGTGCGACGAGGTGAACCACTTCGCCCTCGCGCTGAATGCGGCCCCGCACCGCGACCATGCCGGCCGACAGAACGGTGCGCCGGTGCTGCTCGAACACCTTCGCCCAGACAACGAGGTTCGCAATGCCGGTCTCGTCCTCAATCGTGATAAACATGACGCCCTTGGCCGAGCCAGGGCGCTGCCGGACGAGCACTATGCCGGCCGCTTCCAGCCATCGGCCGTCGCGCGCCTCCATCGCCTCGGCGCAAGAAACGATGCGCCGGCGTCGAAGGTCTTCGCGCAGGAAGGAGATCGGATGGCTGCGCAGCGTCAGGCCGATGTGGCGGTAGTCCTCCACGACCTCGCCGCCGGCAGTCATCGGCCGAAGCACCACCGCCGGTTCATTGATCTCCGGGACCATCTCCGCCTCACGAGCCGATGCGGCCGCGAACAGGGGGAGCGGCTCGTCGCGCAACGCCTTGATCGCCCAGAGCGCCTCGCGCCGCGCGAGACCAAGTGCTGGCCGGAACGCGTCGGCTTCGGCTAGCTGGACAAGTGCAGCCTGCGGCACGCCGGCGCGCCGCCAGAGATCATCGACGGAGCCAAAAGGCTGATCGGCGCGCGTGGCGACGATCATGCTTGCATAGGCGTTGGCCAGACCACGCACCATGCGCAATCCGAGCCGGACGGCGAAGCGGCTATCGTCGGCGACGGGCTCAAGCGTGCAGTCCCATCGCGAGGCGTTGACGCAGGCCGGCCGGATATCGATCCCGTGCGCGGCCGCGTCGCGCACGATCTGTGCCGGCGCGTAGAAGCCCATCGGCTGGCTGTTCAGCAGCGCCGCGCAGAACACGTCCGGGTGCCAGCATTTGAGCCAAGCCGAGGCATAGGCGATCAGCGCGAAGGACGCGGCGTGGCTTTCGGGGAAGCCGTAGGAGCCGAACCCTTCGAGCTGCTTGAAGGTCTGCTCGGCGAAGGCCCGCTCGTATCCATTGTCCACCATGCCCTCGATCAGCTTCATCTTGAATGACGACACGCCGCCGGTGAATTTGAAAGTGGCCATCGACTTGCGAAGCATGTCGGCTTCGCCCGGCGTGAAGCCGGCGCATTCGATGGCGACGCGCATCGCCTGTTCCTGGAACAGCGGCACGCCCAGCGTCTTGCCGAGCACTTTTTCGAGCTCCGGCTTCGGGTAATGCACCGGCTCCAGCCCTTCGCGGCGGCGCAGATAGGGATGGACCATGTCGCCCTGGATCGGACCGGGGCGCACGATCGCGACCTGCACCACGAGATCGTAAAAGGTCCTCGGCTTCAGCCGCGGAAGCATCGACATCTGCGCCCGGCTCTCGATCTGGAAGGTGCCGAGCGTATCGGCCTTCCGGATCATGGCGTAGGTGCGCGGATCTTCGGCCGGGATGGTCGCAAGGTCGAGCCGGATGTCCTTGCAGTCAGCGAGAAGATCGAGGCCCTTCTTCATGCAGGTCAGCATGCCGAGCGCCAGCACGTCGACTTTCATGAATTTGAGTGCGTCGATATCGTCCTTGTCCCATTCGATCACCTGGCGGTCTTTCATGCTGGCCGGTTCGATCGGCACCAAGTCGTCGAGACGGTCATGGGTGAGCACGAAGCCGCCGGGGTGCTGGCTGAGATGGCGCGGGGCGCCCATCAACTGGCGGGCGAGGTCGAGCGTCAGCCGCAGGCGGCGGTCGGCGAGGTTGAGGTTGAGATCCTCGACATGACGGTCCTCGACGCCCTCCTCGGACCAGCCCCAGACCTGACCGGACAGAGTGCGGATGAGATCCTCCGGCAGGCCGAGCGCCTTGCCAACATCGCGAAGCGCTCCCTTGGTGCGGTAGCGGACCACTGTTGAGCACAAGGCTGCGTGGTCGCGTCCATAGGTGTCGAACACCCACTGCATGACGATCTCGCGTCGCTCGTGCTCGAAATCGACGTCGATGTCGGGCGGCTCGCGGCGCTCCTCGGAGACGAAACGCTCGAACAAAAGGTCGTTGCGGCCAGGATCGATCGAGGTGATGCCGAGCACATAGCAGACCGCCGAATTGGCGGCCGAGCCGCGACCCTGGCACAGGATGTCCTTCGACCGCGCGAAGCGCACGATCGCATTCACGGTCAGGAAGTAGGGCGCATAGTCGAGCTTCTCGATCAACCGCAGCTCGTGGCGCAGCGACGCGACGACGCTGTCCGGCACGCCCTCGGGGTAGCGCGCGGCGGCGCCCTGCCAGGTCAGCTTGTCGAGCGCCTGCTGCGGTGTCAGCGACGGGTCATCGCGCTCCTCTGGGTATTGGTAGGCGAGCTCATCCAGGGAAAACCGGCAGCGGTCGGTGATCTCGATTGTGCGTGCCAGGGCATCCGGATAGCGCGCGAAAAGCCGGTGCATCTCCTGCGGTGGTTTGAGGTAACGGTCGGCATGCCGCTCGCGGCGCTCGCCGAGCGCGTCGATGGTGATGTTGTGGCGGATTGCGGTGACAACGTCCTGGAGGATGCGACGTCCTGGCTCGTGGAAGAGCACGTCGTTGGTGACGACGTCCGGCACCCCCATCTTGAGGGCAAGCGCTGCCAGGTCGTGAATGCGAAGCTGGTCGTTGGGCCGGCGCCTGAGCGTCAGCGCCATGTAGGCCCGATCACCGAATGTCTCGCGCAGATGCCGCAGGCGCAGCGCCAGGGTTTCATCGGCCAGATCTGGCAGAAGCACGGCGATGAGGCCTTCGCCGTAGGCGACGACATCGCTCCACTCCAGATGGCATTTCGCCTTTCCGGCGCGTCCCTTGCCGAGCGAGAGCAGCCGGCACAGGCGGGAATAGGCGTCGCGGTCCGTCGGGTAGACCAGCAGCGACATGCCGTCATTGAGGTCAAGCCGGCAGCCGACGATGAGGCGCACGCCCGTCGTTCTGGCGGCCTCATGGGCGCGAACGATGCCGGCGAGACTGTTGCGATCGACGACGGCTAGTGCCTCGATGCCTTGGAGAGCGGCCTGCGAAAACAGTTCTTCGGCAGAGGACGCGCCGCGCAGGAAGCTGAAATGCGAGGTGACCTGCAGTTCGGCATAACGGACGTCGCTCATCCGAACACCCCATGCAGGAACCAGCGGTGCGAGCCCGTCGCCGCATCCTCGCCGTCGCCGGCGCGGTAGAGCCAATAGCGCTCGCCGGCTTCGTCCTCGACCCGGAAATAATCGCGCACCGCCACCAGCTCGGCGTCGCGCTTCCACCATTCGCCGAAGACCCGCTCCGGACCGTCTGCGCGCTTCACGCGCCGGCGCACCCCGCGCCAGGTGAAGGACACCGGCGGATGATCGGGCAACAGCGCCACCGTCTCGACCGGATCGGGTTGCGCCAGCAAGCGCGATGGCCGTGGCCAATGGCCTGGCCAGCCCGCGCAGGTATCGGCGGCCATCGCCGCGATCTTGCCGACCGAACGCTCCGGCACGTCGCTGGCAACGGGTGCAAGCCGGTAGACCGCGCGTTCGCCGACGCGGTTCATTAGCGTATCGATGAGGTCGGATATATCGGGCACGCTCTCCTCGACGAAGGAGCTCTCGACCTGACTGCGCTCCAGGGGCTCGGCCAAAGTCGCCGCCAAAATCATCGTCTCGATGCCGAAGCCGGGCGCGATGGTCTCGATCTTGTCGCAAAGCAGCCGGGTCAGCCGTTTGGGCTCGCGGACGGGCTTTGCCATGCCGACACGGATAGCTTGGGCCTGGCTGTCGACGCGCTGGCAGATGAGATCGAGACGGCGCGCGCCGAGGCCGCGCCGTTCCATCAGTTCGCAGAGCTGGACCACGAGCTTGCCGATGTAGCGCGCAATTGTCTCGGCCGCGCCGATCGGTTCGGCGAAGGCACGGCGGACTTCGACGATGTCCGGCGGTCGAACCTGGTTGATCGGTTCCGCGATGTTGCCAAGGGCCTGATCGATACGGCGGCCGATCTCCGGCCCGAAGCGCAGGGCGAGCGGCGCGCGTGGCTGTTCCAGGAGATCGCCGATCCGTTGAAAGCCAAGCATGCGCAGCTCGGTCGCCGTCGAAGGCGCGAGCCGCAGCGCCTCGAGCACGAGCGGTTCGACAATGGATTGGCTGTGGCCGGCCGGTGCGATGAGGATCGGCTGGCCGCCAAACCGGGCCAACGCATGCGCGGAGCCCCAGCTGTAGGAGATCGCCGCGCGGGCGACAATGCCCGACATCGCCAGACGCCCGACCATGCCCTCGAGCATGGCGGCCTCGCCGCCATGAAGATGGTCGGCGCCTGTCGTGTCGATGACGATCCCGTCGGGCGGATCGGGCGCCACGATCGGTGCAAAACGAAGCATCCAGACGGCGAGCCGCTCAAGCGCCTCGGCATCCGCTTGCGGGTCGGCGTCTTGGATCGAAAGGCCCGGCACCAGCACCTGCGCCTTCGTCACGGGCATGCCGGGACGCAGGCCGGCCGCGAGTGCCGCGGCGTCGGCTGCAAGCACGACAAGCCTGTTCTTGTCGCGGCCGATCAGGACGAGCGGGGCGTCAGCCGGCGGCGCGGCGTCGCCGGCCTTCCGCCGCACCCGGTCGGTGGGCCAAGTCGGCAGGAACAGCGAGACGACCCGTGCCATCGCACGCCTCCAATTCGAAATCGGCACTCTCGCCCGCGCGGGCGCGGATCAACTCGACCAGCCATCGGTGCCGGCCGACGCCTGGCACCGGCAGCGACGCCGAGGGCAGGACCGAGATGCGCCAGCGCGTCATCGCGGCGGTCGGCTGGCCGAAATCGACCGCCTCCGTCTGCCGCCGCCATCTTCGCAGCGCGATGCCGATCGTATGGGCCTCTTCGGCGGCGAGCTGGAGCCGCCGCGAGGCCGTCATCGTCAGGCGCGCGACTTCACCGACGACCGCGCCCAACCCGCCATGCCGGATGCCTTCTTCCATGCAAGCGAGAATTGTCTTGTCGTCGCCGGCCTCGACATAGATGACGCGGTCCGGTTTCAGGCCGGCCTGCTCCAGCGCCGGTGCAAACAGGTCGGGACGGGTGATGCACCATAAGACTTTGCCTCTTGTGCGCGCCGCGACGCCGCCGGCGAATAGCGCGGCGGCCGCGCCATCGATGGCGCCGTTGCCGCCGCCCGCGATTTCATGCAGCGCGCCGAGCGCCAGTCCGCCGCCCGGAAGGCGCGAATCCAGTTCGGCGATCCCGAAAGGAAGCACCGATCTGGCGCGCCGGCTCCGGCCTTCGATCTTCTCGATCCGCGCGCGCAAGGCGTCGATGGCGGGCTCCGGCCGCAAGATGATCGTTGATCTCCAAAAAAGCGTATGTAAGCAGGTTCTCTATTTGTTCTATGATAAGAGAATGGGAGTCAAGTGGGTATGGACCAACTGCTGGGCCGCCGCTTTAGACACGACACGCTGCTTCCAATCACGCGAACGGAGCAAATGAGACATTCGCTGTACGCCACCGCATGCAGCTGGAACCGGGTGGGCAAAGGCTTTGATGCTGAGCTAGCTATTGTAGGCTGACGTCCTGGCGAACCAATTCGGTTTGTCTCTGAGCCACCGATGCCGCCGTTGCCTCCCCTTCATTTCGCCGAGCGCACCAACGACCTCTCGAACGGGCTGATCTGGCCGAAGGACGGCTGAAGCCTCGATCGCCTATGCCGCAATGGCGCGTCGCGCGTTTCTTCCCCTGGGCAAAGCCCATTCCTCGCGGAACCAAGAAACGCGCGCCTGCGCCATCCTCCGCTTTGCTTCGGTCGCAAGCGATGCGGCGGGGCGG
>NZ_JBFUGI010000013.1:0-251004 GCF_056402995.1 Mesorhizobium sp. P3_A8 | reverse complement strand
GCCAGCCTTTGGCAACATCGATGCCGATGTCCTGAACCGTTTGCGCTACCATCTCCTCGGTCCCTTCCTTGTGTGCGGGGGCTTGCCCCTTGCAACTGTTCGGGTTCACAAAAGAAGGCGGTCGGGCCCCAGCTCATCCACGGTTTAGGCCACCTGAGGGGCGACGGGCTCTCGACCACCGCCACGGATCAGGCAAGCACCTGGTCCGTGGCACCCTCAACAATGCACGATTCCAAACACACAAGGGGCGGCGCCAGGGTCCGCGATTGGCGGCGATCGGGCGAATGCCACCTCATCAACGGCCATCGCACCGCGAAAGTCGAGCACGACGCCGCGCCGACCTAGCCTTTCCAACGCTTGCATTGAAACAGCACGTAGAATGACTGCTGGCTGACCCGGACCCGGCGTTTTCTCGCCATTCGTCATGCCACCGGAACATCAAAACGCGCTCGCTGCGCACCAGCGGCGTGCCGGCCCTCCGCTATGGCTCCGGGCGTTCGTCACTCGAAAAGCCAAATCATTGGCTTTTCGTCCGCTGCGCGGACCGCTCCTCACCCAACCGTTTCTTAATGTGTCTCCGCTACACCAAAGCCTGAAAAAGAGGCGGAAAACGGAGAATATTCGGGGTGCGCTTTTCCGCGGCCACGACTGCCGGGCGGTTCTTGCCGCAGCGTTTGGCGCTGCGCATCAAGCCGTTGCTTGGCCGCATCGACGCCGTGCTGTTCACCGCCGATGAGCGCGGCGAGGCCGGCCGCATGTCGGTCATCGCCTTCTCCATCCGCATCGTCAGCGCCGTCATCGCCTTCATCAGCCAGGTGCTGATGGCGCGCTGGATGGGTTCGTTCGAATACGGCATCTTCGTGCTCGTCTGGGTGACGATGGTCATCGTCGGCAACCTCGCCTGCCTCGGCTTCCACACCTCGGTCATCCGCTTCATCCCCGAATACCGCGAGCGCGGCATGATGGACGAGCTGCGCGGCATTGTCGTGGCCAGCCGCCTGTTCGTACTGATCGCCTCCACCATCATCGCCGGGCTCGGCGCGCTCGGCGTCTGGCTGGCGGCGCCCTGGCTCGAAAATTATTACGTGATACCGTTCATCCTCGGCGTCATCTGCCTGCCGATGATCGCGGTGTCGGATCTGTTGCAGGGCCAGGCCAGGGCGAACAGTTGGGCGTTGTTTGCCCTGTCGCCGACTTACCTGATACGCCCGGTGCTGATCCTGCTGTTCATGGCGCTGATGCTCTATGTCGGCTACGCCGCCGATGCCAGGACGGCAATCTTCGCCTCGATCGCCGCCACCTACGTCACCACGCTCGCGCAGCTGATCGGCGTCACGCACCGCATGGAAAGGCAGATTCCGACCGGGCCGATGAAAGTGCATTTCGCGCAATGGTTCATCGTCTCGCTGCCGATCTTCCTCGTCGAAAGCTTCTTCTTCCTGCTCACCAATGCCGACGTGCTGATGGTCGGCGCCTACATGAACCCCAATGACGTCGCCGTCTATTTCGCCACGGTCAAGACGCTGGCGCTGGTGCATTTCGTCTATTTCGCGGTCAAGGCCGGCGTCGCCCAGCGCTACGCGCAATTCACCCATGGCGATCCGGCCAAGCTTGCCGCTTTCGCCCGCGAAACGGTGTCGTGGACCTTCTGGCCGTCGCTGCTGATGGCGATCCTGGTGCTGGCGCTCGGCGAACCCATGCTCGTGCTGTTCGGCCCCGAATTCACCACTGGCTATCCGCTTCTGTTCCTGCTCGTCTTCGGCGTCGTGGCGCGCGCCGCCGTCGGCCCTTGCGAAAGCCTGCTCACGATGAGCGGCAACCAGAACATCTGCGCCGCCGTCTATGCCATGACGCTGGCCTTCAACATCGGCCTCAACGTGGTGCTGATCCCGCATTTCGGCCTGTGGGGCGCGGCCATGGCCACCGCCTTTGCCATGATCTTCGAGGCCACCGCACTGTCCTTCACGGTGTGGCGCAAGCTCGGCATCGTCATGGCGATCTTCGTGCCTGCCAAAGGAGCCGCCTGATGGCCGCCATCCCGTTGCTCGAGGAAACCAGCAGCGGCGGCACCGCCGGCGCCATGGTGTCGGGCCTTGCCGGCCTGGCGCGCGACGCCGACCCCGCCCATATCGAAATCCTCGCCAACAACCGGCCCGAGCGCAAGCTTGCCATCTACCCGGCATCGGCCGGCTTCGACCTGGTCGAGGAGCTGGACTATCTCTGCGCCCGCACGATCGAGCCGAACGTCTTCTTCAACCCGCGTTTCCTGGCGCCGGCCATGCCCCGGCTGGAAGATCGCGAGGTGCGGCTGGCGGTGATCCGCGACGGCGACGAATACCGCAACCGGCTGCGCCTGCTGGTGCCGATCTCGGTGGAACGGCCCGTGGTGCCGCTCGGCGTTCCGGTGATGCGCACCTGGTCGAGCCCCTTTGGTCCGCTTGGCACACCGCTGATCGACCGCGACGATCCGATCGGCGTCGTCGAGGATTTCTTCTCGATGCTGTCGCGCCCGCACCTCAAGATGCCGAAAGTCCTCGTGCTGCCCGACATGAGGCTAGACGGCCCGGTGGCGAGCCTGCTTGGCACCGTGGCCGAGACACGCGGCCTGACGCTGGTCACCACCGGCCAGGTGGCGCGCCCCGCGCTGGAGAGCGAACTCGACGGCGACGACTATCTGAAGGCTTCGCTGCGCGCGCACCATTATCGCGAGTTCCGCCGCCTGAAGCGGCGCCTTGCCGACCTCGGCAGTCTGGAGCATGTGGTGGCGCGCGGCCCCGAAGAGATCCGCCATGCCATCGAAAGCTTCCTGACGCTGGAAGCGTCGGGCTGGAAAGGCCGCGAGCGTACCGCCATGGCGATCGACCGCTTCCGCGCTGCCTTTGCCCGCGAGGCCGTGCACAGGCTCGCCGAGCAGGACATGTGCCGCATCCATTCGCTGACGCTCGATGGCCGCACCATCGCCTGCCTGATCGTCTTCGTCGAGGCCGGCGTCGCCTACACCTGGAAGACGGCCTATGACGAGACGCTATCGGCCTATTCGCCCGGGACACTGCTGATGATCGAGGTCACAAGGCAGCATCTCGACGACCCCAACATCATGATGACCGATTCCTGCGCGGTGCCGGACCATCCGGTGATGAGCAGGCTGTGGACCGAGCGCAAGCCGATCGGCACGCTGGTGATCGGGCTGACGCCGGACGCTGATCGCCTCGCGCGCCAGGCCGCTTCGCAGCTGCATCTCTACCGCGAGACCCGCAACATGGCACGCCTGCTGCGCAACCGCATGAAGAGCTTGTTGCGCAGGCGGTAGACCATGATCTTGAGCTTCCGCGGCTTGACGGGAAGACCGCTTGTCAAGACCCCTGCCCTTCGCACAAATTGCGCAAATCGGCGGACGTACGGTCCGATGCGACGTATGGTCCTGAGGCTGGAATGATCGCACGACACGGTTTCACGCTCGCGAGTACCGTCGTCGGCCTTTGGCTTCTGTCCAGTCTGGCATCGACTGCGAACGCCGCTAATGGATCAGTCTTCCTTGAAGACCAGACCTGGACCGAACTGCGCGACCGGATCGGCGCCGGGACGACGACGATCATCATCCCGATAGGCGGCACTGAGCAAAGCGGCCCCGCCATGGCTTTGGGCAAGCACAATGTGCGGGTCAAGTTCCTGGCCGAAAAAATAGCCAACCAATTGGGCGACGCGTTGGTCGCGCCCGTGATCTCCTATGTTCCGGAAGGAACCATCGACCCGCCGACCGCCCATATGCGGTTTCCCGGCACGATCACCATCAGCGACAAGATCTTCGAGCAGTTGCTCGAATCCGCGGCCCGCAGCTTCAAGCTGCACGGCTTCAAGACCATCGTGCTGATCGGCGACCACGGCGGCTATCAGGCCGACGAGCGCCATGTCGCCGATCGCCTGAATGCCGAATGGCGCAAAACCCCGGTCCGGGTCTTTGCGGCGCTCGAATACTATCAGATCACCCAGGGCGCCTATGTCGACAAGCTGCTGTCGGCCGGCGCGACGCGGCCGGAGATCGGAACCCATGCCGGATTGGCCGACACATCACTTATGCTCGCCATCGACCCAACCATGGTGCGCAAGGATCGCCTTGCCGCTGCCCCGAAGCTTGATGCCGGCGACGGCGTCTATGGTGGCGATCCGACACGATCGTCAGCCGCGTTTGGCCAACTCGGCGTCGACCTGATCGTCAACGGGACGACCGACGCGATCCGCGAATTCGAAAAACAGCAACCCAAATGATCAAACCATATCTTCAGTTCACGAGCTTTTCCGCGCTGCTCGTCTTGTTGCTTGCCCTGTCGTCGGCATCGGCTTCGGCCGGCTCGTGCCCGGAGGATTGCAGCGACCCGGCGCCTTCGCACTCCCCGATCAATATCTACGACCAGACAGGTTCTGATCATTTGAGCCCGGCAACGGCAGGCGCGCTGCCACGTGTCTATGTTCCGAACCGCTCGTCCAACAGCGTATCGGTGATCGACCCCGTGACCCTCAAGGAAGTCGACAGGTTCCCTGTCGGGCGCAAGCCGCAGCACGTCGTTCCGTCCTGGGATCTGAAGACGCTCTGGGTCGCCAACAACGCCAGCGGCACCAGCAAGGGCAGCGTGACGCCTATCGACCCCAGGACCGCCAAGCCGGGTCACGAAATTCCGGTCGATGACCCCTACAACATGTACTTCATGCCGGACGGAAGTTCGGCCGTCATTGTCGATGAGGCCTACCAGCGGCTCGACTTTCGCGATCCGCAGACCATGGCGCTGAAATCGACGCTCCCGACGCCGACCTGCCCAGGTATCAACCACGCCGATTTTTCCGTCGACAGTTCCTACGCCATCTTCACCTGCGAATATGGCGATGGCGGCCTGTTGAAGGTGGACCTGAAAAACCAGAAGGTGCTCGGCCACCTTGCCCTGTCGAAAATGGGCATGCCGCAGGACGTCAGGCTCTCCTCCGACGGCAAGGTCTTCTACGTCGCCGACATGATGAACGACGGTGTGTTCCTGATCGACGGCGACAGTTTTTCCGAGATCGGCTTCATCGCCACCGGCATCGGCACGCACGGGTTTGTCGTCAGCCGTGACGGGACCAAGCTCTACGTCTCGAACCGCGGTTCGCACAAGATGGAGCAAGGCCGTGCAAAGGGGCCGGGCAGCGTGACCGTCATCGATTTCGCCACCCGCTCGGTCGTCGCGCAATGGCCGATACCCGGCGGCGGCAGCCCCGACATGGGCAATGTCAGCGCCGACGGCAAGCAATTGTGGCTGTCCGGCCGCTTCGACAGCGAGGTCTACATGATCGACACGACCTCGGGCGCTGTCACGAAAATCCGGGTCGGCGTCGAGCCTCACGGCCTGACCGTCTGGCCGCAGCCCGGCAGATACTCGCAAGGTCACACCGGCAACATGCGATAGGCATCTCGGTCGCGGAGACCCGTAACGCAGCCTCCTGGTGCGCCTGCGAGGAAACCGTTCTCATCGAAAGGTTTCCTGCCGTCATCGCGTCGCTTGTGTGGCCAAACTGCACCGCCGATTTCCTGCCGAGAACCGTTCGGACGAACCGGCCCACACGAATGGCACATCGTCACATAACTGTAATGGCGCGCGCCTAGCTAAATCCTCGCCACATCCCAATGCGCCGCTCCATGCGCCGCCACATCTCGAGGAAAGACCATGCTTTTGCGCACCATCATCGCCCCATTGGGCGTCTGCTTGTCCATGGCCACATCGGCCTTTGCCGCCGACCTGGTCGAAGCCCCGCCCCCGGCAGCGCCGAGCTGGACGATTGCGATCGAAGGGGACCCGGAATTCTACGCCATCGACAATGGCAGCAACACTGCAAGGTCGCTTGCCGACACCTACTTCAAACTCAGCGTCTCGCACAATTTCGACAACAATTTCGTCGGCGGCATCTTTATCCAGCCGACCTTCAAGACCGGCGGAAAGTCGCAGTACTACGCCGAAGCGAGTCTCGGCTACAAAATCAAGATCACCGATGCCTTCACCCTGACCCCGAGCCTGGGGCTCGGCTACACCTGGCACGACACAGGCATCATCAAGGACGCGGATGCCAACGCCAATGTTCCCTACTACGCCCTGTATCTCGCGGGCGACTGGAAGCTCTCCAAGCAGTGGACCTGGAACGTCTTCAACTTCCGCTACCGCAACGCCTTCAGCACCACCTGGGAAACGCCCAAGCTGGCCACCGGCGTGACCTACAACATCGACTCCACCAACGCGGTCTATGCCAGCGTCGGTTATTCCTGGAAGAAGACCGACACGACTTCGGCCCCCTACAACGATCTCGCCGGCGACAAATGGAACATCGGGATCGGCTACAAGCATTCGCTCTGATTGGATTGACGAGGGCGCAGGCTGGCACTGTAGCCAGCCTGCGCCGCAAATCGTCTCGGCTACGTCCAGCGCAGTGAAACCCATCCGTGGTCTCATCGAGACTGCCCTCGTTCATGGGCAGGCAAGCAACATGGACCTGTCCTGAAAAATGGAATGGTGCCCCTAGCCGGGATCGAACCAGCACTCCTTGCGGAACTCGATTTTGAGTCGAGCGCGTCTACCAATTCCGCCATAGGGGCTCAGGCCGGGCGGCCTGGATGGGCGCGGACTATACGGTCGGAGGCCTGTTCGTCAACTGGCCAATTCTCGAGATCACCGGGATGCGACCAATCTTCGCCTTTTGATTTCGTGGCGGGGCTGCCATTGTGCAGCGCGGAAAATCTTTCTAGACAGGCGGCGCATGAAGCGTGGCGCGTCTGAAGGGACCGACACGCAAGCTTGGGCCCTTGTTTTCATCCCTGCCTTGCCCCGGGCATCTGCGCACTTTTGGGCGACACGCATTAGGAGAGCCGATGCTTCGCGGACTGTACGACTGGACCCTGTCGCTGGCGGCGCGCAAATCCGCCGAATGGTGGCTGGCCTTCATCGCTTTCGTCGAGAGCTCGGTGTTCTTCATTCCGGCGGACGTGCTGTTCCTGCCCATGGCGTTGGCGCGGCCCGAACGCGCCTATCGCTACGCGCTGACCGCCACTGTTGCGTCCGTGCTGGGCGGCATCGCCGGCTGGCTGATCGGCTACTATGCCTACGACACGATAGCCCGGCCGATCCTGGAGCATTTCGGCGGCCTTGCCGCGTTCGAGGAATGGCAGTCGTCCGGCACCGGGCTCATGCTGGTGCTGCTCGTCACGTCCGGAGTTGCGCACCTGCCCCCGATCAAGGTGGTCACTATCCTGGCCGGGGCGCTTCACATCAATCTTGTTGTCTTCATCGTCTCGGCCATCTTGGCGCGAGGCGCTCGTTTCCTGCTGCTTGCCTGGCTGCTGCGCCGCTACGGTGAGTCGATCAAGGAGTTCATCGAGAAGCGCCTGGGATTGATTGTCGGCGCCGGCGCGGCTGCCCTGATTTTGCTCTATATCGTCGTCAAATACGCCTTCTGAGGCGTCTCCCTCAAAAACGCTTAAAGAGAGATGCAAGCGGTCCTGGCGGGGCGGCGAACACAACGGACGAAGACCCATGACAGCGACCATGAATGCCGATACCGGACGCCAGCGGACGCGGACCGCCCTGTTTCTCGCCGTCGCCATGGCGGCGACCGTCGGCTCGGCGCTCTGCTTCCAGTACATTGGCGGCTATATCCCCTGCCACCTCTGCCTGGAACAGCGCACCCCCTACTATATCGGCGCGCCGCTGATGGTGCTGGCGGTGATTGCATCGATGCTGCACGCGCCAGCCTGGCTGTCGCGCGGCCTGCTGGGTATCGGCGGCCTTTTGATGCTCTACGGCCTCTATCTCGGCGTCTACCATTCCGGCGTCGAATGGCAGTGGTGGGCCGGCCCGACCGACTGCACGGCTGGCGCCGGACCGGTCGACACTGGCGGCAAGGGCGTTCTCGACGCACTCGACAAATTCGTGCCACCCTCCTGCGACAAGGCCGCACTGCGCATCCTGGGCCTGTCGCTGGCCGGCTGGAACGCCATCGCCAGCCTTGTCCTGGCCGCCGTCGCGTTCCGGGGTGCGCTGGCCCGCGACTGAGCTGGTTCGATTGAGTCCCAAGGCGCAGGGTGCGAGCAAAAAATTCGGCAGGCTGAGGTCACATGCGCGGCTTTCGACGTCCGAGCCAAGTCGACCCCCACTCCGTCTCGGCTTCGCCGAGCCACCTCTCCCCCGATCGACGGGGTAGAGGAAAGGCGCGAGCCTGTTGCAGCCAGCGCTCCTCCAACAGGCTCCCCTTCTACTCCGGCCTCCAACAAGCTCCTTTCCTCTCCCTCCGGWGGGGGGAGAGGTGGCGCTGCGAAGCAGCGACGGAGTGGGGGAAGCCGGTCCTTGAACGCGAAGCCGCTGATAAGTGAGCGCGACCCAGGCGGCCAGCCTCCCGAATTCTCGAACGCTCTCAGGGCTCCAGCTCGACATCCCAGTACAGATAATCCATCCAGCTTTCATGCAGATGGTTCGGCGGGAACAGGCGGCCGTTGTTGTGCAGATCATGCACCGTCGGCTGGTAAGGCTTCTGCAGTGGAAACATCTTGGCATGCGCCGGCATCATGCCGCCCTTCCTCAGATTGCAGGGCGAGCAGGCGGCGACGACATTTTCCCATGTCGTCGCACCGCCGCGATGGCGGGGGATGACGTGGTCGAAGGTCAGATCGTCAGGCGTGCCGCAATACTGGCACTGGAAGCGGTCGCGCAGGAAGACGTTGAAACGGGTGAAGGCCGGGTGCCTGGACGGCTTCACATAGGCCTTCAGGCTGACCACGCTCGGCAGCTTCATCGAGAAGGTCGGCGAGGACACCGCATGCTCGTATTCGGCGACGATGTTGACCCGGTCGAGGAACACCGCCTTGATGGCGTCCTGCCAGGACCAGAGCGACAAGGGGTAATAGCTGAGCGGACGGTAATCCGCATTCAGCACCAGTGCTGGAAGCCCATCCGGAGATACGGCAACCGTCACGTGTTTACCTCCTTGGTTCTAGACCCGAACGGCGCGGATACTGTAAGCCCGACATGACAGGGATGTGAAGCGGATTGTGGTTCGCGCGACGTGCCAAAAAAGCATGATTTTTATGCTTTTTTGCGGATTCAGGCGGGCGGTGCGGCGTCCCTGCCCCTGGTTTCGCGATAATAGGACCAGAAAAGCCGCGATGCGACACCTCGCCACGGGCTCCATGATTCGGCGAGTTGGATCAGTGTTTTCTCCGGCGGACGCGGGTCGATGCCGAGCGCATGGCCGACCGCGCTCTGCAGCGCGACATCACGCGCGGGGAAGATGTCGGGGTGCCCGGCGGCAAACAGAAGATACACTTCAGCCGTCCACGGGCCGATGCCGGACACCGCCGTCATCCTCGTGATCGCCTCCTCAGCCTCAAGCGAACAAAGGTGATGGAGGTCGAGGCCGTCGGCCACCGCCTGGGCAATCGCGATCAGGCCGCGCTGCTTGGGCCGCGACAGGCCGGCCTCGCGAAATATGTCCTCGCCGGCGGCCAGGATCGCCTGCGGCGTCAGCGGATCGACGAGTTTCGTCAGCCGGCCGAAAATGGCATCGGCGCTCGCCCGGGAGACCTGCTGCGAGACGATGATCGAGGCAAGGCTTCTGAAGCCGGGCTCGGAGAGCCTGAGCGGCACCTCGCCTGCCATGCCGCGCACCTTTTCCAGGCGTGGGTCGATGATGCAAAGCGCATCGAGCCCGCGCGCAATGTCGTCCAGTGTCGCGATGCGTTGCATTGTATCCTTGTCCGCCAATGTGCCGCAAAGTAGCAACCGCCAAAACCGCAGCACAACCCGATTGCCGCTCGAGACATGACGCTCCTGACATTCCGCTTCGCGCCCAGCCCCAACGGCGAACTGCATCTCGGCCATGCCTATTCGGCGCTGCTCAACCAGACGCTGGCAAAGGCCAGCGGCGGCCGGCTGCTGCTGCGCATCGAGGATATCGACACGACACGCTGCACACCGCAATTCGAAGCCGGCATGCTTGCCGACCTGAAATGGCTGGGGCTTGGCTGGGAGGAGCCGGTGCGCCGCCAGTCCGAGCATTTCGCCGAGTACGAGGCGGTGCTTGACCGGCTGATCCGCGACGACCTGGTCTACCCCGCCTTCATGAGCCGTGGCGACATCCGCGCTTTTATCACCGAAAGCGAAAAGCGAGGACGCGACTGGCCGCGCGATCCCGACGGCGTGCCGCTCTACCCCCCGGCCGACAAGGCGCTGCCGGTGAAAGAACGCAAGCGGCGCATCGCCGACAACGAGCCCTTCGCCTGGCGGCTGGATGTCGATGCCGCCATGGCGCGTGTCGGCAGGGACCTCGCATGGGCCGAATTCAACGATGAGACACTATCCGCGACGCGCTCGGTCGAAGCTCGACCGCAGGATTGGGGCGACGTGATCGTGGCGCGCCGCGACATCCCGACCAGCTACCACCTCGCCGTCGTCATGGATGATGCGCTGCAAGGCGTCAGCCATGTCGTGCGCGGACAGGACCTGTTTTCCGCCACCGGCGTGCAGCGCCTGCTGCAGGAGCTGCTCGGGCTGCCGCAGCCGGCCTACTTCCACCATCGGCTCATCCTCGGGCCGGACGGGCGAAAACTGTCGAAGAGCCTCGGCGACACCGGCCTTGCCAAGCTGCGCGACGCCGGCGCGACGCCTGATGACATCAGGCGGATGGTCGGGCTCTGACCTCTACTCGTCAGGAAAATCGCACCACCAATTGAATTCCGGTGATGCATGGATCAATCGTTTCGTTTTGCACGCCGGGTTGAACGGGACTAGAGCATCGCCACGGTCAGTTCTCACCAGCGTTGCGGTCTCCGGAAAATGCACAGCATCAAGCGGTTCATCCCCGCCACCTTCGTCGTCCTGTGGGCAACCGGCTTCATCGGCGCCCGCTACGCCATGCCGTGGGCGGAGCCGTTCACCTTCCTTGCCGCACGGTTCGTCATAGCCGCCATCCTGCTGGCTCTGCTGATGCCCGTCCTGGGCTCGAAACGAGCCACCCGCAAGGAGGCGCTGCACGCCACCGGCGCCGGCATCCTGATGCATGGCGTCTATCTCGGCGCCGTCTTCTGGGCCATCCACCGGGGCATGCCGGCCGGGTTCTCGGCTCTGATCGTCGGCCTGCAGCCGCTGATAACGGCGGTGCTGGCCGGCAAGTTTCTCGGCGAGGCCATCCTGCCGCGCCACTGGCTCGGCCTTGGCATCGGCCTGATCGGCATCGTCATTGTGCTATGGCCAAAACTCGGCGCGCTCGGCGGCGGCGTGACGGCGGCGACGCTGACCGCGTCGCTGGTCTCGGTGCTCGGCATGAGCGCGGGCACCATCTGGCAGAAGCGCTTTGCCTCCGGTGGCGACCTCGTGGCGGCCACCATGTGGCAATATGTGGGCGGCGCCTCGCTGATGATCCTCGCCGCGCTTGCCTTCGAAACCCACACTGTCGTCATCAACGGCGAACTGATCTTCGCCATGGCCTGGCTGGTGCTGGTGCTGTCGCTCGGCGCCATCTTCCTTTTGATGGTGATGATCCGCGACGGCGAAATGTCGAAAGTCGCCTCGCTGTTTTATCTGGTGCCAGCGGTGACGGCGATCATCGCCTGGGCCCTCTTCAACGAGCAGCTTAATGCGCTGCAGATTGTCGGCATGGCCATCACGACGTTCGGCGTCGGCCTGGCAACGGCGCGGCAGACCAAGGCACAGTCTCATCCGACCCGGGCGCGGGCCTCCAGATAGCGGCTGATCGCGGCGTTGAGCTCGCCGCCGAGAATGAAGATCGCCGAGACGATGTAGAGGAAAACCACCGCGATCATGATCGAGGCGAGCCCGGCATAGGTCGTCACATAGGACGAGAAGTGGTCGAGATAGGTGGCAAACATCGTCGAGCCGATGAGCCATGCGGCCAGTGTGAAGATGATGCCCGGCACCAGCGAGACGAAGCGGCGCTTGCCGGCCGGAAGCCAGTAGTGCACCGAAAACAGCCCGCCGATGATAACGGTCGAGGCGATGACGTAGCGCCACAGCGTGATCGTGCCGGTATAGGGTTTGATCCACTCGAAATGGGCTTCGGCCAGCCGCGCCAGCAAGGGCGCGAACACCAGCAGCACGCTGATCGCCAGGAACCCGGCCGTCGCGATCAGCACGAAGAACAGGCTCTGCACCCGGCGATAGATGATGCCGCGCGTCTCCGTGACGCGATAGGCGCGGTTGAGCGAGGTGCGCAGCGCCTCGATGCCGTTCGAGGCAAAATAGGCGGCCAGCAGCACGCCATAGGTCAAAAGATCGGTGCGCCGGACGGTCAGCACGTTCAGCACCTCATGCGCGATCGGCTTGGCGATCTGATCCGGCCAGGTGTCGAAGACCAGATGCACGGCGGTGTCGGCGAAGGCCTGGGCGCCGAGGAAGCTGCCCAGCGTCGTGGCGAAGATCAGGAACGGAAACAGCGCCATCAGCGAGGTGATCGCCAGATGGCTGGCCATAGCCCAGCCGTCATCGGTGTTGAAATGGCCAAGCGCGTCGTAGAGCACGCGGCGCAGGGCGACTATATTCCGCAGCAAGGACGCGCGCTCCCTTCGATTGTCTCGACGCCGCGAATATGGGAAGTGAATGCGGCAAATGGCAACCCTAAGTCAAACCACGAATTCTCCAGCGGCTGAGTTGCGCACCATCATCATCACCGGTGCGTCCTCAGGCATAGGCGCCTATTGCGCGCGAGCGCTGAAGGCCGAGGGCTGGCGCGTGTTCGCCACGGCGCGCAAGCCGGAAGACATCGCTGCGCTGGAAACGGACGGCATCGAGGCTTTTTATCTCGACTACAGCGAACCGGACTCGATCGCCGCTTTGGTGGCTTCAGTGCTCGAGCGCACGGGTGGAAGGCTGGACGCGCTCTTCAACAATGGCGCCTACGCCCAGGCCGGCGCCGTCGAGGATCTGTCGGTGGCAGCGCTGAAAGAGCAGTTCGAGGTCAATTTCTTCGGTTGGCATGATCTCACCAGCCGTCTCGTGCCGGTGATGCGCCGCCAGGGCCATGGCCGCCTCGTCCATTGCTCATCGATCCTCGGCCTCGTGCCCGTGCGGTTCCGTGGCGCCTATTCGGCGTCGAAGCATGCACTCGAGGCGCTGATGCTCTGTCAGGGCCAGGAACTGGAAGGCAGCGGCGTCCATGTTTGCCTGATCGAACCGGGGCCGGTGAAATCGAAGATCGCCAGCAACGGCCTGCCCTGGTTCCTGAAAAACATCGACATCGAGAATTCCGTGCACAGCGCCGACTATGCCGCGCAGCTGGAGCGGCTGCGCGCCGGCGGCAGCCAGTCGGCGCTGAAGCCTGGGCCCGAAGTGGTCCATAAGGTTCTGCGCCATGCACTTCTGTCGCGGCGCCCGCGCCCGCACTATGTGGTAACGGTGCCGGCCAAGATCGCCGCTGCACTCAAGCGCATTCTGCCGGCATCGATACTCTACCGCCTGATGGCCAAACGCGCCTGAACGCGAAAACAACTGGAAACGCAACAATGGCAACCGTCTTCAACATCCTCGCCATTCTGGTCATGGCCGCCGTGGTGATCGTGCTGATCCGCGGCCTCATCAACATGATGCGTGGCGGTTCCGGCGTCACCTCGAACAAGCTGATGCAGGCACGTGTCATGCTGCAGGCCGTGGCGCTGGTGCTGATTCTGCTCGCGGTGTATTTCACCCGCAAGTGAGGATAGCGACCGTTCGGGAGGCGACGTGGTCAAGCTCAACAAGATCTACACCCGCACCGGTGACGATGGCACCACGGGTCTCGGCACCGGTGAGCGGCGGCTGAAATCCGACCTGCGGGTGGACGCCTACGGCACGGTCGACGAGGCCAATGCCTGTATCGGCATCGCTCGCGTCCACACGGCAACCAGCCATCCGGCGATCGATGCCATGCTGTCGCGCATCCAGAACGACCTTTTCGACCTCGGTGCCGATCTTGCGGTGCCCCACGACGGCAAACCGCTTGGCTATGAGCCGCTGCGCATCGTTGCCACGCAGACCGACCGAGTCGAAAAGGACATCGACCTGCTTAACAAGGATCTGCAGCCGCTCAAATCCTTCGTGCTCAACGGCGGCAGCCCGGCTGCGGCCGCCTTGCATCTCGCCCGCACGGTGGCGCGACGGGCTGAGCGGCTCATGGTGGCACTGGCTCAAAACCCGGGCGAGCACGTCAACCGCGACGGGCTGAAATACATCAACCGCGTTTCGGATTTCCTGTTTGTCGCCGCCCGGGCGGTCAATGACAACGGAAATGCCGACGTGCTATGGGTTCCCGGCAAGAACCGCTGAACGGATCGAAAGGCGGGAGGGGGCCCAGGCACGCATGTTCATCCCGCTTTATGACACCAACAGGCTGCGCCACATCCGCCTGCAATATGTGACGATCGGCCTGATCGTGGTCAACGCGCTGGTCTATTGTGCCACCGCCCTCGGTGGCGAGAACTTCACCAATGCCGCCGTACTCGGTCTCGGCTTCATTCCGTCCGTCGTCCATAACACGGCCGAACTCGACCCTCGCTTCGTCGTCATTCCCGAAGGCCTGAGCTACCTCACCTACTCCTTCCTGCATGCCGACATCTTCCACCTCGGCGGCAACATGCTGTTCCTGTGGGTGTTCGGCGACAATGTCGAGGATGCGCTCGGCCACATCCGCTACCTGATCTTCTACCTGCTCTGCGCCATCGCCGGCGCCGCCTTCCAGGGCCTCGTCGCCTGGGATTCGCAGGTGCCGCTGATCGGCGCCTCGGGCGCCATCGCCGGCGTGGTCGTCGCCTATCTGATCCTCTATCCCCGGGTGAAGGTCTGGGTGCTGGCCTTCGCCCGCATCCCCTTGCGCATTCCGGCCTTCATCCCGCTCATCCTGTGGGTGCTGTTCCAAATCGTCATGTTCGCCGCCGGTGGCGAGGACCAGATCTCCTGGGCCTGCCATATCGGCGGCATCATTGCCGGCGCCGTGCTGGTGCTTGTCCTGCGCAGCCGTGGCGTGCCGCTTTTTGCCGGCGCGGACGAGGATACCGTGGCTCCCACATCAAACCAGCCGTCGGTTGCAGCTGAATCAGCGGCGCCTGAACCGTCGGCCACCACGACGCGCTGGGGCCGGGGAAACCCTTCTGGCTCAAACTGAACCGATTTGAGCCGCTTCCAGCGTATTGACGTCAAGGGTTGCCCCAACTACGGAAACGTCTCCGTCTGAGCCCAAGGCGGGCAAAGACCAGAATTTCCATCCGGCCAGAATTCCGTCTGGCCGGAATTCAGTCAGGAATGTCGGCTTTCGACAACTCAGAACGGGCGCAGGCTGCTATAGCGCGCCCAACTAGCGTGAAGAGGTGACAGGCAAATGAAGATCCTTGTGCCCGTGAAGCGGGTTGTGGATGCGAACGTCAAGGTTCGCGTGAAGGCTGATGGTTCGGCGGTGGAACTCGCCAACGTCAAGATGGCGATGAACCCGTTCGACGAGATCGCGGTCGAAGAGGCGATCCGGCTCAAGGAAGCCGGCAAGGCCGAAGAGATCATCGTCGTTTCGATTGGCCCGCAGCAGGCGCAGGAAACCTTGCGCACCGCGCTCGCCATGGGCGCCGACCGCGCCATCCTGGTCAAGACCGACGAGCAGACCGAGCCGCTCGGCGTCGCCAAGGTGCTGAAGGGCGTCGTCGACGCCGAACAGCCCGGCCTCGTCATCCTCGGCAAGCAGGCGATCGACGACGACTCGAACCAGACCGGCCAGATGCTGGCCGCATTGCTCGGCTGGGCGCAGGGCACCTTCGCTTCCAAGGTCGTCCTCGACGGCGACAAGGCCAAGGTGACGCGCGAAGTCGACGGCGGCCTGCAGACGGTGGAACTGAAGATGCCGGCGATCATCACCGCCGACCTTCGCCTCAACCAGCCGCGCTATGCCTCGCTGCCCAACATCATGAAGGCCAAGAAGAAGCAGCTCGACGAGAAATCGCCCGCCGACTACGGCGCCGACGTCAAGCCGCGCCTGAAAGTGATCAAGACCGAGGAGCCGAGCGGCCGCAAGGCGGGCGTCAAGGTCAAGAGCGTCGCCGAACTGGTCGACAAGCTCAAGAACGAAGCCGGCGTGCTCTGAGATCGGAAGGAACAGATAAAATGGCAATTCTCCTCATCGCAGAACACGACAACGCAACGCTTTCCGACCAGACCGCCAAGGCGCTTTCAGCGGCCCTGCAGATCGGCTCGGACGTGCATGTGCTGGTGGCCGGCAAGGGCGCCAAGGGCGCGGCCGACGCCGCCGCCAAGCTCAAGGGCGTGACCAAGGTGCTGCTCGCCGAAGCCGATGAACTCGCCGAGCGCCTCGCCGAACCGACCGCGGCACTCGTCGTATCGCTCGCCGGCGCTTACGACACCATCATCGCCCCGGCGACCTCGTCGGGCAAGAACATCGCACCGCGCGTCGCCGCCCTGCTCGATGTCTCGCAGGTCTCCGAGATCATCGAAGTGGTGTCGCCTGATACCTTCAAGCGCCCGATCTATGCTGGCAACGCCATCCAGACCGTGCAGTCGACCGACCCCAAGAAAGTCATCACGGTGCGCACCGCCTCCTTCCAGGCAGCGCCCGAGGGCGGCTCGGCCGCGGTCGAGGCCGTCAAGGCGGCGGCCAATCCCGGCCTCTCCACCTTCGTCGAGAACAAGCTGTCGGACACTGATCGTCCGGAACTGACCTCGGCCAAGATCATCATTTCGGGTGGCCGTGCTCTCGGCTCCTCGGAAAAGTTCCAGGAGGTCATCTTGCCGGTTGCCGACAAGCTCGGTGCGGCGGTCGGCGCTTCGCGCGCGGCGGTCGACGCCGGCTATGCGCCCAACGACTGGCAGGTCGGCCAGACCGGCAAGGTCGTCGCCCCCGATCTCTACATCGCGGTCGGCATCTCCGGCGCCATCCAGCATCTTGCCGGCATGAAGGATTCGAAGGTCATCGTCGCCATCAACAAGGACGAGGAGGCCCCAATCTTCCAGGTTGCCGACTATGGCCTCGTCGGCGATCTCTTCGTCATTCTGCCGGAGTTGCAGAAGGCGCTTTGACGCTTTCTGACAAAGCGTATTAAATGCTGGGGTGGGGTAGACGAAGTCGCCCCGCCCTTTTAGTTTGCACCGCACAAAAAGCAGGCTGCTAAAGCCTTTTGACGGGATCGGTGTAATGAGCAAGATCGAGACGATCGGCATCATCGGCGCGGGCCAGATGGGTGGGGGTATCGCCCATGTCTCCGCGCTTTCAGGATTCAAGGTCCTGATCTACGACATCTCACCCGACCGCATCGAGAAGGGTATCGCCACCATCAGCGGCAACATGGCCCGTCAGGTGGGCTCCGGCAAGCTTGACGAGAAGCTGCGCAACCAGGCGATGGCGCGCATCGGCTCAGCGCCGACGATGGCCGATCTGGCCGGCGCCGATCTGGTGATCGAGGCGGCAACCGAGGACGAGACGGTCAAGCGCAAGATCTACGCGCAGCTCTGTCCGCAGCTCAATCCCGAAGCCATCCTGGCGACCAACACCTCGTCGATCTCGATCACGCGGCTTGCCGCGCAGACCGACCGGCCGGAGCGCTTCATCGGCATACATTTCATGAACCCGGTGCCGCTGATGAAGCTGGTCGAACTGGTGCGCGGCATCGCCACCGAGGACCAGACCTTCGAGGCGGCCAAGACCTATGTGAAGCAGCTCGACAAGACGATCACGGTCTCGGAGGATTTCCCGGCCTTCATCGTCAACCGCATCCTGCTGCCGATGATCAACGAGGCGATCTACACGCTTTATGAGGGCGTCGGCTCGGTCGATGCCATCGATACCGCCATGCGGCTTGGCGCCAACCATCCCATGGGACCGCTGCAGCTGGCCGATTTCATCGGCCTCGATACCTGCCTGTCGATCATGCAGGTGCTGCATGACGGCCTGTCGGATTCAAAATACCGCCCCTGCCCGCTGCTGGTGAAATATGTCGAGGCCGGCTGGCTCGGCCGCAAGACTGGGCGCGGCTTCTACGACTATCGCGGCGAGCACCCGGTTCCGACGCGCTAAAGCAATTCCAGGAAAAGTGTGAAGCGGTTTTCCGTCCGGAATTGCGTCAAAAAGAGGTACGCGTCCGCTTATGACGCCGCGGCAAGCGGCGCGGGCGGTTCTGACCTGTCGTCGGTGATCCTGTCATCCGGCGCCACCGAAACGCACCCACGGCCGGCGGCCTTGGCCGCATAGCAGGCGGCGTCGGCCTTTGCGATGATCTCATCGACTTCACCGCAATTGGCGCAGATCGCCGCCAGCCCGATGCTGGCACCGATCGCGTGCGGCCGGCCGTCCCAAGTGAAGTCGAGCCCAGCTATCGCATCGATGATGGAGCGCGCCGCGATCCTGGCGCCGGCGGTCGAACCCGACTTCAGGATGACCGCGAATTCGTCGCCGCCCAGGCGCGCGACAATGTCCTCGGGCGCAAGCACGTCGCGCACGGCCTCGGCGACCCGCTTCAGCAAGGCGTCTCCGGCGGCGTGGCCACCGGTGTCGTTGACCAGTTTGAAATGATCGAGGTCGATGAACATGAACTGATGGCCGCTCACGGCCGTCGTGCCGTCCTTGCGCGCCTGATCGACCAATCCCTCCATGGTGCGGATGAAGCTCGAGCGATTGGCAAGGCCGGTCAGCGCATCATGCGCGGCGGCGTGAGCGAGCTGGCGCTGCAGGGCACGCGCATCGGTGAAGTCCTGGAAGACGATGACCAACCCGCAGAATTCGTTGCGCTCGTTCATGATCGGCGACACGACCTGACGGATGCTGCAGCGTGTGTCGTCGCGGCGGATCAACACCGCGCGGCTGTTCTGGTCGGAAGGCGCCTCCGCGCCGAGCGCCGGCCGTGTCACGCCGATCCTGTGACCCGTCTCCTCGTCGACCGCCCAATAGACATGGCCGAGCGTCTTGCCGAGGGCCGCCTCGCCGGAAACGCCGGTCAGCTTCTCGGCAACCGGGTTCATGAAGGTGACGCGGTTCGCCGCATCGGTACAGATAACGGCATCGCCGATCGACTGCAGCGTCACCCTCAGCCGCTCCTTCTCGTCGGCAAGCATTGCCGCCGATAAGATCAGGTGCTCTTCGGCTTCCTTGCGTCGGGTGATGTCGGTCAGGCTGCCGATCGCCCTGATCAGACGCCCGTCCCCGTCGCGCTCGATGGCTTTGCCGCGATCGAGGATCCAGACCCAGCGGCCATCCTTGTGGCGCATCCTGAACTCGGCTTCGAAAAACTCCGTCTTGCCGGCGAGATGCTCGCGATCCGCCGCGGCGACGGCCTCGCGATCGTCGGGATGAATCATCGTCATCCAATGGTCGGGATCGCCATCGAGTTCGCCGTCCTCATAGCCCAGCATCTTGACCCACGTTGAGGAGTAGGTCGTGCCGCCCCTGCGCATATTGAGATCCCAGACGCCCTGGCCGGCGCCCGCCAGCGCGAAATTCCAGCGTGTTTCGGCCTCAGCGATGCGCGCCTCGGCCTGCTTGCGCGCGTCGATGTCTTCGATCTGCGAGACGAGATAGAGCGGGCGACCGCTTTTCTCGTCGCGAATGACGGAGCCGGCGAGATGGCCCCAGACAGGTGTGCCGTCCTTCTTGAGGTAACGCTTCTCGAGGTGGAAGGCGTTGACCGTGCCCGCTTTGATGCCTTCCATGGTTTCGCGCCCGACATGCATGTCGTCAGGGTGCGTGATCTGGAAAAAGGTCAGCGCCTCGATCTCCTCGCGGCTGTAGCCAAGCATCGAGGCGAAGGCCGGATTGGTTTCGAGAATGCGCCCGTCGAGTCCGACAATGGCGATGCCGATCGCCGAATCCTGCATTGCCCGGCGGAAACGCTGCTCGCTCTGCGCGATCTGCCGCCGGTCGTCGAAGATGCGAACGACGAACAGACCGGTGAGGAAAAGCGCGCCGGCCGCAACGGCGACCGAAGCTTGAAGACAAAATCTGAGCGCCTCGGCGCCGAGGTCCAGCCTCGACAGCACGACCGAGACCGCCGCTACGGCAAGGCCGGCGACAAGCAACGCCGGTAAAGCTCGCCTGTGGAGCCCGATGAGTCCTGGTAATCTCACGATCCGTGCCACCCCCGTGGGCAATCGCTTTTTCCCGTTAAAACCCTGAAGGATCGATTTTAAGGAAAGGTTGCGTAGGGGGTACTGGCGACAGGAATAACCGGCAAACAATTGCCGGCATGATTAAGGATCGGTTTGCACGGGGTGTGGCCGCAGGTATCCTGCTACCAGCGCACGAAAAACCGTCCGCCAAGCGCGCCAAGCAAGGCAAGCGCCGCAATCGCGATCGTGTACCAGGTGGCGACGAAAAGCGGCGAATCGTCGAAACAATGCGCGGCATAGAAGGTCGCCGCCAAGCCGCCGGCGAGCAGCCCCGCCACCGCGCCGGCCAACACCGGCCGCGTCGGCGCGCCATAGCGCAGCATCCACAGGAAGATGGCCAGCGGGCCGATGCCGATCAGCGGGATGAAGCCCATGCAGATCATCATGTTGGAGCCGACCATGCGCGTGCCCCACAACGCCTCCGGCACCATGAAGAGTTCCAGGACCACCGCCACGGCCACCAGCAGAGGCGCGGCAAGCATCCCCGCCATCGCCAGACGTGTCGGGGCACCTGGCGTCGACAAAGCGCGGATAAGGGCGAAGGCGCTGATGGCCAGCACGATGGTGAAAACGAATTTCGACAGGAAGCGCATCGTGTGCGCGGCCACCATGAAGTCGGGGCGCGGGCCGATCGTCAGCAGGAAGACGACTGCCGCGATGACAATGGCCGCACCGGCAGCCAGCCACCAGGCCGAGCGCAATGGCATCGCCTTGCTGCCTGCATCGGCGTCGAGCGCCTTGATGAGATCCTCGGTCCTCATGTCATTCCCGCCCGAATCGCCCCTGCCCAAATCGCTTGGCTATGGCGGCAAGTCCGCGATGCAGCGACACACGCACCGCCGTCTCGCTGATGCCGAACTTCGCTGCCGTCTCGCCGATCGAGCGGCCTTCCACGGATACCGCCGAAACCACGGAACGCTGCGCCGGCGGCAGCCCGTCCAAGGCTCGATTGATGTCGCGCTCGCTGACGGTTTCGGTCTCCGGCTCGGCGAAGGTCTCCGCGATATCGTCGACATCGATCTCGATGCGCCGACCGCGCCGCCGGAACGCGTCGATCAGCTTGAAGCGGGCGATCGCATAGATCCACGGCAGCACCGGCGCGTCCTGGCGCCAAGTATGCCGTTTCACATGAATGGCCAGCAAGGTTTCCTGCACGACATCCTCGGGATCGACCCCGCCCTGTACGATCTTGCGCCGGACAAAGCCGCGCACGAGCGCGGCAATCCGGTGCAGAAAGTCGGCATAGGCCTTTTCATCTCCCGCGATCGCGGCCCGCATCAGCCGGGAAAGCTCGGCCTCGTCCTTGCCGCTCACAAGAGTTCACTCCCCGATTTTCGTGCCTCGGCACTGATTTGTTACGTGGCCGGCGAAATAATGTCCAAGCCAAACTACGGGCAAATCACGAAAGTTTGCGGGTCCTGAAGGCACAGCCGCATACCGGGTCACCTTAGAGGCCTTGCGATCACGCCTCGCGAGAAACCGTCAATCCATACCGCCATCACATGGAATTGTCCGCTTTGCGTCGAGCTTTGCGCCTCAGCGACCGATTGAAGCAGCCATCAATGTTGACTATGCCTGTCAGGTATCGATAGGTGCAGCGTGCAAAGACCAACGACATCGAGGATGACGCCATGAAATTCACCCTTTCCGCCCTTGCCGGTGCCGCCGCACTTGCAATCAGCCTGGCCGCCGGTCCGGCGATGGCCGAGGATGCCGGCATCATCGTCTATAACGCCCAGCATGAAAGCCTGGCCAAGGAATGGGCCGAAGGGTTCACCAAGGAAACCGGCATCAAGGTCACACTGCGCAATGGCGGCGACAGCGACTTCTCCAACCAGATCGTAGCCGAAGGGGCCGCCTCGCCCGCCGACGTGTTCCTGACGGAGAATTCACCCGCCATGGTGCTGGTCGAGAGCGCCGGCCTGTTCGCACCGGTCGATGCAGACACGCTGGCTCAGGTGCCGCAGGACTATCAGGCAGCCAGCGGCAAATGGGTGGGTGTGGCCGCGCGAAGCACCGTCTTTGCCTACAACACGACCAAGCTCAAGGCCGACCAGTTGCCCAAGTCGCTGCTCGACCTTGCCGACCCGAGCTGGAAGGGCCGCTGGGCCGCTTCGCCGTCGGGCGCCGATTTCCAGGCCATCGTCAGCGCGCTGCTGCAGCTCAAAGGTGAGGCCGCCACGGCGGACTGGCTGAAGGCGATGAAGGAGAACTTCACCGCCTACAAGGGCAACAGCACGGTGATGAAGGCGGTCAATGCCGGCGAGATCGAAGGCGGGGTGATCTACCACTATTACTACTTCGGCGATCAGGCCAAGACCGGCGAGAACAGCAAGAATGTCGCGCTGCATTATTTCAAGAACCAGGATCCGGGCGCTTTCGTCTCGGTCTCCGGTGGCGGCGTGCTGGCCTCGAGCAAGCATCCGAAGGAAGCCCAGGCCTTCCTGAAGTGGGTGACCGGCAAGGGCGGCCAGGATGTGCTGAAGAACGGAACCTCCTTCGAATACGCGGTCGGCAAGGATGCCGGGTCCAATCCGAAGCTGGTGCCGCTGGTTGATCTGCAGGCGCCGAAGGTCGACGCCACGACGCTGAACTCCAAGAAGGTCACCGACCTGATGACGGCAGCCGGCTTGCTTTAGTTGCCGTTCGTCCTGATAAGGACGTCAGACCGTGCTCCCGCGGGACCTTGCCCTTCCGCGGGAGCGTTTTATTTTCGAGATGGCCTTCGTCGATGACGACACGCTGCGTTCCTGACCGCCGACCGCGGTCCCTTGATTGCCGGCACCCCGCCGCAGCCGTGGGGCGTCCGAGCTGATGCAGCCCACGCTCGATCTCGCGCGCTCGGAGCTGCCGATGAAGATGCGTCGAAGGCCGCAGCGGCGGGCAGCATCCTGGCTTGTCACCGCCGCCATCTTCGTCTCGCTGCTCGCCCTTGTGCCGCTGGTCTTCATCATCTGGATCGCGGTGCAGACAGGCTGGGAGACGGTTTCGGCGCTGGTCTTCCGGCCGCGCGTCGGCGAACTGCTGGTCAACACCACGCTGCTGGTGCTGCTGGCCGTGCCGATCGCCATCGTTCTGTCTGTCGCGCTGGCCTGGCTGACCGAGCGCAGCGATCTGCCCGGCGCCAGGCTGTGGGCCTGGCTGTGCGTGGCGCCGCTCGCCATTCCCGCTTTCGTCCACTCCTATGCCTGGATCACCATGGTGCCCGGGCTGCACGGCCTGTGGGCCGGCGTGCTGGTGTCGGTGATCGCCTATTTCCCCTTCCTCTATCTGCCCATATCGGCGGCGCTGCGCCGTCTCGATCCGGCCCTGGAGGATGCCGCAGCAGCCCTTGGCCTTGGACCCTGGCGCGTCTTCTGGCGCGTCGTGGTGCCGCAGCTCAGGCTCGCCATTTGCGGCGGCTCGTTGCTGGTCGGACTGCATTTGCTGGCAGAATACGGCCTCTATGTCTTCATCCGCTTCGACACCTTCACCACGGCGATCGTCGACCAGTTCCAGTCGACCTTCAACGGACCGGCCGCCAACATGCTGGCCGGCGTGCTGGTGACCTGCTGCTTCGTGCTTCTGGGCCTCGAAGTGCTGGTGCGCGGCGAGGAGCGTTATGCCCGTGTCGGCTCCGGCGCGGCCCGCTACCAGCAACGCACACGCCTCGGGCGCGCCACCATACCGAGCCTGCTTATGGTTGTCGTCACCACGCTGCTGGCGCTTGGCGTACCGTTCGTCACCATCGGCCGCTGGCTCGTCGCCGGCGGCGCCGATGTCTGGCGTCTCGACGAGATCGGCCTGGCGCTCGGCCAGACACTGTTCCTGGCACTTGCCGGGGCCTTGCTTGCCACCGTCGCCGCCATGCCGATGGCTTGGATCTCGATCCGCGCGCCCGGGCCGTTGCAGCGCCTGCTGGAGGGTTGCAACTACATCGTCGGCTCGCTACCGGGTGTCGTCATCGCGCTGGCGCTGGTCACCATCACAGTGCGTATCGCCCTGCCGCTCTATCAGACGCTGTTCACCATCCTGGTCGCCTATGCCCTCATGTTCCTGCCGCGTGCCCTGGTCAGCCTGCGCGCCTCGATCGCCCAGGCCCCGGTCGAGCTCGAGCGCGCCGCGTCCAGCCTCGGCCGGCGTCCGCTCAACGCGCTATGGTCGACGACCATCCGCCTTTCGGCACCCGGTGCGGCGGCCGGCATGGCGCTTGTGGCGCTTGGCATCATGAACGAGCTGACCGCGACCCAGATGCTGGCACCGAACGGCACCCGCACACTGGCGATGGCGTTCTGGTCCTACAGCGGCGAGATCGACTACGCCTCGGCCGCCCCTTACGCCTTCATCATGGTGGCGATGTCGCTGCCCCTGACCTGGCTGCTCTATGTCCAGTCGAAACGGATGGCCGGACGATGAGCTTTCTCGAAATCAGCGGCCTTCACAAGCATTACGGCCCGGTCGCAGCCCTTGCCGGCGTCGACCTCAATGTCGCCAGCGGCAGCCGGACCGCGATCGTCGGACCCTCGGGTTGCGGCAAGACCACCTTGCTGCGGCTGATCGCTGGCTTCGAGGCCCCGGACCAGGGCCGCATCGTGCTCGACGGCGAGGTGCTGGCCAATGGCGGCGCCGCTGTCCCGGCACATCGCCGCGGCATCGGCGTGGTGGCGCAGGATGGCGCCTTGTTCCCGCATCTGACCATATCGGACAATATCGGTTTCGGCATGGGCCGGGGCGAGGACAAGCGCGCCGAGCGCATCGTCGAACTCGCCTATATCGTCGGGCTGGACAAGGCAATCCTCAAGCGCCGCCCGCACGAACTCTCCGGCGGTCAGCAGCAGCGCGTGGCCCTCGCCCGCGCCATGGCGATGAAGCCAAGGCTGATGCTGCTCGACGAGCCGTTCTCGGCCTTGGACACCGGTCTGCGCGCCTCGATGCGCAAGGCGGTGGCCGAACTGCTGGAGGCTGCCGGCATCACCACCATCCTGGTGACGCACGACCAGGCCGAGGCGCTGTCCTTCGCCGCCCAGGTGGCGGTGATGCGCGACGGCAAGTTCTCGCAGGTCGGCACCCCGCGCGATCTCTACCTCAAGCCGAAGGACAGGATGATCGCTGAGTTCCTCGGCGACGCCATCATCCTGCCGGCGAAGATAGCGGGCGGCTTCGCCAACTCGCCGCTCGGCCGCATCGCCGTCGACACCAATGAGAGCCGCGATATCGCCCGCATCATGCTGCGGCCGGAGCAGATCGCCCTGAAGAGAACATCGCGCGAAGGCATGTCGGGTACCACTGACATGCTGTTCGGTGAGGTGACGGAATCGGAATTCGCCGGCTCGACATGCACGATTGCGGTGCGGCTCCTGAACAATTCCGATCCGCCGGATGCCGCCGCGATCGGCAACACGCCGCTGATACTGCGCAAATCCGGGATGGACGCGCCGGCGGTCGGCGAGATCGTGCGGCTCACCGTGTCGGGAAAGGCGCATGTGTTCGCCTAAGCGGCGCGAAGGCGTTTCGACAATCAGAGCGCCGGCTCGGGGACGGACGCCTTGAAGACATCGAGGCGGCTTCCCGTCTCCGACGAGAAGAAATGCATGTCCTCAGGCGAAAACTTCAGGCCGACCGGGCTGCCGGGCTCGGGGTGGATAGCCTCCGACGTCATCACCGAAAACGGCGCGCCATCGAGATCGACATAGATGACCCGCCCCGCGCCCAGTTCCTCGACCAGGTCGACGGTGGCATTGAGCGCGCCCGCTGTGCCAGGCGCCACCAGCCGCACGGCTTCCGGTCGGATGCCCATTGCGACCTTCGTGCCGACCGGCAGACCGGCGCGTGTCATCGCCAGCCGCCGGCTGCCGCCGAGCAGCGACAGCCCGTCGAGTTCGGCAGTACCTTCGAGAATGTTCATCGCCGGCGCTCCGACGAAGGTGGCGACGAAGCGGCTGGCCGGGCGGGTGTAGATCTCACCTGGCGTACCAACCTGCTCGACCTTTCCGCCGTTCATGATCACCAGCCGATCAGCCAGCGTCATCGCCTCGACCTGGTCGTGGGTGACGAAGACGGAGGTGGCGTTCAGCCGGCGATGCAGCTTGCGGATTTCCGAGCGCATCTGGACACGCAGCTTGGCGTCGAGATTGGACAGTGGTTCGTCGAACAGGAACACTTTCGGCTCGCGGATCATGGCGCGGCCCATGGCGACGCGTTGCCGCTGGCCACCGGAAAGCGCCATCGGCTTGCGGTCGAGCAGATGTTCGAGCTCCAGCGTGCGCGCCACCGCCTGGATACGCTGTGTGCGTTCAGCAGCGGGAACACCGGCGACCTTGAGCGAATAGCCTATGTTCTGCGCCACGCTCATATGCGGATAAAGCGCGTAGTTCTGGAACACCATCGCGCAGCCGCGCTCGCGCGGTTCCAGTTTGTTGACGACGGTGCCGTCGATCACGATTGTGCCGCCGGAAATGTCTTCCAGCCCGGCGATCATTCTGAGCAGCGTGGACTTGCCGCAGCCGGACGGTCCCAGGATGACGACGAATTCCCCCGAGGCGAAGTCGAGGTCGACACCGTGCACGACCTGCGTCTTGGCGTAATTCTTCTTGACGCCGCGAATGGTGATGGAGGCCATTTTTTGTCTCCTGTTATTTCTCGGTGGCGATCAGGCCACGCACGATCCAGCGTTGCATGAGCACCACGACAAGCAGCGGCGGCAGCATGACGATCAGCGTTCCGGCCATGGCGATATGCCATTCCGGAGCACCGCCGACATTGGGGATCAGCTGCTTCAGTTCGGTCACCGCCGTCGCATGCGACTGGTCGGTGGTGATGAGCAGTGGCCACAGATACTGGTTCCACGCCCACAGGAACATGATGGTGCCGAGCGCCGCCATATTGTTGCGCGACAGCGGCAAAAGCACATCGATGAAGAAACGCAGTGGTCCCGCACCGTCCATGCGCGCCGCCTCGGTCAGTTCATCCGGCACGGTGAGGAAGAACTGCCGGTACAGGAACGTGCCGGTGGCCGTGGCGACCAACGGCAGGATAAGTCCGGGGTAGGAATTGAGCAGCCCGAGGCTGAGCGAGACCTGCACGCCCGACACCTTCTCGATCAGCCAGCTCAAGCCCGTCAAGTCGAGGATGGTCTGATAGGGCGACAGCACGTTGGCGACGACCGCGTAGGTCGGCACGATGCGCACTTCCAGCGGTAGCATCAGCGTGATGAAAACCAGCCAGAAGATGAACATCCGGCCGGGAAAGCGGAAATAGACGATCGAGAAGGCGGTGAGCGCCGAAATGATCACTTTGCCCGCCGCCACGCCGCCGGCGACGATAAAGCTGTTGAGCAGCTTGGGGCCGAGGTCCGCCGTGACCCATGCCGTCTTGATGTTGACCCAGAAGTCGCTGCCCGGCAGCAGCGACATCGGCACATCGTTGACATCCCGCAGGTTGTGCGACGCGGCGATGGCGACGACCACGAACGGCGCGACGCAGAAGACAAAACCGACGAACAGGATCAGATGCGTGAAGAAATTGAGGAATGGGGTGCGCTCTACCATGTCATCCTCACCCGTAGTGCACGCGCCGCTCGATGAAGCGGAACTGGAAGATGGTGAGCACGATGATGAGCAGCATCAGGATGATGCTCTGCGCGGCGGCGCCCGAATAATCCAAACCTTTGAAGCCGTCGGAATAGATCTTGTAGACCATCAGATTGGTCGCATTCGCCGGGCCGCCTGATGTCATGATGTCGACGATGCCGAAGGAATCCTGAAAACTCTCGGTGATGTTGATGACCAAAAGGAAGAAGATCGTCGGCGTGATCAGCGGGAACTGGATGTCCCAGAAACGCCTGATGACACCGGAGCCGTCCATCGCCGCCGCTTCGATCAGTGAACGCGGGATGGCCTGGAACGCGGCCAGGAAGAAAATGAAGTTGTAGCCGACATATTTCCACGAGAAGGCGACGATGATCGACGCCATGGCATCCGCGCCATCGAGACCCGGATCCCAGATCCCCGGCCACATCCGGTTGATGACGGAAAGGAACCCTGCCTCCGGCGCCAGGATAAAGCGGAACGCCAGCGCCAGCGCCGGTGCGGCGATGCCATAGGGCCAGATCAGCACGACCCGGTAGAGACGCGAGCCGGCAAGCTGCCGGTCGGTCAATGCGGCGAGCACCAGCGCAATGAACATCGCCAAACCGGTGCTGATCCCGGCAAAGACAAGGCTGGCGGTGATCGAGTTCCAGTAATCGGCGTTGGCCAGGATCGAGCGGAAGTTGTCGAGCCCGACCCAGATGTTGCCGCCACCCCAGGGCTGCTGCAGCGTCAGCGACCAGTACACCGCCTGGCCGGCCGGCCAGTAGAAGAACGTGAAGATCAGGAGCAGCTGCGGCACCGCGAAAAGGATGCCGATCGTCCAGCTGCTGAAAGTGACGCGTTTTTCCATCGGTCCGCCGATGCCGCTGAGCGGCCTGTCACGTTTGCATTAAATACGCGAAACAACCGCCCGTCGACTCGAAGCACAGGAGTCGACGGACGGCCTGAAAATTCCCAGCGATCAGGGCAGGGTCTTGCCCGGATAGGTCTGCTGGAAGCGGTCGAGGATGGCGTCGCCATTCTTGACCAGCGTGTCGAGGCCTTCCTGGACGCTGACCTTGTTGGCGAAGATCGCCTGCATCTGCGTGCCGAACTCGGCGCGGATCTGGGTGAAGTTGCCCAGCCGGATGCCGCGGGTGATTTCGGTCGGCTCGGACGCGGTCAGGCTGGCGATGGCGACTTCGCGACCCTTGTAGGGTGCCTTGTCGTAGAAGCCCTGGGCTTTCAGGTAATCGAAGCCCGACTTCGTCACCGGGATGTAGCCGGTGTTGGTCGACCAGAACAAGGCGGTCTTGGGATCGTGGATGAAGTTCAAGAAGGCAGCCGCGCCCTTGTATTCGGCATCCGACTTGCCGGAAAGCACCCACAGCGAAGCGCCGCCAACCAGCGAATTCTTGCGCTCCGTGCCGGCATAGACCGGCAGTTCCGCGACATCCCAGTTCATGCCTTCCTTCTGGGTCCTGCCGACCGTGCCGTGGTCGCCGACCGAGGTCAGGATGACCTGGCAGGTGCCCGAGGCGAAGGCTTGGACCATGTCCTGGCCGAGGTCTTTGGACTTGATCTTGATCAGACCGGCATCATACCACTTCTTGAGATCGGTGACGTACTGGACGAACTTGGTCTTGTTGACTTCCAGACGTGCGTCGAGGCCGTCATAGCCATTGTTCTTGGTCGCGATCGGCTGGTTGTGGAGCGCCGAGAACTGCTCCATCAGCTGCCAGCTTTCGTTGGCCGAGATGTTGATGGCCATCGGGCATTCATAGCCGGCATCTTTCATCGCCTTGAGGTCGGCGCCGACATCTTCCCAGGTCTTCGGCGCCTCGGTCTTGCCGATCTTGGCGAAGGCGTCCTTGTTCCAGTACATCAGCGGGGTCGAGGAATTGAACGGGAAGGAAAGCATCTCGCCCTTCGACGTCGCGTAGTAGCGCGCGATGCCGGGGAAATAGTCGGCGTAGTCGATCTTGTAGCCGTTTTCTTCCATCAGTTTGTCGGCGGGCTTGTAGGCGCCCGACAGCATCATCGTGGCGGTGCCGACATCATAGACCTGGACGACGGTCGGCTGCTTGCCTGCACGGAAGGCCGCGATGGTGTTCTGCAGCGTGGCGTCGTAATTGCCCTGGCTGGTGCAGACGACTTCATAGTCCGCCTGCGAGGCATTGAAGTTCTTGCACATCGTATCGACGACACGGGCGAGATCGCCCGAAAGGCCGAACCAGAAATCGAATTTTACCGGTTCCGCAGAGGCAGGCATCGCCAGCGCGGTGCTGAGCGCACCAGCGGCAAGGGCAGCAAAGCCCCGCTTGATCATAGTCATGGTTTTTCCCTCTTGAGTGGCTGGTGACAAGGGTCTTGCGCAAGTCCTTGCCGGCTCTCTTAGAGAAGGTATGTGACAGTTCTGTTGTGGCTCTCCGGCCTTTGCACAGCTGCTCGCTCCTCTCCCTCGGCGGCTTGGCCGGCATCAAAACTGCACACCGGCGTCTGAGGTAGCTAGGGCGACTGTCGAGGACGTAAAGACCATGATTATCCGGCTAAAGGGACGATGAAATGCTGTGCAGCAACTGACGGGCGTGCGCCGGGGCGGCACGCTCTGGTTGCAGGAAACCTTATCGATCCTTCAACAGCCAAGCAGTAATCAGTTATATTTCGTTTTTATTTCCAATGAGCTTTGGGGAAATAGGATGTTGACGGTCTACAATTGTATCGTGAACCAGCACGATCTGAGACTGGTCGCACTGGCCGCGCTGATCTGCGGAATTTCTTGTTTCTCTGCTGTCAGCCTGCTTCATCACATCAGCCGCTCGACGGACCGGAACCGACTTGCCTGGCTGATGATTGCGGCCACCTCGACCGGCTTCGGCATCTGGGCAACGCATTTCATCGCCATGCTTGCGTTCACGCCGGGGATACCCAGTGCCTACGATCCGTGGCTCTCCGTACTTTCGCTCGCTGGCTCGGTCGCGCTGACGGCGGCCGGCATGTGGATCGCCACCTTGCGCGACGAGTTCGAGTATCATCTCGTCGGCGGCGCCGTTCTGGGCGGCGGTATCGCGGCCATGCACTATATCGGCATGGCGGCATTCGAGGTCGAGGGCCGGGTCGAATGGAACCTGTTGCTTGTCGCCGTTTCCCTGCTGGCCGGTGTAACGCTAGCGGCGCTCGCGCTGCATGTCGTGCTGCGCCGCCCCTCCCTGGTAGCCACATCCGTCGGCGCGGTGCTTTTGACGCTGGCGATCTGCACCTTGCATTTCATCGGCATGGGTGCCGTCTCGATCTTTCCCGATTCCTCGATCGTCATATCCGAATACACGATCGAGCCGACCTCGCAGGCTTTCGCGGCAGCGGCCGCCACGCTGGTGATCCTGGTGCTGTCGGCATCGGCGCTTTGGATCGATCTGCGCTTCCGTCGCCAGAAGCTCGAGGTCGACCGCATGCACGGCCTGGCCAATGCCGCCGTGGAGGGCCTGATCGTCTGCGACGGCAACCGCATCGTCAGTGCCAATGACAGCATGGGCAAGCTGACCGGCACGCTGGCAGCAGCGCTGAATGGCATGGAACTGGGCGAGCTCTTTGACGAACACGCTGCAAGCGACGCGGCCAGCCTGGAGGGCCAGCCGTGGGAGGCGGAGTTGCGGAACCGCGATGGGACGCGAATTCCCGTCGAACTGATCGCCCGAAGCATCGACTATTGCGGCAAGCCCCACAACGTCATCGCCGTTCGCGACATCCGTGAACGCAAGAAGGCGGAGCAGGAGATCCTTCGCCTCGCTCATTTCGACCCGCTGACGGGACTCGCCAACCGCCGGTCCTTTTCCAGCCGTCTCGATCTGGAAATCGCATCCATGAAACGGGCCACCAGTGCCGACAAGGGCGTCAAAGGCCGGCATCTTGCGCTTCTGCTGTTCGACCTCGACCGCTTCAAGGAGGTGAACGACCTCTACGGGCACGGCGCCGGCGATGCGATGCTGCAGAAGGTGGCAAACTGCGCAGCCGGCGTTCTGCGCTACGGACAGATGCTTGCCCGCCTCGGCGGCGACGAATTCGCCATCATCGCTCCCAACCTGCCCGACCCGCAGGCGGCGGGCCGCATCGCAGGCTCACTGCTCGCCGCGATGCGCGACGAAAACCGGGCCGCGGTCGGCGGCGGCCTGGTCTCGGCCAGCATCGGCATCGCGATCTATCCGCTCGATGCCGAAGACCAGACCAGCCTGATCAGCCATGCCGATACGGCACTCTACCGCGCCAAGACCGAAGGCAGGGACACTTTCCGCTATTTCGAGGCGTCGATGGGCGCCGAGGCCCGCGACAAGCGCGTGATGGAACACGAATTGCGCCAGGCCGTCGTGCGTGGTGAATTCTACCTCGTCTACCAGCCGCAGAAGGAGATCAGCAGCGGCAAGATGCTTGGCTTCGAAGCCCTGATCCGCTGGCGCCATCCCGAACGCGGCGACGTTTCCCCCGCAATATTCATCCCGGTGGCCGAAGACAGCGGCGCCATTGGGCAGATTGGCGACTGGGTGCTCGACGCGGCCTGCGCGGAAGCCGCCCGCTGGGAAAATCCGCTGACGATCGCCGTCAACGTCTCCGCGGTACAACTTCACAATCCCAATTTCAGCCGCAAGGTACACGAGACCCTGCTGAAGACAGGTCTTGCCGCGACAAGGCTGGAACTCGAGATCACCGAAACCGCGCTGGTAAAGGACATGCCGCGTGCGCTGGCAAGCCTGCGGCAGGTCAAGGCGCTTGGCGTGCGCGTCGCCATGGACGATTTCGGAACCGGCTATTCCTCTCTCTCGAACCTGCGCGCCTTCCCCTTCGACAAGATCAAGATCGACTCCTCCTTCATCAAGGCGGTCGACACCAACGGCCAGGTCGCGGCGATCGTGCGCGCCGTGCTGGGGCTGGGACGCGGCCTTGGCCTGCCAGTTCTTGCCGAAGGTGTCGAGACGCTTGGCGAGCTGAAGTTCCTGGACGCCGAAGCCTGCGAGATCGGCCAGGGCTACTATCTCGGCAAGCCGGCGCCGATCGAGGCGTTCGACGACCTGACCGGCATGGGCAAGCGCGCTCCGGTGCGCGCCGCCAAACACAGGGATAGTGGCCTCGTATTGCTCAAGCCAAGCGTGCGCTCGGCCTGATCGCTCACGATCCGAGTGCCGTCTCGACCAGCCGCCTGGCGTCGGGGCTCGACCATTCGGCCGGGCCGTTCATATGCGCGATCAGGCAACCTTCGCCGTCGATCAGCATGGTGACGGGAAGGCCAAACGCCAGGCCGCGTGCCTTGAGGTCGTTGAACAGCGCCACCGTCGAATCCCGGTAGTAGCCGAGCGTCTCGACGCCTGTGTCCTTGAGAAATTTCTTCGGCTTCACATCGTCGCCGGTATCGACATTGACGGCGACGACCTGAAAGGCGTCGCTGCCCTTTTCCTTCTGCAGCGCATCGAGCGCCGGCATTTCGGCACGGCACGGCGCGCACCATGTCGCCCAGAGATTGAGCAGCACCGTCTTGCCGGCATGGTCGGCGATCGTCATCGGCTTGCCGTCCGGGCCGTTGAAGGCAAGGCTCTTCATGGATTGCGGCGGATCGGCGGGCAACAGGGCGGCGACTTCGCCCGTGGCCGCGGCGGCGACCTTCTTGGCGCGGTCGCTCTTGGCGGCGCAGGCGACGTCGTCCTTGCTGTCGCCGACCGCCACTTGCGCCGGTGCATTGTTGCCAGACCGGCTCTCGCTGACATATACCGCGACCGCGCCGGCCAGCGCTCCCGCCACCAGGGCGGCGAGGATCAGGCGCGGGGCCGGGAAAAATCTGTTTCCGTCTGCCATGTTCTCAAAACTGCTCCGAAGCACGGGTTTTATAGCGATGAGCGACAAGAAGACCAGCAACCAGATGTGGGGCGGACGATTTGCCTCGGGTCCGGCCGCGATCATGGAAGCGATCAACGCGTCGATCTCGTTCGACCGCAAACTCTACGCGCAGGACATCCGCGGCTCGATCGCCCATAGCGAGATGCTGGCGCAAACGGGCATTATTTCGGCGGCCGATCAAGAAAAAATCGCTCACGGCCTGAACACGATCCTGAAAGAGATCGAGGCCGGCAACTTCGAGTTTTCGACCAAGCTCGAAGACATCCACATGAATGTCGAATCCCGCCTCGCCGAGCTGATCGGCCCGGCCGCCGGCCGCCTGCACACCGCGCGTTCGCGCAACGACCAGGTGGCGGTGGATCTGAGGCTCTGGGTGAAGGACGAATGCTTTCGTGTCGCCGAGGCGCTGAAGGGCCTGATCACGGCGCTGCTGGAACGGGCCGAGGAGCATGCGGCGACCGTGATGCCGGGCTTTACCCATATGCAGGCGGCGCAGCCGGTGACTTTCGGCCATCACTGCATGGCTTATGTCGAGATGTTTTCGCGCGACCTGTCGCGCGTGCGCGACGCGATCGAGAGGATGGACGAGAGCCCGCTGGGTGCGGCAGCCCTTGCCGGCACCAGCTTCCCGATCGACCGCCACCAGACGGCAAAAGCGCTCGGCTTCCGCGAGCCGATGCGCAATTCGCTGGACAGCGTTTCCGATCGCGATTTCGCGCTGGAGTTCCTCGGCATGGCGGCGATCTGCGCCACGCATCTGTCGCGGCTGGCGGAAGAGATCATCATCTGGTCGACGCCGCAGTTCGGCTTCATTAGGCTCTCGGATAGTTTTTCCACCGGCTCCTCGATCATGCCGCAGAAGAAGAACCCCGACGCCGCCGAACTGGTACGCGGCAAGACCGGCCGCGTCACCGGCCATCTGGTCGGCCTGCTGACGGTGATGAAGGGCATGCCTTTGACCTATGGCAAGGACATGCAGGAAGACAAGGAATCGGTGTTCGATGCCGCCGAGACACTCGATCTGATGCTGGCGGCGATGACCGGCATGGTCTCCGACATGACGGTCAACGCGGCCGCGATGAAGAAGGCCGCCGGCTCCGGCCACGCGACGGCGACCGACCTCGCCGACTGGCTGGTGCGCACGCTCGGCCTGCCGTTCCGCGAGGCGCATCATGTCACCGGCCGCGCCGTGGCGCTGGCCGAGGAGAAGAAGGTGAGCCTGGAGAAGCTTTCGCTGGAGGACCTGCAGTCGATCAACCCCGGCATCACATCGGATATTTTCTCGGTGCTGGCGGTGCAGAACTCGGTCAAGAGCCGCATCAGTTTCGGCGGCACCGCTCCGTCGGAAGTGAGGAAGCAGATTCGCTATTGGAAAAAGCGACTGGCGAAAGGCTGATGCCCCGATATTGCGACAGCAATATATCCGGGGTGCAATACGCCGAGAACTCGGCTAAAAGCGGCGGCTGACAAAACGTTTCGGACGGATGGATCGATGACCGGAAGCAGGATTTTGGTGACGCTGACGCTGCTGGTGGCGATGGCCGCCGTGACCGCCTGCGGCCGCAAGGCCGGTCTCGACACGCCCTATGAAGCTGCCGAACAGGCGCGCAAGGATGCCGAGAAGGCCAAACAGCCCCTGCCGCCGGAGCCGGAAAAACCGGTCAAGGACAAGAAGTTCATCCTCGACCCGCTGATCTAGAACCGATCAGACCGGGCTTCTAAACCCGATCTCATCGTGCTCCAACTTCCGGAACCACTCTCGTGAACCATTTCGACTACCGCGACGGCGTGCTCCATGCCGAGGACGTGGCAATCCCTGATATCGCCGTCCAGGTCGGCACGCCGTTCTACTGCTACTCCACCGCCACCTTGACCAGACACTACCGGGTGTTCGCCCAGGCCTTTGCCGGGCTGGACACGCTGGTCTGCTACGCCATGAAGGCCAATTCCAACCAGGCCGTGCTGCGGACCTTGGCCAAGCTCGGCGCCGGCGCCGACGTGGTCTCGGAAGGCGAATTGCGCCGGGCGCTCGCCGCCGGCGTGCCGCCCAGCAAGATCCTGTTCTCGGGCGTCGGCAAGACCGCGCGTGAAATGGACTTTGCGCTCGAAGCCGGCATCCTTTGCTTCAACGTCGAATCCGAGCCCGAACTCGAACTGCTCTCGGCCCGTGCCACGGCACTCGGCAAAGTGGCGCCGATCTCGCTGCGCATCAATCCCGATGTCGACGCCAAGACCCACAAGAAGATCTCCACCGGCAAGGCCGAGAACAAGTTCGGCATTGCCTGGCAGCGGGCGCGGCAGGTCTATGCCCGCGCGGCAACGCTTCCGGGCATCAAGGTCACCGGCATCGACACCCATATCGGCAGCCAGATCACCGAGTTGCAGCCCTTCGACGACGCTTTCGCCCTGCTGGTCGATCTGGTCGGCGCGCTGCGCGCCGATGGCCATGCCATCGATCATGTCGATCTCGGCGGCGGGCTGGGCATTCCCTATCGCGTCGACAACAACCCGCCGCCTTTGCCCGACGCCTATGCCCAGGTCGTCAGGAAGCATGTCACCAAGCTCGGGCTGAAGGTGATGTTCGAGCCGGGCCGGCTGATCGTAGGCAATGCCGGCATCCTCGTCTCGGAAGTGATCTTCGTGAAGGAAGGCGACGCCAAGAATTTCCTCGTCGTCGACGCCGCCATGAACGATCTGATCCGGCCGACGCTCTACGATGCCTTCCACGACATCAAGCCGGTCGTGCAGCCGCCGGCCGACACGCCGCGCATGATGGTCGACGTGGTCGGCCAGGTCTGCGAGACCGGCGATTATCTCGGCCTCGACCGCGATCTGCCGAGGCTGAAGGCCGGCGATCTCGTTGCCGTTTCCACGGCCGGCGCCTACGGCGCCGTGCAGGCCGGCACCTACAACACCCGCCTGCTGGTGCCGGAAGTGCTGGTCGACGGCGACCGTTTCCACGTCGTGCGTCCGCGGCTGACCTATGACGATCTGATCGGGCTGGATTCGATACCCGACTGGCTGGCATAGCCGGGATTTTTTATACGAGGAACAAGTCATGGCGCAGGGCAACACCGTCACACGCGAACGCATTGCCGCGATGGAACCGCGCATCCGCCCCTATATCAGGCACACACCGGTGCTGCGCGTCGACATGGCCGACTTCGACCGGCCGCCGCTGGCGGTCGACCTCAAGCTCGAATGCCTGCAGCATTCCGGCTCGTTCAAGGCGCGCGGCGCCTTCACAAACCTGCTCGAACGGCCGGTCCCCAAAGCCGGCGTCGTCGCCGCATCGGGCGGCAACCATGGCGCGGCCGTCGCTTATGCCGCCATGCGGCTCGGCCACAAGGCGACCATCTTCGTCCCCGAAGTCAGCCCGCAGGCCAAGCTGGACCGTATTCGCTTCTATGGCGCCGACCTCGTCGTCGGCGGTGCCCGCTATGCCGAGGCGCTGGCCGCCAGCGAACGTTTCGCCGAGGAAACCGGCGCCCTGCAGATCCACGCCTTCAACCAGGAGGAAACGCTGATCGGCCAGGGCACGCTCGGGCTCGAGATCGAGAACGATTTGCCTGAGATCGACACGCTGCTGGTCGCCGTCGGCGGTGGCGGCCTGATCGGCGGCATTGCTGCCTGGTATGCCGGCCGCATCCGCATCATCGCCATCGAGCCCGAGGGCGCGCCAACGCTTCATCGCGCCTTCGAGGCCGGCCATCCCGTCGACGCGCCGGCGGAAGGCATCGCCGCCGATTCGCTGGCGCCAAAGCGCGTCGGCGAAATGATGTTCCCGATTGCCGAAGCCTTCGTCGAACGCTCCATCCTGGTCAGCGACGACGACATCATCGCCGCGCAGAAGGCGCTGTGGAACCGGGTGCGCATCATTTCCGAGCCGGGCGGTGCGGCGGCCTTCGCCGCGATCCTGTCCGGCCGCTACACGCCGGCAGCGGGTGAACGCGTCGCCGTGCTGGTCTGTGGGGCGAATGCAAATCCTGCAAACTTCTGATTGCAACTATCGCGGCAGGCTTCACGTTTTTTGAAAGCGCCTCGCCTTTGCCGTGTTTGCTGGTATTCTTCGAGTCGTAAGGAACGGGCTATCCTGTCCGATTCCAGGAAGGGCCGATGACGCAACGACCCATCTTCAGCAACGATCGCGGCCTGGCCGGGCGCCTGGCGCTCAGTCGGCTGGCGACGCGGGTCTCGATGCTGATCGAGCGCGGCTGGCCGCTGCTGCTGCCGCTGATCATTGTCGCCAGCCTGTTCCTGAGCATCTCCTGGTTCGGCGTTTTCTCCCGGCTGCCGGATATCGCGCGCATCGGCCTTGTCGCCGCATTCGGCCTGGCAGGGCTGGCGGCGCTCTATCCGTTGCGCTTCTTCCGCCTGCCCGGTGCCGCCGAGGTCGATCGCCGCATCGAGGCCGCCAACGAATTGCTGCACAGCCCCGTGCTGGTGCAGGCCGACCGGCCAAGCGGCCGGGACAGCAGTTTTTCGCAAGTGCTGTGGCGCGAGCACCAGAAGCGCATGGCCGCCAGGCTCGACAGCCTGGGCGCCGACCTGCCACGCACGCGCGTGCCGGAGCGCGACCCTTGGGGGCTGCGCGCGGTGGCTGCGCTCCTGCTCGTCACCGCCTTTGCCTTCTCCTTCGGGCCGACCGGCGGCAGGATAGCTGACGGCTTCAGCGCGCATGGCGCGCACGATGCCGTGCCGCCGCGCATCGACGCATGGGTGACGCCGCCGGCCTATACCGGCAAGCCGCCGATCTTCCTGACCGCCGACGCCAACCAGGCGACGCCGACGTTTCATGTACCTGAAGGCAGCGACGTCTCCTTGCGCGTCACCGGAGGCTCGGGCGAGGAAACGCTTGCCTATGCCGACAAGGATGGCAATGCGCGCGCCATCGACCCGGCAGGACCGCAAGCCAGCACCGCCAAGCCGGCAGCAATCTCCGCCGCTCCGTCCAAGGTACGTCAGTTCACCGGCAAGCTGACCGGCGACGGCACGCTGACGCTGAAATCAGGCGAGGACCAGCTTGGCCGCTGGGCCTTCGCCGTGATCCCGGACAAACCGCCGCAGATTCGCTTCGTCGGCGAGCCCAAGCGCGCCGCCAACGGCGCCTTCGAGCTCAATTACCAGATCGACGACGATTATGGCGCCGCCACCGCCAAGGCGGTCTTCGAAATGGCCGACCCGCAGGCGCCGGATGCGCATCCGCTCTACGGCCCGCCCGAAATGCCGCTGGCGCTGCCGCGCCGCGGCGGCAAGTCGAATGCCGCCAAGACCACCAAGGACCTGACCGAGCATGTCTGGGCCGGCAGCAGCATCAAGCTGACGCTGGTCGCCACCGACGATGCCGGACACACGGCGTCCAGCGAGACCAAGACGCTTGTCATGCCCGAACGGCCGTTCGCCAATCCGTTGGCGCGGGCAGTGATCGAACAGCGCCGCCTGCTGGCGCTCGACGCCAATGCCAAGCCGCGCGTCTTCGACCTGATCGACGCCATCACGCTGCGGCCCGAAGACACGTTCGACAACATGTCCCACTACCTTGCCATCATGAGCGCGCGCAGCCGGCTGAAGCTGGCCGGCAACGACGATCAGCTGCGCAGCGAGGTCGCCTATCTCTGGGAAATCGCGCTCGGTATCGAAGAGGGCAATCTCTCGGCCGCCGAAAAGCGGCTGCGCCAGGCGCAGCAGGCGTTGCAGGACGCCATCAAGAACGGCGCCAGCGACCAGGAAATCGAAAAGGCGATGAAGGAACTGCGCGAGGCGATGAACGAGTTCCTGCAGGAATTCGCCGAACGCGCCAAGCAGAACCCGAACGCGCCGCAGATGCAGCAGAACGGCCAGGAACTGCGCCAGAGCGACATCGACCGCATGATGGACCAGATCGAGAATCTGGCGAAGTCTGGCGATCGCGACAAGGCACAGCAATTGCTGTCGCAGCTGCAGGACATGATGAACAATCTCCAGGCCGGGCGTCAGCAGCAGGGCGGCGAGCAGGATAGCCAGATGCGCCAGCAGATGGACAAGCTCGGCGAGATTCTGCGGCGCCAGCAGGAGATGATGAACGACACCTTCCGCATGGACCAGATGCAGCGCGGCAAGAACCCCAACGATCAGTCTGGCGGCCAGGACCAGGACCTGCCGGGCGTTGGCCAGGACCGCGATCCGCTGGCCAGGCCGAAACAGCAGATGACGCCGCAGGAGTTCGCCGACGCGCTGAAGCAGCTGCAGGAAGGCCAGGGTCAGCTGAAAAGCGACCTGGAGCAGCTGAAGAAAGGCCTCGAAGGCATGGGCATGGAGCCCAATGAGGGATTTGGCGAGGCCGGCAAGTCGATGGGCAATGCCGAACAGGCGCTTGGCGAGGGCCAGGGCGATGAGGCCGTCGGCCACCAGGGCCGGGCGCTCGAAGCGCTGCGCAAGGGCGCCAAGGACATGATGAAGCAGATGCAGGCCATGCAGGGCGACCAGGGCGGCAGCCAGGAAGGCGGTCGCCAGCAGAATGCCGACCGTGACCCGCTCGGCCGGCCGCGCGCCAGCCAGGGTCCGGATTTCGGCGATTCGGTGAAAGTCCCCGACGAGATCGACGTCCAGCGCGCCCGCCAGATCCTGGAAGCGATCCGTAAGCGGCTTGGCAACGCACTCAGCCCCAACATCGAGCGCAGCTATCTGGAACGGCTGCTTGAGCTGAAATAGGGATCGCCGCCCGGACGCCCTGCCCGAAACCCTTCTCGAACGGCTGTAACACCATGCCGAAACTTGGCACTGTCACCCCCATCCTGCGCATCTTCGATATTGCCAAGGCGCATGAATTCTACGTCGACTTTCTTGGTTTCGACGTGCAGTTCGAACACCGCTTCGAGGACAAGGCGCCGCTTTACACAGGCGTCTCCCGCGACGGCTGCGTCTTGCATCTGAGCGAACATCATGGCGACGGCACGCCGGGCTCTCACATCCGGATCGAGACGACCGACATTGCGGGGCTGCACCGCGAGTTGACCGCCAGGAAGTACCGCTTTGCCGGACCGGGGTTGGAGGAGACACCTTGGAAGACGAAGGAGGTCACGGTCGACGATCCGTTCGGCAACCGCCTCACCTTCTATGAGGATGTGAGAGCAATTCCAGGAAAAGTGTGAACGGTTTTCCGTCCGGAATTGCGTCAAAATAAAGCTCTGACCCTACCTATTGACGAAGGCCTCACGGATCGCCTCCTGCATGCCGTCGATCGCCTCGCCTGACGCATTCGGGTTGCGGTGCATCACCACATTGGAGGAATCGATGTCGCCGAACCCGTCGGCGGACGTCAGCTCGCGGCAGCCGTCCGGAATGTTGCTGCGCGAAATCGGCGCGATCGCCAGTCCCGAGGTGACGGCAAGCTTCAGACCGCCCGTGGTGTCGCTGGTATAGGCGACACGATAGGCAAGACCGCGCTGCTCCAGCGATTTGATGGCGAAGTCCTTGCACCAGCTGACCCGGTTGTAGAGCGCGATCGGCACCGGCCGCTCCTCATGCATGTGATGCAGGCTCGATGTCACCCACACGGTCGGGTCGTGCATAAGCACTTCGCCGCCGGCCAGATCCTGCCATTCGAACACCACGCAGAGATCAAGCTCGCCGGCAGCGAGCGCCGCCAACTGTGCTCCCGAATGCGCATAGCGCACGGTGACCTCGACCTTGGTGTGACGCTTCGAGAATGCGCCCAGCGCGCGCGACAGGATGGCGTGGCCATATTCCTCCGGAATGCCGATGCGCACCGGCCCGCCCAGCGGTGCTGCCGCCATCGACGCCGCCGTCTCGTCGAGCAGCGAGACGATGCGGCGGGCGTTGACGATGAGTTCGCCGCCGCGCCGCGTCAGCGCGACGCCGCGCGAGCCGCGCTCGAACAGGCTGTCGCCGACCAGCTCTTCGAGCTTCTTCATCTGCATCGACACCGCCGACTGGGTGCGACCGGCCTGCTCGGCCGCCCGCGTGAAATTGCCGGCTTCGGCGATGGCGACAAAGGTGCGTAGGAGATCGCTGTCGAGGGTTGGTCGCATGGAATCCGCCATAAGAAAATCTGATCACAGCTATCATTCCAATTCGTTTGCAACATGTCAAACGCCGGACGATAGTTGTGACACCCATTGGATATGCGGCTGCGAAATCGGCTGCGGACCAATAAAGAGTCCTCACTCGTGCCCGCTGCCCGAAACGGTGGCGGGTTCTTTTTGATCCGGACGCGCTCCGGGTCATATGCACAGGAGCCGGAACGCAGATGCAGAATAGGATGGTGCGCGGCATCCTGAGCCTGTGCCTGGGCGTGCTGGTGTTCTCGCTGCAGGACCCGCTCGTCAAAGCCGTGTCGAGCGGCTACCCGGTGACCGAGGTGATGGCGATCCGCTCGATCATCGCTTTGCCGATCTTGATCGTTCTCGTCCACGCCGATGTCGGGCTGTCGGCAATTCTGTCGAAGCGATTCGGCTTGCTGACGATCCGCGCTTTCATCCAGTTCACCTCCTACACGGTCTACTATCTGGCCATCGCCGCGCTGCCGCTGGCCGACGCGGTTGCGCTCTACTTTATGGCGCCGCTGTTCATCATGGCACTGGCCGGGCCGTATCTTGGTGAGCGCGTCTCCTGGCAAACGCTGGCGACCGTGCTGATCGGCATGCTTGGCGTTATCGTGATGGTGCGCCCCGGCGCTGGCCTGTTCGACTGGGCGGCACTGCTGTCGCTGGGCTCGGCAGCCCTCTACGGTTTCTCGCAGCTGATGGCCCGCAAGATCGGCGACACCGAATCATCCACCGTGATGGCCTTCTACCAGAACGGCGCCTATCTCATCGGCGCCGCCGTGGTTGCCGGCACATTCCATTTGGCCGGCATAACCCACGCCGTCCATCCCAGCATCGAATTCCTGGTGCGGCCGTGGATATGGCCGACGCTGCCTGATTTTCTCAAGATGGCTGCCTGCGGTTTCGTCGCCTCCGCCGGCATGATCCTGCTGTCGCAGGGCTACCGGCTGGCGCCGGCCAACCGCGTCGCCACCTTCGAATACACCGGCATTCTGTGGTCGCCGCTGTGGGGTTTTCTGTTCTTCGCCGAGGTGCCGCGGTCGACGACCGTGATCGGCGCAGCCCTCATCATCGGCGCCGGYCTGCTGGCGCTCAACATCGGACGGCGCGTGAGTACAGCACCGGCGGTTGCCGCCGGAGATCCAGCCTGATCAGGCGAAGCAGATCAGCGCCCGTTCGACACGCGAACGGATTTCAGCCAGCGTGAAGGGCTTTTGCACGACATCGAGGATGATGCCGTTCAACTCCTCGGCGCGCTCGCGCTGGTCGGCATAGCCGGTCATCAGCACGATCTTCATCGTCGGGAAAAGCGCCGCCGCCGCGATCGCCATCTCGATGCCGTCCATTTCCGGCATGCGGATATCGGAGACGACGAGATCGTAGCCGCCATGCGCGGCGCGTATCAGCGCCAGGCCTTGCGCGCCGTCGGCGGCGATATCGATTGCGTGGCCGGCGCGTTCAAGCGCGCGGGCGGCGAGGGTGCGGACGGACTCATCGTCCTCGACGATCAAAAGCTTTGCCATGGCCGGCAATTTGGCGGGGAAAAGTTGACTTTTTCTGAAAGCCCCCAGCGTCGGACCAGGCTAATTTTTCCGGCACCGTTAAGGGCTTTTTCAGAACTTGCCGGTGCGAGGCGCTGGCCTCACGCATCGCCTTTCACAACACCGACGAACGGCAGTTCGCGAAAGGCGTGCGCCACGTCCATGCCGTAGCCGACGACGAAATAATCGGGGCAGTCGAAACCGACATAGTCGGCGACGAGCGCGGTCTGGCGGCGCATGCGCTTGTCGAGCAGCACGGCGATGGAGCAGCTTTTCGCACCGCGCGACAGCATCAGGTCGCGGGTGAAGGTCAGCGTCTTGCCGGATTCCAGAATGTCGTCGATCAGCAGCACGTCGCGGCCGGCGACCTCGTTGTCGATGTCGCGCAGCACCCTCACCTCGCCGCTGGTGGTGCCGGCGCCGTAGCTGGAAATGAAGATGAACTCGACCTCTGGCGACAGGCCGACATCATGCATGGCGCGGATCAGGTCGGCGGCGAAGATGAACGAGCCCTTCAGCACCGAAATCACCAGCAGATCGTGATAGTCGTGCTCGGCGATCTCCTTGGCCAGTTCGAGATTGCGGCGCGCGATCGCCGACGCCGAAAACAGGACTTCGATGTCCTTGTCGCGTACGATGGGCATTGCTGGTCTTCCCCGATGATCGCCTATTGCGCGAAAGTGACTAAAACGGTCCTCACGCCGTTCTTAGGCACGTCGAGCCGGCTGGCAAAGCCGAATCTTTCGCCCGAAGCCAGCGAATGGCCGGATGTCCCCAACGTATAGCGGGTTGTGCGTCCATCATTGCCAGTCACCCGGATTTCGAGCGGCGGCAGGGTCGCTGGCCCTATCCCGTCATTGGCAGCCTCGCCATCGACGAACAGCACCGGATTGGCTCCTGAGGCGTCGACATGTGAGGTGACGCCTGAAATCGTCAGCGCCGACGCTTGGGCGACGGACAGGAACGGCGCCTGGCGCACCAGCGCATGTCCGCCGGAAACCCAGAAGGCGGCGAGCGCAGCACCGATGCCGGCGATCCAGAAGATCGGCCCGCCGCGCGCGGCCGGCGGCCGTTCCGCCGGTGGTTCCGGCTTGCGCAGCATGTCCATGCCCTCGATGGACGGGGTAACGATTGGACGCGGGAGCGGCGAATCGCTTTCGACTGAAGGGGCCGGCGGCGGCAACACGACATAGTCGGCATCGATGATATCGGCGGCCGGGCGGCGCACGATCCGGTCCGCCACGGCAATTGCCGGTGGATCGGTCATGATTTCGCCGGAAACCGGGCGCGCGGTTCGTTCGTCAGCCATATGGCCCCGTTATTGCGCGTGTTCGCTTTTCGTTTCTTTTGCGTAAACAAAAATGGTTAACGCTTCCCCACCGGAGCCCTCGTGACGCGCCGAAACAACCCAGGAATTAACCGCCGGTTAACCATGCCGGCCGATGGTCTTTTCGCAGAACAGGCAGGCTCTGCGCTGCCAGGAAATTCAGGTCGTCGAAATTGATTCGCTTCGAAAATGTCGGCCTCCGCTATGGCATGGGTCCGGAAATCCTCCGCGACATCACCCTGCACATACCGGAGCGCTCGTTCCAGTTCCTGAGCGGGCCTTCGGGCGCCGGCAAGACGACCTTGCTGCGCCTTTTGTTCATGTCGCTGAAGCCGACGCGCGGGCTGATCACGATTTTCGGCAAGGACCGCTCCCGTATCTCGCGCACCGAACTGCCGCATCTGCGGCGCCGCATCGGCGTGGTGTTCCAGGATTTTCGCCTGCTCGACCACATGACCACCTATGAGAACGTCGCGCTGCCGCTGCGCGTACGCGGGCGCGAGGAAGCGAGCTACCGCACCGACGTGACCGAGCTGTTGAAATGGGTGGGTCTTGGCGAGCGCATGCATGTGCTGCCGCCGGTCCTGTCGGGCGGCGAGAAGCAGCGCGCCGCCATCGCCCGCGCCTTGATCGAGCAGCCGGAGATCCTGCTGGCCGACGAGCCGACCGGCAATGTCGATCCGCCGCTGGCGCGGCGCCTGCTGAGGCTGTTCATCGAGCTCAATCGTCTCGGTACCGCCGTGGTGATCGCCACCCACGATCTTGGCCTGATGGAACAGGTCGACGCGCGCCGCATGATCCTGGCCGGTGGAAGGCTGGACATCTATGACTGACCTGTCCGCCGAACATCTCGAAGAGCATGAGCAGGAAGCCGAGGTGGCCGAGGCAAAGCCGCGCGCCCAGCGCCGGATGGCGCCGATCGTGCCGGCGCAGAACATCGCCGGCCGCGCCCTGGTCCTGGTCATCGCCATCATGACCTTCCTGTCCTGCCTGACCTTCGGCGCGGTGACGCTGGTGCGCGACACCGCCTCGGTCTGGGAGAACCAGATCTCGCGCGAGGCGACGATCCAGGTGAAGCCGGCCGACGGCCTCGACATGGAGGCAGCGCTTGCCCAGGCCTCGCAGATCGCCGGCGAGTTCCCCGGCGTGAAGTCGACAAGGATCATCGACCGCGAGGCGACAGCCAGGCTTTTGGAGCCGTGGCTGGGCTCCGGTCTCAACATCGATGAACTGCCCGTGCCGCGCCTGATCATCGTCACCATCGACGAGAACAGCCCGCCCGACTTCGCCGCCATGCGCGCCGCGATCACGCCAAAACTGCCGAGCGCATCGCTCGACGACCATCGCACCTGGGTCGACCGGCTGGTGGCCATGGCCCGCACCACGGTGACCATCGGCATTGCCGTGCTGGCGCTGATGCTGTCGGCGACCGTGCTGACCGTGGTGTTCGCGACCCGCGGCGCCATGGCGGGCAATGGCCACATCATCGAGGTGCTGCATTTCGTCGGCGCTGAGGCGGCCTTCATCGCACGCGAATTCCGCCGGCATTTCCTGGTCACCGGCATGAAGGGCGCGGCCGCCGGCGGCGCAGCAGCGGTGCTGGTCTTCATCGTCTTTTCCTGGTGGTCGTCGCGCAATATGGCGACGCCTCAGGCCGATCAGGCTACCGCCTTGTTCGGCAATTTCGCCATCGGCTCGATGGGCTATCTCGGCGTCGTCCTGATGGTGCTGGTGATCGGCGCGCTGACGGCGGCAACCTCTCATGCCACAGTCGTCGCCTATCTCAGCGACATCGACGTTCGCCAACCAGACGCATGAAAGGGAGCATGCTTTGGCGGCGGCGGAAGCAGGGTGATCACGAATGGAGAAGCGGCGTAACGCAAAGTGCGTCTTTTATCTACCAAAGGCCGCATTTCAGGATTAACCATATGGCTATGGACGTGCGGGATTCGACCGGGACGGCTGGGCAGATGCCAGTGGTGGTTGCTCGTTTGCGCGACCACGGCGGGATTAGCCGTTTAAAGACCGCTCTGCGGATATCCGCGCTCTCCCTCCTCGTTCTCGCAACCTTGTTTGCCGGCGGCTTCGGCTGGTTCGCCAGTAAGGTCGCCCATCTGACCACCCCCGCCAATCCGGCCAAGGCCGATGCCATCATCGTGCTGACCGGCGGCCAGTCCCGCCTCGACGCCGCGATGGATCTGCTGGCGTCAGGCAAGGGCGAGCGGCTGTTGATCAGTGGCGTGCATCCTTCCGCCAGCCGTCGCCAGCTCCAGGCCGCGACCGGCGGCGACAAGAAGCTGTTTTCCTGCTGCGTCGACATCGACCGCGCTGCGCTCGACACGATCGGCAATGCCGAGGAAAGCGCCAAATGGATCGAAAGCCATGCCTATGRCACGGTGATCCTCGTCACCAACAACTACCACATGCCACGCAGCCTGCTGGAAATGGGCCGGCTGCTGCATGGCGCCAAGCTGGAGCCCTATCCAGTGGTCAATTCCAATCTCGACAATGGTGGTTGGCTGACCAAGCCGCGGGCGTTGCGTGTGCTGTTCACCGAATACACCAAATACCTGCTGGCGCTGGCGCGCGGCATCGTGCCGGTGAAACCAACCCCGGACGGCATAGCGCTGGCCGAGACCGCGGCCGGCGGCTGATCCGGGTATCACTCCTTCGCGGCAGCGCCTGAAATTCCCTTGAGACGCACAATCTCCTGTTCAAGGTGCTGAATGCGCTTATCCCGCTCACCAAGCGCTGCCTCGACATCAGCCGCTTCGAAGCGCTGCGGGATGTGTTGGGGGCAGTTGGAATCCCAGGCTGAGACGGTGAACAGGATGACCTGTTCGGGCCGCGCCTTGTAATCTTGCGGCATCAGCTTCGCCATCAGCTCGGCATCGCCTTCGACGACGCGCGCCGTGCCCCAGATCTTGATGCGCTGGCGCAGCATGTAGTCGATCAAAAACAGGAAGGCGCGTGGATTGTCGGCCAGATTGCCTTGCGTGATGAACTGCCTGTTGCCGGAAAAATCCGCAAAGCCGATCGTCTTTTCGTCGAGCACCTTGAGAAAGCCGGCCGGCCCGCCGCGATGCTGGATATAGGGCTGGCCGTCCCCATTGGTCGTCGACAGGAAGACGCTGATCTGCATCTCGATGAACGCGGCAAGGTCCGGCGTGATGACAGCTTGCCAGCCACCACGCTCCTCGACGCGGGCGTAAGACTGCCGCGAACCCTTACGCGCCTGGATCGCCTTGACGGTCGGCGTGAAGGCGACGTCGCTGGTGAAAGCATGCGCGTTCATCGAAACCTCCTGGGCCAGAGCGGGTTTTAGAGCCCGAGCTCCGACAATGTTGGGTGGTCATCCGGGCGGCGCCCGAGCGGCCAGTGATATTTGCGGTCGGCCTCGCCGATCGGCAGGTCGTTGATGCTGGCGATGCGCAGGCGCATCAGCCCGTGCTCGTCGAACTCCCAGTTCTCATTGCCGTAGCTGCGGAACCAGGAGCCCGAGTCGTCGCGCCATTCATAGGCGAAGCGCACGGCGATGCGGTTGCCGTGGAAGGCCCAGACTTCCTTGATCAGCCGGTAGTCGAGCTCACGGCTCCATTTGCGCGTCAGGAAAGCCTGGATGGCATCGCGGCCTTGCAGGAATTCGGCGCGGTTGCGCCAGCGGCTGTCCATCGTATAGGCGAGTGCGACCCGCGCCGGATCACGCGAATTCCAGGCATCCTCGGCCATGCGCGCCTTCTGTGCTGCTGTCTCGGCGGTGAAGGGCGGAAGCGGGGGGCGGCTTTCAGACATAGGAACTCCTTTGACTGGCCATGCTGCAGACAAGGCCACACCCGACATATAAAGCCTTCCATTCCTGAAATGCAGATGACATATTTGCAATCAGTCCTTCCATTTTCCGGAAGAAGTGATGGATCGTCTCGAAGCCATGTCGCTCTTTGTCGCCGCAGTGGAGGCCGGCAGCCTTTCCGCCGCGGCCCGCCGTTTCGGCATTCCGCTGGCGACCGTCAGCCGCAAGGTTTCCGATCTGGAACGTCATCTCAAAACAAGGCTGCTGAACCGTTCGACGCGCCGGCTGACGCCGACCCATGCCGGCGAGGCTTATCTTGCGGCCTGCCGCCGTATCCTCGATGAGGTTGGCGAGGCTGAACGCGCGGCGGCGGGCGAATACAGCGCTCCGACCGGTGAACTGGCCATCACCGCGCCGGTTGTCTTCGGCCGCCTTCATGTGCTGCCGGTTATCACCGGCTTTCTCTCGGCCTATCCCGACGTGGACATCCGCCTGACCCTGGCGGACCGCATCACCCAGCTGGTCGAAGACCATTTCGACCTCGCGCTGCGCATCGGCCAGTTACCCGATTCGCGCCTTGTCGCCATTGGCGTCGGCTCGATCCGCCGCGTCGTCTGCGCCAGCCCGGCCTATCTGGCCGAACATGGCATACCCGCGACGCCGGAAGACCTGAGCACCCACAATTGCATCACCTTCGAGGGACTGTCCTCCGCCGCCCCATGGGGCTTCACCAAGGGCAAGACGGAAGTCACGGTTCAGGTCCGCTCGCGGCTTCAGGTCAACACCGCCGAGGCCGCGATCGATGCCGCGATTGCCGGCGTCGGGCTGACGAAAGTGCTTTCCTATCAGGTCGATGCCGCGGTGCGGTCGGGCATGCTGCGCATCCTGCTCCGTGAGTTCGAGCCGGAGCCGTGGCCGGTAAGCCTGGTGCATGCGGGCCACGGCCTGCTGCCGGTCAAGCTGCGTGCCTTCCTCGATTTCGCCGCACCCCGTCTGAAGGAGCGGCTGGCCCGATTGGGGTAACGTGGCCGCAGGCTGATCCCAGAAACGAACCGTGCCTCGGCATCGGCAGGGTCACGCTTCGGCCATTTCCTTTTTCCCCGCGCTTGGTGTAACCAACGCACACTTCCTCACCGGACCTCCCCCATGCTCTATGTCAGATCGCTGGCGTTCAACTTCGTCTTCTACGTCAATCTGATCGTCCAGATGATCCTCTGGACCCCCTATTATTTCCTGTCGCCGCGCCACCGCGCCTGGTTCGTGCCGAAATTCTGGTCGCGCACCTGCATGTGGCTCTACGACAAGATCGCCGGCACCAAGAGCGACATCACCGGGCAGGAAAACCTGCCGGAGGGCTCCTTCATCCTGGCGCCCAAGCACCAGTCGTTCTGGGACGCGATCGCTTTCTTCCCCTTCCTCCAGGACCCGCTCTACATCTTGAAGCGGGAACTGACCTGGATCCCGTTCTTCGGCTGGTACATCATGAAGATGCGCATGATCCCGGTTCATCGCGGCAGCCGTTCCAAGGCCTTGAAGGCGGTGGTCGCGGCGACCAAGGAAGAGATGGCGCGCAACCCACGCCAGCTGATCATCTATCCCGAGGGCACGCGCCGGGCGCCGGGCGATGAGCCCGCCTATAAATACGGCATCGTCGAAATCTATTCGCAACTCGGTGTTCCGGTTGTGCCGGTTGCTCATGTCGCCGGCCTCTATTGGCCGCGCCGCAAATTCCTGCGCTATCCCGGCACCATCAAGGCGCGTTTCCTGCCGCCGATTCCACCGGGCCTCGGCAAGGACGAGTTCATGGCGCGGCTGATCGGCGAGACAGAAGCCGCCTGCGACCAGATGCTCGTCGAGGCGTCCCGCGCACCCAACCCGCCGGCCTTTCCGCCGACCGCGGTGAAGCGGCTGCGGGAACTTGGCGCGAAGGTCTGAAGCGAAGGCAGGCAACATTCAGCCGAACACCGCCAGCGCGGTGGTCAGCACCAGCGTCGCGGCAAAGACCAGATTGATGATCCGCGACGTGACCGGCCGGCGCAGAAAGCGCGCGAAGGCCGCGCCCGCGAGCAGCCATACGGCATGGATGACAACGATCATCATGGCGAGAACGGTCAGCTTCAGCCATAGGCCAAGCCCGGCGTCGCCTTGTTTGGAAGCGGCGCCGGCGAACACGGCGGCGATCGCCACATACGCTTTGGGGTTGGCGGCAGCCAAGAGAAAACCGGCCATCCAGGTCGGGCGCGAAGCCTCGGACGCGCGTGCCGCCAGCGGCGCCGCCGTGGCGATCCTGAAGGCGAGATAGAGGATGTAGGCGGCGGATGCGACAACCAGCACCGGCGCCAGCCTCGGCATCGACCAGAGCACCGCCATGATCCCGGTCGCCACCACCAGCAAGACAGCGATCGTGCCAAGAACGATCCCCGAGGTATAGCGCAGCGAGTGGCGCAAGCCGAAGGCGGCACCAACGGCGGTGACGCTTATCGTTGCCGGACCTGGACTACCCATGACCACCGTGGCGGCAAGCACCAGGGCGAGCAGCGGTCGCCAAAGCTCCGGTTGCGAAAGAAGCGGTTCAGTCATTTCCACCCTCTGTCTTGCCTTGAGCGCAGGACGCTATGGCAAGACAGGAGGGGTGGTCTTGGACGTTCGTGCGTAGAACGGCCGCCGGGAGCTTCAGCCGCTCGCCTTGTCGAGCTCAGCCATGTCGTCCGCTGTCAACTTCAGCGACGCCGCCTTGATCAGACTATCCATCTGGTCCGGCTTGGTGGCGCTGGCGATCGGTGCGGTGACGCCTGGCCGCGCGATAACCCAGGCAAGCGCGACTTCCGCCTGCTTCGCCGAATGCCTCGCCGACACCGCGTCGAGTGCCGCAAGGATGCGCATGCCGCGCGCGTTGAGATAGTCCTTCACCCCGCCGCCGCGCTCACTTTGGCCAAGATCGGCTTCGCTGCGGTATTTGCCGCTTAGGAAACCCTTGGCCAGGCTGAAATAGGTGATGACGCCGATATCCTCGGCCACACACAGATCGTGCAGCGGCCCATCGAAGGAGGAGCGGTCGTAGAGATTGTATTCCGGCTGCAGCACTTCGTAGCGCGGCAGGCTGCGCAGGCTCGCCACGTCGAGTGCGGCGCGCAACTGGCCCGCATCGAGGTTCGAGCAGCCGACATGGCGGACCTTGCCCTTGGCGAGCAGCTTCTCGTAGGCGCCGAGCGTTTCCTCATAGGGCGTGGTCGGATCCGGCCAATGCGACAGATAGAGATCGATAGCGTCGATCTGCAGTCGCTTCAGCGACGCGTCGACGGCCTTTTCGATATAGGCAGCGGATAGATCCTTGTGGCCCTGCCCCATATCCGAGCCGACCTTGGTGATCACCACGACCTTGTCACGGTTGCCACGGTCTTTCATCCAGTTGCCGATGATGGTTTCGGATTCACCACCCTTGTGGCCGGGGACCCAGCGCGAATAGGCGTCCGCCGTGTCGACCGCGTTGAGACCAGCCCCGACGAAGCGGTCGAGCAGGTCGAAAGATGTCTTCTCGTCGGCGGTCCAGCCAAAGACGTTGCCACCCAGAACCAGCGGCGCGATGGAAAGGTCGGTGCGACCGAGACGGCGTTTCTGCAAGACGGATCTCCATGAGGATTGGGGCCGGGCGGATGCCGCCCGCTGGCTGGGGTTCGGAGCCTAACCTAGGTCTCGCCGCACCAAGGTCAAAGGCCTGGCTGCCTTTTCCGCAGAGCCAGCCTTCACAAAGGCGCTATCCCCCGTGCCACGTCCTCCAGCCAATGGTCGCGGATGCCAAGCGCTTCCAGATGTTTCAACGTGCTGAGCACATAATCCTCATTGTCGCCGGATTGGCCGACCGCACCGCGCACCACCGCCGCCGCATGCGCAGCATCCAGCGCGCCGGCATATTGCTCATGCTTGCGGTCGACGATGTAGGCTACGGCTTCGACCATGCCGCCGCCATCAAGGCGAACCTTGAGCGTGCGCTCGAGATAGACTGATGTGACGAGTTCGCGCTCGCGCAGATAGGCGATGACCTCGTCGCGAAATTCGCCCGGCACGCGGAAAGCCAGGCCGACGCAGGAACCGCCATGGTCGAGGCCGAGCACCAATCCGGGCCGCTGGCGCGTGCCGCGGTGCACGAACGAATAGACACAAAGCGAGCGCCGATAGCCGTGCAACCTTGCTCTTTGTGTCTCGACATGCGCGAACCCCGGCCGCCAGATCAGCGATCCATAGCCAAACACCCAAAAATCGCCCATATCGCCGCGCCTGATTGCAAAAGATTGCCGACACCGCATCCGAATCGGTGTTTTTTCCGTCCGTGTCTGTCTACCTATTGTTGTCGGAATCAAAACTCCGTCCACCAACACCCATGCGTTAATGAGAGCCAAAGCATGACGTCAAGTGACGAACGCCAACCAAAGTCCCGCCGCGGCCTGTTCTGGCTGGTGGCGTTCATCGTTGTGCTGTTTGCCATCTACAGCGGTGGTTGGTTTTACCTGGAGAACAGGGTCAGGGCTGAAGCCGACAAGGCGGTTGCCACGCTCAACAAGAGCGGCATCGAGGCCGGCTGCGCCAATCTCCAGGTCAGCGGCTATCCCTTGAACTTCACCGTCTCCTGCGACAACCTCGCTTACGAGGACGATGCCAAAAACATCGCCGCGTCGGCCGGCTCCTTCAATGCCGTCGCCCAGATCATCCAACCCCTGTCCCCGGTTGCCAATCTGCGCGGACCGCTCAGAACCTCCGTCCCGGGCATGAAGCCGCTGTGGATCGACTGGGACAATCTGCAGGCCAACGTCAAATTGTGGTACCCGCTGCCGCAGCGTATATCCCTGCAGGCCGAGGGCCTGTCCGGCCAGACCGATCCGGCTGACGACACCGATCCGGTTGAACTGTTCAGCGCTGGCAAGGCCGCTGGCCAGTTGCAGCCGAATGGCGGCGATCTCGACTATGCCGGCAGCTTTGGTGATCTCGAGATCGATCCCGATGCGATCGGCGGGCGCGTGCTGCCGGCGCTCGATGCCAGCGGCGATGCCACGCTGAAGAATGGTGTCGCGCTGATCGGCACGCAGGTGAAAAGCCTGCGCGGCCAAAGGATAGAGATTCGCAACCTCGATGTGTCCTCGGGCACGGCGCGGGTTACCGTTTCCGGGCCGCTGTCGGTCGATGCCGAAGGCCTGGTCGACGCCGACCTGATGATCCGGATCAAGGATCCGAAGTCCGTGGCATCTATCCTTGCCGGTGCCATACCCGAGCAGAAGAATGCGATCGAACAGGGTTTTGCCGCACTCGCCATGCTCGGCAGCGAACCGTCGATGCCGCTGAAAGTGGTCAAGGGCAGAGCTTCGCTCGGCTTCATTCCGCTCGGCAAGATCAAGCCGGTGCAATAGCGCTGCCATGGCAAGACCCTTGAGGCTCCTCAGTGTCGGCGCGCTGACTCTGGACACCATCCTGCGTGTGGAGACGCTTCCCACGCACCAGGGAAAATTCATCGCCTCCGACGGTGTCCAGATCGCCTCGGGCATGGCCACCAGTGCTGCCTGCGCCGCGCATCGCCTGGGCGCCGACGTGTCGCTGTGGGCGAGCGCCGGCGACGATCCCATCGGTGATCAGCTGATTGCCGGGGTCGAGGCCGAAGGCGTCGATTGCACCTATGTGCGCCGCGTCAGCGGCGCCCGCTCGGCACTGGCCTCGATTCTGGTCGACGCCCATGGCGAGCGCATCATCGTGCCTTTCTATGACAAACGCGCCCAGGCCGATCCCGAAGCGTTGCCTTTCGCGGACATCACTGCATTCGATGCCGTGCTGGTGGATGTGCGCTGGCCGGGCGCCGCGGCCCTTGCCCTGAAGGCCGCGCATGCTGCCGGCCGCCCAGCGATTCTCGATGCCGACACCGCGCCGCTGGCGGTGCTGGAACAGCTCTTGCCGCTCGCCTCGCACATTGTTGCCTCCGAGCCGGCGATCCGCATCATATGCGGCCACGCACAGGATCTGGAGACCGCTTGCACCGACATGGCTTCCCGCACCGATGCCTTTGTCGCGGTCACCGGCGGCGCGGCAGGCACCTGGTGGTTCGATCGCGCGGCGCAATCATCCCGTCATGTCGCAGCGCCCAAAATCAAGGCGGTCGACACGCTGGCGGCGGGTGACGTCTTTCACGGCGCCTTTGCCGTCGGGCTGGCGGAAGCCATGCCGGTCGAGCAGGCCTTGCGCTTCGCCAGCGCTGCAGCCGCGCTCAAATGCCAGCGCTTCGGCGGCAGGCTGGGCGCGCCGGACCGGGCCGAGACGCTGGCGATGATCTCGGCGATCTGGCCGACACCCTAACAACGCCAAGGGAGTTGAGATTCAGGTCAGGCCGAGTCGAAAATGGCTGATGCCGAGAACCGGAGCGGAGCGTACTTTTTGTACGTGAGCACCGGAAGCGCAGCCGTCGGCCATTTGCAGGCCGGCCTCACCTGGATATCAGCTCCCCTTGGGATGCTCGACCGCCTGACGGCCAAAGTCGGGCACGTCGATGTCCTGGCCGGCCTCGATGATCGAGCGGCGCACGGCGCGGGTCCGGGTGAACAGGTCGAACAGCTTGTCGCCGTCGCCCCAGCGGATCGCGCGCTGCAGGAACGCCAGGTCTTCCGAAAACCGTGCCAGCATTTCGAGGATGGCGTCCTTGTTGTGCAGGCAGACGTCGCGCCACATGGTCGGATCCGAGGCGGCCAGACGCGTGAAATCGCGAAAGCCGGAGGCGGAATATTTGATCACTTCGGACTTGGTCACCGACTGCAAATCGTCGGCGGTGCCGACGATGTTGTAGGCGATGATGTGCGGCAAATGCGAGACGATGGCCAGCGTCATGTCATGATGCTGCGGATCCATCGTGTCGATGTTGGCGCCGCAGCGGCGCCAGAATTCCGACAGCCTCTCCAGCGCCTCCGGATCGGTGCCCGGCACCGGTGTGAAGATGCACCAGCGATTGTCGAACAGATCGGCGAAGCCGGCATCCGGTCCCGATTTTTCCGTGCCCGCCAACGGATGGCCGGGAATGAAATGCACGCCGTCAGGCACATGCGGTTGCATCTGCGCGATCACCGATGCTTTGGTCGAGCCGACATCGGTGAGGATCGCGCCCTTCTTCAGCGCCGGTGCGATTTCCTCTGCGACCGCGCCGGACGAGCCGACGGGCACGGAGACGATGACCAGATCGGCGTCGCGAACCGCCTCTTTCGCATCGGTCGTATAGCTGTCGCCCAGCCCGAGTTCTTCCGCCCGCTTCAGCGTCGCGGCGCTGCGGGTTGAGATGGCGACATGGCCAGCCAGGCCCTCGCGGCGGATGACGCGGGCCAGCGACGAGCCGATCAGGCCGATGCCGACCAGCGCGATCTTTTCAAACATCGGTGATGTCATGGCGTTCAGCTTTTCAGGAATGTCGTGAGCGCGGCGATAACACCGCGATTGGCTTCTTCGGTGCCGACGGTCATGCGCAGCGCGTTGGGAAAGCCGTAGCCTGAAACGCGGCGTAGGATATAGCCGCGCGCGGTCAGGTAATCGTCGGCCGCCGCCGCCGAATGCTTCCGGTCGTCGGGAAAATGGATGAGCAGGAAATTGCCGACGCTGGGCGTCACCCGCAGCCCGAGCCCGGTCATCTCCTGGCTCAGCCAGGTGAGCCAGGTCTCGTTGTGCGCCACGCTGCGCTCGACATGGGCGCGGTCGCGGGTCGCGGCGATGCCAGCCTCGATTGCCGTCGCATTGACATTGAAGGGACCGCGCACGCGGTTGATGGCGTCGACGATGTGCATCGGACCATACATCCAGCCGATCCGTGCCCCACCAAGACCGATCTTGGAGAAGGTGCGGGTCATCACAACGTTCTCCGTGCTGCCGACCAGTTCGATGCCGGCTTCATAGTCGTTGCGGCGGACATATTCGGCATAGGCCGCGTCGAGCACCAGCAGGACATGCCTGGGCAGGCCGGCATGCAGGCGGCGCACCTCCTGGAACGGCACATAGGTGCCGGTCGGATTGTTGGGATTGGCCAGGAACACGATTTTCGTATGCGGCGTGACGGCGGCCAGGATCGCATCGATGTTGGCCCGCTCGTCAGTCTCCTTGACCGCGACCGGCGCAGCACCGGCCGACTGGATGTAAATCTTGTAGACCATGAAGGCATGTTCGGTGAAAATCGCTTCGTCACCGGGCGCGAGATAGATTTGTGCCAAAAGCCCGAGAATCTCATCGGAACCGTTGGAACAGATGATGTTCTGCGCGTTGAGGCCGTGCACCTCGGCGATCGCCTCGCGCAGCCGTTTGGCGGTGCCGTCGGGATAGATGTCGAGTTTGGCGGCAACCTCACGTGCGGCTTCGATCGCCTTCGGTGACGGACCGAGCGGGTTCTCGTTCGACGACAGCTTGTAGACCTTGGCGACACCGGCGGGTGCGGCGCTCTTGCCGGGCACATAGGCGTCGATGTCCATGATGCCCGCGCGCGGGGTTGGCCGTGCCTGATCCAGTGTCTTGTTCATTTCTGCAAAATCCGTCGAAAATGCCTCCATCGGGAGGCCGCTGCGGAAATACAAGCCATGGCCCGCAATGTCGAGAGGCGGCAGTGGTGCCAGCAGCCGGCCCAGATGCCGGCATTGACGGCAGGGCGGGCGAGTTCTAGAAGGACAGCGACAGTTCCGTGGTGATTTGGCCGGTCGGCTTGCAGCCACGTTAAACAATTCGCTAAAGGGCCGTTTGCGTGACGTAACCGGCTTTGCGAATGGCAATGCCGGTTTTTTATTGTCCGCGGCCGGCCGGACGGACGCATCGTCGGCGATTTTTCGCCTGATATGATGCAGCAAGTGAGACGAGAATGGCCGCTCTGCGCGCAGGAAAGACCAACAACGAGGCCGACCAGCCGTCGAGCCCGGTGTTGCGCTTCGGGTCCGACAAGCCGCTCAAGCTCGATGCCGGCACGCTTTTGTCGCCGTTCCAGATCGCCTATCAGACCTATGGCACGCTGAACGATGCCCGCTCCAATGCCATCCTTGTCTGCCATGCGCTGACCGGCGACCAGCATGTCGCCAACACCAACCCGGTGACCGGCAAGCCGGGCTGGTGGGAAGTGCTGATCGGCCCCGGCAAGATCATCGACACCAACCGTTTCTTCGTCATCTGCTCCAATGTCATCGGCGGCTGCCTGGGCTCCACCGGCCCAGCCTCGACCAATCCAGCCACCGGAAAACCCTATGGGCTCGACCTGCCCATCATCACCATCCGCGACATGGTGCGCGCGCAGCAGATGCTGATCGACCATTTCGGCATCGAGAAACTGTTTTGCGTGCTCGGCGGCTCGATGGGCGGCATGCAGGTGCTGGAATGGGCGTCGTGCTATCCGGAGCGTGTCTTTTCAGCGCTGCCGATCGCCACTGGCGCCCGCCATTCATCGCAGAACATCGCCTTCCACGAGGTCGGCCGACAAGCCGTTATGGCTGATCCGGATTGGCATGGCGGCAAATATTTCGAGCACGGCAAGCGCCCCGAAAAGGGCTTGGCGGTGGCGCGCATGGCCGCCCACATCACCTACCTGTCGGAAGCCGCCCTGCACCGAAAATTCGGCCGCAATTTGCAGGACCGCGACCATCTGACTTTCGGCTTCGATGCCGACTTCCAGATCGAAAGCTATCTGCGCCACCAGGGCATGACCTTCGTCGACCGCTTCGACGCCAATTCCTATCTCTACATGACGCGGTCCATGGACTATTTCGACCTCGCCGCCGACCATGGCGGCCGGCTGGCGGATGCTTTTGCCGGCACCAAGACCCGCTTCTGCCTGGTGTCGTTCACATCGGACTGGTTGTTTCCGACGGAAGAAAGCCGCTCCATCGTGCATGCCCTCAATGCAGCCGGAGCCTCGGTCTCCTTCGTCGAGATCGAGACCGATCGCGGCCATGACGCTTTCCTGCTCGACGAGCCGGAACTGTTTGCCGCCATCAACGGCTTCATCGGCTCAGCGGCCCGGGCGAGAGGGCTCACATCATGAGCGTCAACGGCAGCCAGCGCGTCGACCTCGAGGTCGTCGCCAACCTCATCCCGCCGCAGTCCCGCGTGCTCGACGTCGGTTCGGGCGATGGCTCATTGCTTGAATTGCTGCAGGACACCAAGCAGGTCGACGGCCGCGGGCTTGAACTGTCGCAGCGCGGCGTCAACGAATGCGTGGCGCGCGGCCTCTCCGTCATCCAGGGCGATGCCGACAAGGATCTCGAATTCTATCCCGACAAGGGCTTTGACTTCGTCGTCCTGTCGCAGACCTTGCAGGCCACCCGCAACCCGAAGCTGGTGCTCGACGAGCTGCTCAGGATCGGCGACCGGGCGATCGTCTCCTTCCCCAATTTCGGCCATTGGCGGGTGCGCCTGTCGCTGTTCGTCAAGGGCCGCATGCCGGTCACCCAGGACCTGCCCTATTCCTGGTACGACACGCCCAACATCCATTTCTGCACCATCCGCGACTTCGTCAATCTGTGCGAGGAGCTCGGCGCGACGGTGGAAAAAGCGACCGCGCTCGACGCCGCTGGCCAGAAGATCGGCCTGTCGATGCCCTGGTGGTTCTGGAATTTCTTTGGCCAGCAGGCGGTGTTCTTGCTGAAGCGATAGGGTACGGCACGTCTAGCCAAGCACATCTGTAGCCTTGTGCGGATGCTCGACACCGTCAACGATGATTACGTCGGAGTCCGAATTATCGGTGCGCAGTGGAAGGATCGCCCGGTAGGCTGGCGAATTGTACCAGTTGCGCACCTGATGCCGGTCGGGAAACTCGATGATGATGAGGTTGCCCGGCCAGCCGTTCTCGATCACCTCCACGTCACCGCCATGCACCAGGAAACGGCCGCCGAAAGGTTCCAGCGTGGCATCGATCTTGTGCAGATATTCGACGATCTGCGGGCACATTGTCACTTGGCGCATATGGGCAACGGCGTAAGCGGTCATGACGTAGCTCCCTTGTCGATCGAGGCCGATTTGCCGGCCTCATGACTGCAGGTTGCCAAAGGAAGTGACGGACTTCGATTACGCCTGAGATAATAGGAGCGATATCGACGCTGCGACCGAATCAGTCCTCGATCAGGCGGAACTGCATTCCTTCCGACCTGCTAACGTGTTGCTATTGGGGCGCGAAATCTGAAATTCGACCTTTCAGGTCGGCCGTATTTCGCATCGTGGGATGACATACGAAGATGTTCTTTGTAGCGTCGCGCCGAACGTAATGCTTTGGGCGGGGCATGGAACGCAAATCCCAGACCTATTCAATCGTAGTCGAAATGGAAAATGCCAAATCCATCAACGAAGATGAGATTGGCGTTTCGTTTCGCGCTTTGGCGCGGGAAATAGAAGGCGCAACGACGCACGATCAATACCCCAAGCCGGAGGTTATTGTCGTTCACAGCGGACAAGCTGCCGAAACGCCGCTTCTTCAGCAGCGTCTGGCCGAGCTTGTTCCGCAACTTGGCGCCGTTGCCAACATGGTCTTCTGCGCCAGCACCGGCAGCCGGTACTATCAGATCAAGAACGCGGGCATTGGACTGGCCACCGGCGACGTCGTGGTTTTCTGTGATTCCGACACGGTCATGGAGACAGGCTGGCTGCCGGCGCTCCTCAAGCCGCTACAGGATCCAAAGACGATCGCCGTGAACGGTTACACCTATCTCAGCTGTGACGATTTCGCCTCGCGCACCTTTGCACTCCTCTGGTTCTTCCCGCTGCGCGACGGGGATCAACGTTTCGCTTCCAGACGGGCGATGAACGCCAACAATTGCGCTTTTCGCAGAGACTGGTTGGCCAGCCACCCCTATCCCGCCAGCAATGGTTTCAAGGTTTCCTGCACGTTGCTCACCAGCCAGCTCAAAAAGAGCGGACATGACTTCGTCCGGGTCGATGCCCGGGCCAGCCACTATCCTCCGCGCGGCTGGCGGTTTTTCTTCTGGCGCGCGCTGGTCACCGGCCGCGATGCGGACCGGAAGTATGTGGCTCTGGAATCGCCGTCGCGAACCGCACGGGTGGTGAAGGCAACAAGGCGTTGGTTTTCGATGTCCCGGCGAGTGAGTGGCCGCATCATAGCGCATGCGACGCAGCTCGGCATGCCCGTCTGGCAAATTCCGTTTGCCCTGGCCGTCGGATTGGTCTTTTGCACGCTGGTCTTTTTTGGCCAGGCGGCCATGGCGCTTGGCCTGGTCAGGGACGAACCGGAATTCGTGCCTCTTTATGTCGGGCATAGCTGAAATGGCCAAGGCCCAGGATACGGCACCCCTTATCACGGTGATCACGCCGACGCACAACCGGCGCGAAACGGTGTTGCGCGCCGTCGAAAGCGTCCTTTCGCAGAGCATGCCGAGGCTTGAGCACATCGTCGTCGACGACGGTTCCACCGACGGCACCGAGGCGGCGCTGGCCCGCATCAGCGACCCGCGGCTGATCTATGTCGGTGCGAAATGGCGAGGCGCCAACGCTGCCAGGAATGCCGGCATCGAACGTGCGCGGGCACCGGTGGTGACATTTCTCGATTCCGACGATGTCTACATGCCGCACCGGCTCGAACGGACCTTGGCGTGGTTCGATGACAATCCCGCGCTTCAGGTGCTGCTCAGTTCGTTCGTCTCCTTGAAGAGCGGCCGCACCACCAACTGCATCAACCCCGAGGCATTCGTCAGCCCGGCGATGCTGGAGCGGACGCTTGTGGCGCAAACGATCTTCATCGCCGGCTCGGCGATATCGGCCCGCCGCGAGGCCTTGCTGGCCATTGGCGGCTATGACAGCGACATCACCCGGATGCAGGATCGGGAATTGCTGCTGCGCCTCGCCCGGCGCTTCGGCGCGCAACTGTCCGGAGATCTCGACTGGACGAAACACAATTCTGAGAATTCGATTTCAGGCCGCCGCGACGGCTATGTCGAAGCCTATGCAAATCTGATGGGCAAGCATCCGCATATTGCCCACGCCTACCCGCACATTCCCCCCTACATGATCTCGCGCCAGCTTATTGCCGATATTCTCAGGGGCCGTTTGCCCGAGGCATTTGCCGGGTACATGGCCAACCGGTCTTCCAAGGAGCTTGGTTACTCGCTGCCGCAACTGGTCAACGGCTATGTCTATGGCCGGCGTTGGCGCCGCGATCTCTACACCGAGTTTCGCAACAAGTGCGGCGCCCGGCCTGCCTGAATCCGTTGCAAGTTCAACGGTCGAGTTCCGGGAAATACGGATCCGATAGGAAGCGCCTGTCGCGCTCGCCTTGCAGGCAGTCGATCGGTGCGTCCGCGTCGACGGGGGTGAGCCTCGCCTTGTCCTGAATGCCGCTCACTTCAAGGATCAGCTTGCGCCGGATGGCGGTGGAAAATTCGGCGGCCGCATAAATCGGCAGCACGAAGGAGCCGGGGCCGCCGGTCACGCACTGTGCATAATACTGGTCGAGATGGCTGAAGGTAGTCGATGGGTTGATGAGGATCGGCAGGCCGTTGATGACGATGCCTTTGGCGGTTGCAGCATCACGCGTCGCGGTGACCGGCGGCCCGATATTGTTGGGGCCATCGCCCGATATGTCGATGACGCTGCGCTCGCCGGCGAAATCCGTCCTGTCGAACAGCCCGGCGCCGAAGGCAAGTGCGGTGGAAATCGACGTGCCGCGAAAACTCCGGAACGGGCGCGCCGCCACCTTGTCGGCAAAGCGGTTGGCGCTCTCCGTGCTGTCGATGATCTGCCAGCCGATGACCGCGTCGTCGCGCACCGTGCCGGCCCATTCGAAATACGCAAGCGCGATGCGGCCCGTATTGCCGGAGCGGACGGCCTGGATGAAATCGGGATGCCGCAGCGCCTCGACATAGCCGGCACGTTGCAGCGCGAATTCCTTCTCGTCCATCGACAGGGAGATATCGACCGCCAGCACAAGCCTGACATCAACGACCGGCGCATCCGGCGATGAAGCGACGGGAACTGCCTGGGCGCAGGCAAGGCAGGCAAGCAGGCGCAGCGCATCGAGCATGGTCAATGCCGGGGTTGTTTCTCCGGGAAATCTTCCATTGCGATCACGGCGAAATAAGGTTTGGGCACAACCAGAGAAAGCAGCCTACTTCCTGCGGCGGGCGGCAGCCGGCGGCGGATCGATGGCGCCAGCCCTGACGCGGGCAGGTTTCAGCGCCGGCGCACCGGAATCCTTCACGATCGTCAGGCCGCGCGGAAAGAACTGATTGTTGTGCTGGCCACGGCCGATGTTGATGATCGTGGCTCCCTTCAGATGCTTTTCCAGCATCGCCAGCACGCGGCGCAGTGCGGGCCCGTCGAACGCATCCATCGCTTCGTCGATGATCACCCATTTCGGCTGCCGCAGGGCGAGCCTGGCCACGCCCAGCAGGCGCTGTTCGTCATCGCCCAACTCATGGTCCCAGCGCCCGACGCGGTCGAGCGACGACGACAGCCGTTCCAGGCCGACCTCGGCCAGCACCGCCACAATGTCGGCATCACTGGCCGGCGCATGCCCGTTCGCGTGATTGAGCACCTCGCGCAACGTGCCGGCCGGCAAATACGGCACCCGCGGCACGAAGATGAGGGTTTCTCTCGCCGGCAGGCCGATCTTGCCGCTGCCCCACGGCCAAAGCCCGGCAATGGCGCGGAAGAACAGCGTCTTGCCGGCGCCCGGCTCGCCGGTGATCATCACCCGCTCGCCGGGGCGGATTTCGACATGCTGGTCGGAGAGTTTTGTGCAGCCCTCCGGCGAGGCCACCTGGAGCTTCTCGAAGGTCAGGCTGCCATTGGCGTTTTGATCGAAGGTGATGCGTTTTTCGGTATCGTGCAGCACGTCGGTTTCATCGAGCGCGATGCGGAAATCGGCGACGCGCATCAGCGTGGCGCGCCAGTCGGCGATGCTGCCGATGTTGTTGATGAACCAGCGCAAGGAAGAGTGGACCTGGTTGAAGGCGCCGACCGCCATCATCAGCCCGCCAAAGCTGATGTCGCCCGAGAAATAGACCGGCGAGGCGACCAGGATCGGCGCCACGACGGTGATCCAGCCATAGGTGTCGGTCACCCAAGACAGGTTGATCTGCGCGGTGTAGATGCGCCGCATGGCGCCCAGCACGGTGCCGAGGTCGAGTTCGAGCCGTTGCCTGGCATCGGCTTCGCCATGGTAGAGCGCGATGGCATCGACATTCTCGTTGACGCGCACCATCGAGGAGCGCAGCTCAGCTTCGCGCGTGTAGCGGTCGCTGTTGAGGCTGATCAGCGGTCGCCCGACCAGCCAGCTCAGCCAGGAAGCGATGCCGGCATAGAGGAACGCCGCCCAGACCATGTAGCCCGGTATGGCCAGCGACCAGCCATTGACGTGGAAGACGAAGCCTGAAGACAGTTCCCACAGCACCCCGACGAAAGACACGAGCAGGATGAGCGACTGTAACAGCCCGACACCGAGATCGGTCGACAGGTCGGACAAATGCGCTGCATCCTGCTGCATGCGCTGATCGGGATTGACGCCGATGGCGCCGGCATTGGCCAGCCGGAAGGCGCGCGCCGGCCGCATCCACTGATCGATCAGGTCCAGCGTCAGCGCCTCGCGCAGCTTCAGCCGGATCATCTGGTTGAGCCAGGTCTGGCCTATATTGAGCACCAGAAGCCCGCCCGCGATCATCGCAAAGACGAGAAGTTGGTGCAGGAAGGCCGCCATGTCGCGGCGCGCGAGCGCGTCGTAGAAAGGCTGGTTCCAGCGGTTGAGCAGGACCTGGCCGATCGACGTCGCGATGATGACAGCCATGATGGCGACCGACGTCCACAGCAACCACTTGCGAACCGGCGATCCCACCAGCGCCCGTTTGATCGTCGCCACCTGATCGCGCAGGCTGCTGGCCACGGCGACCGGCTGAACGGTGGCCTGATTGTCCAGTTGATCAGCCATGTCAGAGGTCCTTGCCTTCAGGTGTGATGCTGAAACCGGATGAAGAGAGCCGACGGCCGCCGCCGTCAACCAGTCCGCGAGACAGATAGGTCGGGAAAATGCCGCACGAGGAAAGTTTCCGCCTTGATCACGAAGGTTTCACCTGGTGGGACGGCGCTGCCGCGCCTGCGGCCTCGGCCCGGCGGCCGAGCCTAGTCGCGCCATGCGGCGACAGCACCGGCACGAAGACACGGCGGGACGCGCGCTGGGCGACCGGCACACCCTGATAGAGCCGCTTCTGCGCTTCGACGACGATGACGCCGGAAAAGATCGGCCACAGCCGTCGGCCGGCACGCTCCAGCACATTGTGGAAGCGCATCATGAAGCGACGCCGCGATGGCGGGAAGAACAGCGCATCCGACCAGGAAGCGGGCGTGAAATTCGCCTCGCGCAGCAACTCGGTAAGCTGGCCACGTGAAAAAGGCCGGCCATTGCCGAACGGCGTATGCTCGAAGCGCGCCCAGACGCCGCGCCGGTTGGGCACGACGATGACGACGCGTCCCGCCGGCGACAGCACCCGCCAGATCTCGTTCAGCGTCTCGCGCGGGTTTTCGACATGTTCGAGCGAATGGACGAGCAGCATGCGGTCGATGCAGGAATCGACCAGCGGCAGTTCCTCGTCGAAGACCAGCGCTGTCGCCGTCGGCCCCGTCGCCGGCCAGACCACGGCGCCCTGCGTCGCCGGCATGAAGGCGAAGACCCGCTCGGCATCGGAGCCGAAACGCTCCAGCCAGGGCAGCGTATAGCCGAGCCCGACCAGCCGTTCATTGGGGACAGTGGCCCAGATCGACGACAGCGCCATGGTGATCGAGCGCTCGGCGAACCGGCCGAGCGTTGTCGAATAGAAGGAGCGAAGGTCGACGATGTCGGAATGCATGTCAGGGATGTAGCCGTGATATCGGTAGGTTTCAACAAAAGGCCCTGAAGGCTATCGACATCTCCGGGAGTGACTTTGTCATCTCCGGAGTGACACTTGTCATCTCCGGGATGACATCCGCGCGCTGGCGCCCTATGTCTGCGGCGACAATGGAGAGATACGATGGCGGTCGAAATCGAGCAGTTCATGTGCCGCAGCGATAATTTCGGTGTGCTGGTGCATGACCGCAAAAGCGGGCAGACCGCGATCATCGACGCGCCCGAGGAGGCGCCGATCCTGGCCGCGGTCAAGCGCACCGGCTGGACGCCGACGATGATCCTGACCACGCACCACCATACCGACCATGTCGAAGCCAATTTGGCGCTGAAGGAGCGCTTCAAGCTGCGCATCGTCGGCCCGGAGGCTGAAAAGGCCAAGATTCCAGGCATCGACGAAACCGTCGAAGAGGGCTCCGTCCTGCATCTCGGCGATGAACGGATCGAGGTGATCGCCACCCCCGGCCACACCGCCGGCCACGTTTCCTACCATCTGCCGGCATCGAAAGTGGCTTTCACCGCCGACACGCTGTTTGCGCTGGGCTGCGGGCGGCTGTTCGAATGCAAGCCGCCGGTGATGTACGAATCGCTGAAGAAACTTGCCGCACTTCCCGCTGATACCGTTATCTATTGCGGCCACGAATACACGCTCGCCAACGCCCGTTTTGCGCTGACCGTCGACCCGACCAATTCGGCGCTGAAGGAGCGTTCCGCCCGGATCGAGGCGCTGCGGACCGACAACAAGCCGACGCTGCCGACGACGATCGGCGAAGAACTGTCGACCAATCCCTTCCTGCGCTGGCACGATCCGGCGATCCGCAAGCATCTTGGGCTGGAGAAGGCTGGGGATGCCGAGGTGTTCGCCGAGATCCGTAAGCGCAAGGACAATTTTTGAACCCCGGGGGATTTCGGAGACCATGACCAGCTCAGCCGAAATCATCGCAACGCTTGGCCTGAAGCCGCATCCTGAAGGCGGCTGGTACGCGGAAACCTTTCGCGACGAAGCCGGGGGTGCGCGCGGCCATTCGACCGCCATCTATTTCCTGCTGGAACAGCACCAGCTTTCGGCCTGGCATCGGGTCAAGGATGCCGCCGAGGTCTGGCATTTCCATGCCGGCGCGCCGCTGGCGCTGTCCATGTGGGAAGAAGGGTCAACCGTGATCGAGCAGGTGCTCGGCATCGGGCTCGCGGCGGGCGAACGGCCGCAGATCGTCGTGCCGGCAGGTTGGTGGCAATCGGCGCGCAGCTTCGGTGAATGACGCTGGTCGGCTGCACTGTCGCGCCGGGTTTTGATTTCGCCGCCTTCGAACTGGCCGAACCGGGCTGGGAGCCGGGAGAATGATCCCGAAAGGTGCGCCATTTAAACTCTGGTGCAACCAACATCTGCCAGCCATGTTGGCCGATCCGGCTACGCACCTGATGCCCATTGAGGCCATGCCGATATGATTGATTATCGGCTGCCTATGCGAAACAAAGTGCTCATTGCCGCCTTTTCTGCAGTTGGCGTAGCAGGCCTTCTGATCCGGCCTATTTATCCGAAGAGCATCTTTGTCGCACTATTCGTAATGAGCGTGTCCTTTGCAGCGTATTCAATCTTCTACGTATGCAAGTTGTTTCGGGAATGGAATGATATTCCGACGCTTCAAAGGCGCTTGCTCATGATGATTCTTCTCAGCTCTCTCGGTGGATCCTTATACATGATTTACCTGACACTGCGTTCCATGCTGGCGCAGTGAGCAGTAGTTAACCACTGAGCATCATCAGCATTGGTTTCGTCGAATTCGACGGCAAATCCTAGCCCAACAGGAACCCGAGCGTGATCGCCACTTGGGCAGCATAGTACAAAACCCAGACCGCAAATCGCATCCACGCACGATGAGGCGAGATGGCCGCGACCAGAAACTTCTCCGTGGCCAGCAACCCGTCCGAGGCCATGAACAGCACCGCGCCGCCGATGACCCAGACGCTGTTGGTGGTCAGCGCCGCCATGCCCATCGCCAGGATTGCGACGACATAACAGGCGATCGGGATGCGCAAGCTGGGGCCGACGCGACGCCAGAGCGCTGCGAGCATGACGACCACGAACACAGCCAATGCCAGCGCGATCGCCCCGCGCCAGGATTCGGCACCAAGCAATCCCAACCCGCCGCCACTGCGCAGGAACAGTGCGACATAGACTATGTGGGCAATGAGAAAACTCGCCAACCCGCCAAGAAACGCCTTCTCGCCGTCGCGCGACAGGAAGGCGTCACCCACCGCGCTGAGCGCAAGGGCGGTGACCAGAAGCAGCGGGCCGCCTTGCAGCGCCACCAGCACGGCAAGCATCGCGACGCTAAGCGTCTTTGCCGCGGAGCGGGCGAGGCTCGGCGGCATACCCAGCGTGAAGGCATAGATCACCGCCGCCACCAGCGAGAAGATCAGCGTCGCATTGGCGTTGGCGTCGATACCGCCGGCAAACGGCATCGTCATGCCCCGGCTCCGCTTTCGGATGCCCCGGCTCCGCTTTCAGCCGCGGCCGGCTTGCCCAGGAACAGCGATCTTGCCGCCAGGGCCGCACCACCGGTGATGAGCACGCAGGCGGCAAGGATGCGAAGCGACGGTTCCGCGACGCCGGCCGCGATCAGCACCAGCGTCGACAGCAACGGAGCGGCATAGCTTGCGGCACCCAGCACCTGGATGTTGCCGCGCTTGACGCCGATGTCCCAGGCGTAGAAGGCGGCGCCCACCGGCATCAGGCCAAGGCCAAGCACCGCCAGCCACTGGCCGGCGCCGTCCGGCAGCACAGTCTGTTCCAGCGCCAGATGGCAGACGAGCGACAGCACGGCGGTCGCCGCACAGAACCAGGTGACGATGCTGGTCGGCACCGACGGGAAACGCCGCGACAAAAGCGAATAGGACGACCACAGCACGGCGCAGACGGCGGCCATGGCGTAGCCGAAGGCGTAGCGCGCATCAAAGGCCAGCCCACCGCCCTTGGTGACGATCAGCACGGTGCCGGCAAGGCCGAGCAGCGCGCCGACGACATGGTTCCACGCCAGTTTTTCGCCCGGCATCAGCGCCGAACCGAGCACGATCAGCAACGGCCACAGATAGGCGATCAGGCTCGCCTCCACCGCTGGCGCGCTACGCAAAGCAGTGAAATAGAAAAAGTGGTAGCCGAATAGACCGGCAATGCCGATCACCCAGACCTGTGGCGGTATTTTCTGGCTCTTGTCGGCGGCCGGCATGAACAGCCGCGCGACAAGCCCAACCCCGGTGCCGATCGAGAAGGTGATCGCCGACAACAGGAACGGCGGCACCTTGCCGGATGCATCGGTGAGCAGCGCCAAAAGCGCCCACATGGCGACCGCCGAAAAGCCGATCAGTGTTGCGCGCCCCATTTTTTCTCCCGTGGCGCGCCCTCTTCTGTCTCGGTGGCGTGCCTATTGTACCGCTTCGAAACGCCCGGCGCTGATGGTCAATGTGCCGATCTGCGTTCCAACCGTGGCGTGGATCGGCGCATATACTCCGGTTTGGCCGAGCGGCGCAAACGTCACCATCATGCGGCTTTTGTTCTTGAGATAGTTGAGCGCCTTGCGACCCTTGCGATAGCCCGCAACCGGCTCGAAACCCATCCGGCAGGTGATGGTATCGCCCTTGTAGCCCGGCACCGAGATCGTGCCTTTCGAATTGTAGGTCAGCGTCAGGTCGGCGCGCATCTCGCCGTCATAGAATTTCACCGTGCGGCCGCAGACCTGGTCGAGGCTGTCGGCATGGATGACGGTGGCGGCCATCGGATCGAGCACCGCAGCCAGGTCGCCGGCGCCGATCGGCACCCAGGCCTTGGGGTCGCGCTTGCCCGGTGCCGGGACAACCTGCGTCGAGGTCACCGCGCCATTGGTGAAGCGGATATCGACCACCGACGCCTTCTTGCCGGAGGTGTAATCGGCACGAAATGCCTGCGGCACCAGCTTTTTGCCGGAAATCGTGCCCTTGGACGAGATCGTGCCCCGCGTGTCGTCGAACAGTTTGGCCAGTCCCGCAGCGGTCACGCTGCCGTCGATCGCGTAGGCGCCGTTCTCATAGTGGCTGGAGAAGGTCGATCTCGCTAGCGAGAGGCCAAGGAAGGAAACCGTGTACTCGCCCTTGAAGGACTGCGGCGAGGCCGCCGATGCGGCGGAGGGCAAAGCGATGGCAAGCGCGGCGCTGAGCGCGTGAGACAAACGAGGCATGGCGGGATCGGATCCTTGATTTTCGGCCGGAGGCGGGCGACTCCGGTCTGGCATGTCCCTATGAGACCGCTTATAGGATGAAATCCGGCCTTAATATGAAATGCCGGGCGCTTCCGTGGGGAAGCCGGAGCTTGACGCCCCGGTGAAATGCAACTATGGAACGCCAACTTTTCCATAAGGCCGCCTGACCAGAACCGCGCGCCACCCGGCGTGGGCACAAAGGTTTGGCAGGTCAAGAGAGAACTGAAGGTTAGAATTATGTCCCGCACCTGCGAACTCACTGCCAAGGCAGTCCAGACCGGCAACAATGTGAGCCACGCCAACAACAAGACCAAGCGTCGCTTCCTGCCGAACCTCGTCAATGTGACGCTGATTTCGGAAGCGCTGAACCAGAATGTGCGCCTGCGCATCTCGGCCAACGCGCTGCGTTCGGTCGAACATCGCGGTGGCCTCGACGCTTTCCTGGCGAAGGCCGACATCAAGGAACTGTCGCAGCGCGCGCGCCTGCTGAAGAAGCAGATCGCCAAGAAGCTGGCCGAACAGGTCGCTGCGTAACATCAGATAAAGGCGGGGGACGACCGCCCAGACCAACCTCTTGTTGGTCTCTGGCCAACGTTTTGTTGGCCTTGGGGCATCGGATAGATCCGCAAGGCTCGACATCCGGTGCTCACCTACGAAGCGAGCACTGCCCGATCGGTATGATGCTCCGCTGGTTCCATTACCCAGGATAAAAAAATGACTTTCTTCTCGCGATATTTGCCCTTCGTGGCCGCCATGGCGCTTGTCGTCGTGGCTTCGAACATCCTCGTGCAGTTCCCGATGCAGGGCCAGATCGGCAGCCTGTCGCTGGCCGACCTGCTCACCTGGGGCGCTTTCACCTATCCGTTTTCCTTCCTGGTCACCGACCTCGCCAACCGCCGCTACGGGCCTGCCGTGGCGCGCAGGATCGTCTTTGTCGGCTTCATGACGGCGGTGGTCTGCTCGATCCTCGTTCCGCCCTTCCTGTTCCGCCATGGCCTGATCGAATTCGAGACCGCCGCCGACCGGCTGGTGCGCATCGCCGCAGCTTCGGGCGCCGCGTTCCTGTCCGCGCAGTTGCTCGACGTCACCGTGTTCAACCGGCTGCGCCAACAGAGCTGGTGGCGCGCACCCATCGTCGGCACACTGGTCGGGTCGGTGTTCGACACCATGGTCTTCTTCACCGTCGCTTTCTCGGCCGCTTTCGCTTTTGCCGGCCCGAACGACGGCTTTGCGCTCGAGACGGCGCCGCTGATGGGTGTGTTCCATGTCGACGCCATGCGCTGGGTCTCCTGGGCGCTCGGCGACCTCAGCGTGAAGCTGATCATCGCCGTGGTCGCGCTCATCCCCTACCGGCTGCTCGCCACTCGTTGGAGCCAGCCGGCGGTTGCTGCCTAGACCATGATCCCCTGGGTCCAGCTCGATTCGGCGAAGACCGGGGATGGCGCCCAAGAACTTCGCCTCAAGCGGCGCGGCAGCGAATTCTCGATCATGCTCGGCACCAACGAGCTGATGAACAGCCGCCTCAGCGGCTCCGAGCAGGCGCTGGCCGAACTGTCCTGCCAGAAGATTGCGGACCATCGGCGGCCGAAGATCCTGATCGGCGGCCTTGGCATGGGTTTCACGCTGCGCGCTGCTCTCGCCGAGTTGGGCAACGATGCCGCAATCGTTGTCGCCGAGCTGGTGCCGGCGGTCGTCGCCTGGGCACGGGGCCCGATGGCCGAGGTGTTTGGCGGTTGCCTCGATGATCCCCGCGTCACCATAGAGGAGACCGATGTCGGGCAATTGATACGATCCGAGCCCGCAACCTGGGACGCCATCCTGCTCGACGTCGACAATGGCCCCGAAGGCATCGTCCACAAGGGCAATGACGCCCTCTACAGCGTGGCAGGCCTGGTCGCCACCCGCACCGCCCTCAAGCCGGGCGGCGTGCTGGCGGTGTGGTCGCAGGGGCCGGACAGCGGCTTTGTCAGGCGGCTGAAGCAGGTGGGCTTCGCGGTCGAGGAGGTCAACACGCGCGCCAACGGCAAGCGTGGCGCGCGCCATGTCATCTGGATCGCCACCAACGGCTCACGGTCCTGACCGAAGCCGGTGGCGGTTTCGTTCTAGTTCGACTTTTGGAGTTCCGCGCCAAGAGCCTCGAGCAGCCCGCGCGTCCCCTCCTCCCGTCCCTTGGCGGAATCGACACCATCGAAGAACGCGCCCTGCTCGGTATAGGTCAGCCGCGTGCCGTCACCCGAGGGCGTCAGTTCAACCGTGGTCAGCGATGCCGACATGGGCTGCGGCCCGATGGCCATCCGGTAGGAAAACACGATGCGCTGGTCGGGAACGATGTCCTGGAACTGGGCGTCGAGCCTGACCTCCGGGCCGCCGCCATAGCTGAAGCGCGACACCTCGCCGCCGCCGACTCGAAAATCGAAGCTGAATTCGGCGATGGTGAAACCGTCGCCGTCGACCCGCCAGCGCCGCACCGTCGCCTTGTCGGCGAAGGCATGGAAGACTTTGGCCGGCGATTGCGGATAGGTCCGCTCGATGGTGAATGTGGAGTGGATGACGGAGTGCTCGTCCTTCACGGGCGCGATCTGGTTCATTGCTGTTCGTCCTTTTCCTGATTCTTCTTGGGGGATTGGCCTTTTGGGGATGGGCCTGTTGGGGATGGGTCTGTTGGGGATGGGATCGTCTCGGCCAGGATCTGGCCAAGCCGGTCGAGGTGGCGTTCCGCCGGTATGCGGCGCTCCGCAATCCAGTCGGCGAGCGGGGCGAGCCCGCCCGGTTCGATCCGGCAGGTGCGCACCCGCCCGATCTTTTCGCTGCGGATCAGTCCGCAAGCTTCCAGCGCCTGCAGATGCTGCAGCACGGCGGCAAACGTCATGCCGAACGGCTCCGCCAGCTGGCTGACGGTGGCCGGTCCGCGGCTCAACCGTTCCAGGATCTGGCGACGGGTCGGCTCGACAAGAGCGCGAAGGATGCTGTCGATCTCGGAATAGTTAAGCATGGACTTGAGTATCATGCCGATCGCATCAATAGTCAAGTCTGCACTAAAGTGTTTTGATCAGCGTAGATCGAGTGACGAAGGCGTCCGATCACATCGAACCAGCCGTAAGGTTCGCGGTTGGAGCCCCGCTCAATCCTGGTGCAGGATAAATTCCAGATAGAGGTTGCGCTGCAGGATCGAATGGTTGTCGTCGGAGATCAGCGACACCATCAGCGCGCCGTCGTCACGGGTCCAGACGTCGAGACCTTCCATATTGTCGATCTGGTAGCCCATGTCGGCGTCCAGCAGCACCGGCCCGTCGGCGACCGCGCCCTTCTCGACACTCTCGCCATAAATGCGCCGCAGCCGCATCTTGAGGCCGCCCGCCATCGAAAAGCTGCGCTCCAGCAGCAAAAGGTCGCCATCCGGCAGGAAGGCGCCATCGGTGATGTCGAAATCGCCATTGCGCTTGACGGTGAAGACGCCCTTGTGCGGCCCTTCGATGATGGCGGCATAGATATTGCCAGCCTTGTCGAGGCTCTTTTCCGAGACCACGACCAGACCACCCTCGTGCTGGCCGTTGACATTGGCGTGGGTAACAGTCTCGAAGCCGCGGTTCTGGCGCAGCTCCCGCGCCGGCACCAGGAAATCCAGTTGCCGGTATGGCGCCTTCATATCATTAGGGTCGATCTTGAACTGGGCGACGCGATGGTTGCGCTCGAAACCGACGGTGGCGATGCCATCCTTGACCGCGAGGCCTTCGGCATCGACTTCCCATTTCTCGTCGATCGGCTGGCCGCTCTGGTCGACCATCTGCTGCATGCTAAAATTCTGGATGCCGATAGGCCGCTTGTCGGCGTCGCGAGCCAGCGTGCCGAAGAACCAGTAGCCGGTGTCGGCCACGCCGATGAAATCGCTGCCCGCTTTCAGAAACCGAAAGGCCGACAGCGCGCCGAAATCGCGTGATGGCGAGGTCATTTCCAGCCCGCCGACGAATTCGAGCGGGCCGAACTGCTTGTCGGTGCGGCCAATATGGAATTCGGTGATCGGACGGGCCGAGACTTCGATCGGCTCGACCGAGGCTGAGCCAGCTGGCGCCGAAGCGACGCCGGCGAGCAGGGCGATGGCGGCGAAAAGCGTCTGCCGAAACCCGCCGCGCGAAAAGATCATCCGGCGCGCCGCATGCCGCCGCGACGCGTATCCTTCGCGCTCTCCTCGGCAAACAGCGAAGCCAGTTGCTCGGTCATGGCGCCGGCCAGTTCCTCGGCGTCGACGATGGTGACGGCGCGGCGATAATAGCGCGTGACGTCATGACCGATACCGATGGCCAGCAATTCCACCGGCGAGCGCGTCTCGATCAGTTCGATGACGGCGCGCAGATGGCGCTCGAGGTAGTTGCCTGGATTGACCGACAGCGTCGAATCGTCGACCGGCGCGCCATCCGAGATCATCATCAGGATCTTGCGCTGTTCGGGCCGGGCGATCAGCCGGTTGTGCGCCCACAGCAGCGCCTCGCCGTCGATGTTTTCCTTGAGCAGGCCTTCGCGCATCATCAGGCCGAGATTGCGCCGTGCCCGCCGCCACGGATGATCGGCGGATTTGTAGATGATGTGGCGCAGATCATTGAGCCGGCCGGGGTTCGGCGGCTTGCCGTCCTTCAGCCACTTCTCGCGCGCCTGGCCGCCCTTCCACGCCCGCGTGGTGAAGCCGAGGATCTCGACCGAGACGCCGCAGCGCTCCAGCGTGCGCGCCAATATGTCGGCGCAGGTGGCGGCGACCGTGATCGGCCGGCCGCGCATAGAGCCCGAATTGTCGAGCACCAGCGTCACCACCGTGTCGCGGAATTTGGTATCGCGTTCCTGCTTGAAGGACAGCGGCTGCATTGGGTCGATGACGACACGCACCAGCCGCGCCGGGTCGAGGTAGCCCTCTTCCAGGTCGAAATCCCAGGAGCGGTTCTGCTGCGCCATCAGCCGGCGCTGCAGCCGGTTGGCCAGCCGCCCGACGACGCCGGACAGATTGGCCAGCTGCTTGTCGAGGAAGGCGCGCAGCCGGTCGAGCTCTTCTTCTTCGCAAAGCTCCTCGGCGCCAACCGTCTCGTCGAAAGCGGTGGTGTAGACCTTGTAGTCGATTTCCTTCGGCAGATTGGTGAAGGGATTGTCGTTGCGCCTAGCCTCGCCGGGCGTCTCCGCATCCGCGTCGTCATCGTCGGACAGATCGTCGGCTGTGGCGTCGGAGGCTTCGGTTTCCGACGACTGCTCATCATCGGCCGACGCCTCGGCATCCTCGGACTGAGACTGCTCGGAGCCGGAATCCTCTTCGCCGCCCTCCTCGCTTTGCTCTTCGCCTTGCGGCTGGTTGTCGTCATTGTCCTCGGAGTCTTCGGTCTCCTGGTCGTCGCCGAGTTCCTCGGCCATCTCCATGGAGGCGAGCATCTCGCGCACGACCCGGGCAAACGCCTGCTGGTCGCCGAGCTTGGCCGACAAGCCGTCGAGGTCGGCCTTGGCCTTTTCCTCGACCCAGGGGCGCCAGAGTTCGACCAGCCGCTCGCCGCTCTTCGGGATCGGCCGGCCGGTCAGCTTCTCGCGCACCATCAGCGCCAGCGCTTCCTCGATCGGCGCGTCGGCCTTGTCCTTGACGTCGACGAGGTTGGCCTTGGCGTATTTGTCCTCCAGCATCGAGCCGATATTGTCGGCGACGCCCTGCATCGCACGGCTGCCGATCGCCTCGACGCGGGCCTGCTCGACCGCATCATAGATGGCTCGCGCCGCCTTGCCTTCCGGCGCCAGCTTGGTGTGGATGCGCACATCGTGGCAGGCGCGCTTCAGCGCCATGGAATCGCCGAGGCCACGGGTGATCGCGATATCGGTCTTCGACGCCTTCTTCGGCAACTCGGGCAGTCGCGCACGGTTGCCCGCAAGCGCTGGTCGGTCCTTGGCGAAGCCGACTTCGAGTTCCTTGTCGCCGGCAATGGCGCGCATGCAGACGGTGACGGCGCGTTTGAAGCTGTCGGCTTCAGACCCCGTCTTCGACTTGTTGCGCGTGTTGTCGCCTGGACCCGCCATCGAGGCTCTGCTTACCCCAGCACCACGTTGGCGGCGCTCTCGGGCAGATCCTCACCGAAGGCGCGCTGGTAGAACTCGGCCACCACCGAGCGCTCGAGCTCATCGCACTTGTTGAGGAAGGTCAGCCGGAAGGCCATGCCGATATTGCCGAAAATCTCGGCATTCTCGGCCCAGGTGATCACCGTACGCGGGCTCATCACGGTCGACAGATCGCCATTGATGAAAGCCGAACGCGTCATGTCGGCGACGCGCACCATCTTGTTGACGATGTCCTTGCCCTTGCCGTCGCGATAATGCTTGGCCTTGGCCAGCACGATGGCGACTTCATTGTCGTGCGGCAGATAGTTCAGCGTGGTGACGATCGACCAGCGGTCCATCTGCGCCTGGTTGATCTGCTGCGTGCCGTGATAGAGGCCGGTCGTGTCGCCGAGGCCAACCGTGTTGGCGGTCGAGAACAGGCGGAACGCCGGATGCGGACGGATGACCCGGCTCTGGTCGAGCAACGTCAGCCGGCCCGACGATTCCAGCACGCGCTGGATAACGAACATCACGTCCGGGCGGCCGGCATCGTACTCGTCGAAGCAGAGCGCGACATTGTGCTGATAGGCCCAGGGCAGGATGCCGTCGCGGAATTCGGTGATCTGCAAGCCGTCCTTGACGACGATCGCGTCCTTGCCGACGAGATCGATACGGCTGACATGGCTGTCGAGGTTGACGCGCACGCAGGGCCAGTTGAGGCGGGCGGCGACCTGTTCGATATGGGTCGATTTGCCGGTGCCGTGATAGCCCGACACCATGACGCGGCGGTTGTAGGCAAAGCCGGCTAGGATCGCCAAGGTCGTCGCCTTGTCGAACAGATAGTCCGGATCGATGTCCGGCACATGTTCTGATGTTACCGAATAGGCCGGCACCACCATCTTGGACTCGAAGCCGAATTTATCCTTCACCGACACGGTCGTGTCGGGCAGGTTGGCGATGTCGCGATCGACCTTGTTCATATCTCTCAACGTCTCCACGGGCGAAACGTCCCGTTTCGCCGGCAATCGATTTTGTCCGGGGGCGGTCTTAGAGCCTTTTCCAACCTTATGAAAGTTGGAAAACGACACGAACCGTATGGTCGCTCAGCACAAGCCAGCCTGTTTGAGCACGCGATAGGCCTGCAGCACATCGCGGAACCGGTCTTCCGAACCTCTATCGCCACCATTCGCATCCGGATGGTGACGTTTCACCAGTTCCTTATAGCGCGCCTTGATATCCTTGCCAGTCGCCTTTGTATCAAGGCCAAGCGTTTCCAGCGCCTTGGCCTCAAGCGGCTTCGCCTTGCGCTCGCGCGCCTCGCGCGGATCCTTCGGCCCCTTGAACAGGTCGAACGGGTCGCGCATGCGGTTGTAGTAGCCAGCGCGGCCTGATCGATGCTGGGCAATATCGGGCGACGAACGCGTCGAGGCGCCGTTGACGCCCATCTTCCAGGTCGGCCGGTGGCCGGTCATCGCTTCCTTCTGGAAGCGCGCGACCTCGGTGTCCGGAACGCCGGAGAAATAGTTGAAGCCCTTGTTGTACTCGCGCACATGGTCGAAGCAGAAACGGAAATACTCGCCCTCCTTCATCCGCCCGACCGGCGCGCGATGGGTGCCCGCTTCCTTGCAGCCGTCCCACTGGCAAATCGGCGAGTGCGACTTCAGCTCCGCGTCCTTGTCGGGGCGGACGCGAATCTTCTCGAAATATTTGGGATACGGCTTCATCTCACCCATTTATGGGGCGTTCGCAGATGCGAAACAAGAATTGACATTTTCGCGATCATCGCCCTAACCGCTGAATCGCGGCTTAAAGCAGGCGAATGGCGAATTTAGTTGCGAAACAGCGGCCCCCTTGTGAAACCGGTTTCCGGTTTTCACGCTGGTGCGCCAGCCATATGTGGTGAAGGGAGACGGCGATGTCCATACAGGCGACCATGGAAGACAAGCTCAACAAGGCATTTTCGCCGGAGCGGCTGGTCATCATCAACGAAAGCCATCTCCACGCCGGCCACCATCATCACGGCTCAGACCATCACGGCGCCTATGACGGTACCGGCGAAACGCATTTTCGCGTCCGCGTTGTCTCGTCCAGCTTTGTCGGCATGAGCCGCATCGACCGCCACCGCGCCGTCAACGAATTGCTCGCCGACGAACTGAAGGCCGGCGTGCACGCGCTCGCGATCGAACCCGCGGCTCCCGGCGAAAAGACCCGCTGGTAGGTCCGTTCGGCCTTTCGCGGGGCGTTCAGATCACCGCTTCGATGAGGAACGGCCCACGCCGCGACAAGGCTCTGTCCAGCAACGCGTCGAACCGCTCGCACGTGTCGGCGCGCGCTGCTTCCACGCCCATGCCCTTGGCCAGCGACACCCAGTCCAGCGCGGGATGGTCGAGGTCGAGCATGCGCCTGGCGTTCTCGCCGATCGCATTGACACCGACATTGCGCATCTCGCCATGCAGGATCGCGTAGGTGCGGTTGGCAAAGACGATCGTGACCACGTCGAGATTTTCCCGCGCCTGCGTCCACAGGCCCTGCACGGTGTACATACCGCTGCCATCGGCCTCCAGATTGATCACCTTGCGGTCGGGACAGGCGATCGCCGCCCCGTTTGCCATCGGAATGCCGCCGCCGATCGATCCGCCCGTGCCCATCATGTAATCGTGCGGCGCGGCAAAGGCCGACAAGGCAAAGAAGCGCCTAGCCGAGGTGACCGCTTCGTCGCAGACGATCGCATTGTCCGGCAGCTTGCGCGCCACCGACAGTGCGATCGCGTCGTCCGTCAGCCTGCCGCTCGGCGCAGCCTCGTCCGGGAAAGCGGTCGCGAACACCGCATGCTGCGACGGCTTGACGCCAAGCTCATCACGAAGCGTCTCCAGCGCCGCATGCAAATCCTGACCATGGGCGGCGAGCGTCAGCACCTGGCAGTCGTCGCGAACCAGCCGACCCGGTTTTCCCGGATAGGCGAAGAAGGCGACCGGCTCCTTGCCGCCGACCAGCACCAGAACGTCGATATCCCGCAGCAGCGCCGTCGCCGCATCGATTGGATAGGGAATGCGTGTCGGTGCGACGCGGCCGCGACCGCGCTGCATGCGGGCGATCAGAACCTCGCTGAACAGGCGGACATCGCAGGCCGTCGAGATCTGGCCGGCGATCTCGAGCGCATCGGCTCTCGCGGCTCGGCCGCGAACGATCATGCCGACACGGCCCGGAGCCGCACGGATCGCAGCGGCGGTCTCGCGTACGACATCCCTGTCGACGGCCGGCGGCGATGCGAGAACGACCTTGCCCGGTGTGGCCGGGTTGGCGCCGCCCCAGGCAGCATCCGCCGGCAGGATCAGCGTCGTGACGCCGGGCGGCGTCAGCGAGGCGCGAAACGCCGCCTCCGTGGCCGGCTGGACATCGGCTGGCCCCGAAATACGGCGCACCCAGTTGGACATCGGCGCCGCCAGGCCTTCGATATCGCTGGTGAGCGGCGCATCGAGCGACAGATGGTAGGAGGCATGGTCGCCGACGATGTTGATCATCGGGCTGAACGCACGCCGGGCATTGTGCATATTGGCCAGCCCATTGGCGAGGCCCGGACCGGTGTGCAGCAGCGTCGCGGCGGGACGGTCGGTCATGCGCGCATAGCCATCGGCCGCGCCCGTCACCACGCCCTCGAACAGGCCGAGCACGCAACGCATCTCAGGCTTGCGGTCGAGCGCGGCGACGAAATGCATTTCGGACGTGCCGGGATTGGCGAAGCAGACCGTCACATCATTGGCCAGCAGCACGTCGCACAGGACATCGGCGCCATTCATGCAGTTTTTCTCCCTCTCATGAAGAGCAAATTCGCCCACGGATGTCCGAACGGCAATATCCCGCCGCCGCTTTTGGCATGATCCAGTGACAGGGATGGGTGGCGGGCGGAAATCGGCAGGGATCAGCCGACCGTCGATTTCAGGAATGTCAGCGCAACCGCCGTCAGCGCATCACCATCTTCGCCGAAATCACGGTTGATCGACATATGCGTGTAGGCGCTGCCGTCGAACAGCGTGACCTTCGTGCCAGTGGCCCGCAGACGTTCTGCAAAGGCCTTCGAATCCTCGCCACGGCCAGAAGCCCCGGAATAGGCGATGAAAGTCGGCGGATGCTTGCGGCCGCCGACATAGCTGGCCGGCGAAAGTGCCGCCCATTGCGAGGGATCGGAAAAGACCCGGGCATAGGCCCGGACCATGCCGCCATTCTTCTCAAGCGCCGCCAGGTCATAGGCCCTGGTATCGTCGAGCAGCAGCCCGGCGACACCAGGCAATCCGCCACGCATGCCAGTCAGCGCGATCAGGTGGCAACCGGCCGAATGGCCCATGCCGACAATGCGCTTGGGGTCGCCGCCATGCCCGGCGATGTTGGCCCTGACATAGGCATAGGCCTTTTCGACGTCACCGGCTTGGGTGGCGACATCGGCCTCCGGCAGCATGCGGTAATCGATCGAAACGAAACAGAAGCCGTTGGCGAGCAGGAAAGCCGGCTTGGCGCCCACCTGGCTGCGCTTGCCAAACTCCCAGGCCCCGCCATGGACGAAAAACACCACGGGTAGGTTTTTCGCGCCATCAGGCGCGTAGATATCGAGCTTGGCCGGGCCGTAGTCGAAGGTTTTGGGAGATGGCGACGATTGGCGCGCAAAAGTCTTCGCCGGCAGAAGAGCCGCCATCGAAGCCAGAAGCAGGGTTCGCCGATCGATCATCATTTTTCTCCTGGCTGCCCGGCGCAAAATGCACCGGGACGCCACGAAGTTCCAATGAAGGATTGGTAACGTAGCCTACAGTGATGTCACGTGACCGGCCTGATCCTCAACCGGGCGATCCGGTTCTTGTCGCGCTTCATGACGATGAAGCGCTTGCCGTGGAAGGTGAAAGCCTGCTTCTCATCGGGGATCGACTGGGCCTCGTGGATGACGAGGCCGGCAATGGTGGTCGCTTCCTCATCCGGCAGGTTCCAGTCGAGCGCCCGGTTCAGGTCGCGGATCGGCACATTGCCGTCGACGACGACGGAGCCGTCGGCCTCCTGCTTGACGCCCTGTATATCGACATCATGCTCATCGGCGATTTCGCCGACGATCTCCTCGATGATGTCCTCCAGCGTCACCAGCCCTTCGACCTCGCCATACTCGTCGACGACGACGGCGAAATGCGCCTTGCGCCGCAAGAAGGCGTTGAGCTGCTCCTGCAAGGTCGTGGTGTCGGGCACGAACCAGGGTTTCGAGGCGATCTTCATCACGTCGATCCTGGAAAAGTCATTGCCGACTTCGTTCAACGCACGCAGCAGATCCTTGGCGTGCAGCACGCCGACAATGTTGTCGAGCGAGCCCTTCCACAGCGGCATGCGGGTGTGCGGGCTCTGCAGGATCTCGCGCACCACCGCTTCCGGCGCATTGTCGGCATTGACCGAGCGCATGTTGGTGCGGTGGACCATGATGTCGGAGACTTCAAGCTCTTCGAGGTCGAACAGGCCGCCAATGCGGTCGCGGTCCTCGCGCACCACCTGGCCGTCGCGGCGGAAATCGTCGACCGCGCCGCGCAACTCGTCCTGGCTCGAACGCTGCGGCTCGATGCGCGACAGCTCGTAGCCGAACATGGCAAGCAGGCGTGTGCGCACGGCAACGACCAGCAGGATGAGGATGGCAAGAACGGCAACGACGGTCCAGCCATTGTCCATCTCAGCCGGCTTTCCCGTTGGCTGGGTGGTTTTCCCTCAAGAACGACAGCACTTCCGAGGCCGGCACGTCCTTGGCAACAAAAGCCTGGCCGATGCCACGCGTCAGGATGAAGGTCAGCGCGCCGCGCGACACCTTCTTGTCCTGGGTGATGAAGGAAAGCAGCGCCTCGGCATCGGGCAAATCGCCAGGAATATCGGCCATCCGCCAGGGCAGGCCGACGGCGCGCAGATGCGTCTCGACACGTGCCGCGTCGTCGGGGCTGGCGAGGTTGAGCCGCGAGGAGAACCGGTGCGCCAGCGCCATGCCGATGGCCACCCCTTCGCCATGGACGAGCCGGGTTCCATCATACTGCGTGGCGGCTTCGAGCGCGTGGCCGAATGTGTGGCCAAGGTTGAGCAGCGCCCGGTCGCCGGTCTCGAACTCATCGCGGGCGACGACATCGGCCTTGGCGCGGCAGGCTTCGGCAATGGCCTCTCCCCTCTCCGGCCCGCCGGCGAAGACTTTTTCCCAGTTCGCTTCCAGCCAGGCGAAGAATTCCGGCCGGTCGATCAGCCCGTATTTGGCGAGTTCGGCATAGCCGGCGCGGAATTCGCGGATCGGCAGCGTGTCGAGCACTTGCGTGTCGGCCAACACCAGCTTGGGCTGCAGGAAGACGCCGACAAGGTTCTTGCCGCGCGGGCTGTTGATGCCGGTCTTGCCGCCGACGGAGGAATCGACCTGCGCCAGCAGCGAGGTCGGAACCTGCACGAAATTCATGCCGCGGCGCACGATGCCAGCGGCAAAACCGGTGAGATCGCCGATGACGCCACCGCCCAGCGCGATGACGACATCGCCGCGCTCCAGCCTGGCGGCCAGAATTCCGTCGACCACTGCCTCGAGATGGGCGAAGCTCTTGGTCTTCTCGCCTGGTGGCATCGTGATGACGGTGGGCTGGATACCACCCTTCTCAAGCCCGGCCTTCAGCGTATCGAGATGCGCGGCGGCGACATTCTCGTCGGTGATGACAGCGGCGCGCGTGCCGGGCAGACGGCGCGAAATCTCCTCACCGGCGCGCGACAAAAGGCCGGAGCCGATCAATATGTCGTAGGCACGGTCGCCAAGCCCGACTTCGACGGTGACGGGCTGATCCGCGCTCACGATTCGACCTCGCCCGTCGCTGCGATTTCATCGATGCCGAAATGCCGGCACAGTGCGTCCAGCACCTCGGCGGCGATGACTTCCTTGCGGTCGTCGCGGGTCGGCACGGTGACATCGGAAGTCGCGTAGACCGGATAGCGCTCGCCCATCAGCCGCTCCAGCACGGCGCGAGGATCGGCGCTTTTCAGCAGTGGCCGGTTCTGCTTCTTCGAAACCCGGTCCATCAGAAGGTCGAGTTCGGCCTTCAGCCACACCGACACGCCATGCGCGGCAATAGCCTCGCGCGTCTGCGCGTTCATGAAAGCGCCACCGCCGGTCGACAGCACCTGCGGGCCGTTCTCCAGCACGCGCAGGATGACGCGCTGCTCCAGCGCCCTGAACTCGGTCTCGCCATAGCGCTCGAACAGCTCGGGCACGGTCATGCGCGAGACGCTCTCGATCTCCTGGTCGCTGTCGATGAAGGGTAGCGAAAGCATCGTCGCCACCTTGCGGCCGATCGCCGTCTTGCCGGCGCCCATCAGGCCGACAAAGACAATGGACCGGCTGCCCAGCCGGCCAAGCAGCGCGGCATGGGTCTCGCCTGGAGGATTTGCCTGGTGAGCGTTCATCAGCTGTTTCTTGGGCCCTCTTTGCCGGCGTATCGACATGAAAAGCCGGTTTGCGTCAAGCGTGCCGAGCACGGGCAAGCGTATATCGGCCGGGGGATGGCTGCATCAGAAGTTGCTAACAGGCCTCCGCTTCTTCCTTGAATTGGCCGGATTGGCGTCCCATAAGGGCACAGGGTTTGGAAACGCAGAACAAGAAGACGGGCGAAAATTGATGCCGACACTGTTTCGCTTTGTCGTGACCCTCGCGATTCTGGCCGGCATTGCTTATGGTACGATGTTCGCACTGGTGATGTTCGTCGAGCCGAAAAAGGCGGAGATGAGCGTGCGTATCCCGCCGGAAAAGCTGAATCCCAAGAAGAACTGATCCTCAAGGATGAACAGCGCCGCCCGCATCGAGGCCTTCCTGGAAATGATGAGCGCCGAGCGGGGTGCTGCCGAGAACACGCTGTCCTCCTACCGCCGCGACCTCGAAGACGCTTCGAGCGAGATCGGTGGCGGGCTCGCTGGTGCCGCCGCCGCCGATATCCGCGCCTACCTCGACGACATCGCCGCGCGCGGCTTCGCGCCGACCTCGCAGGCGCGCAAACTGTCGGCGATCCGCCAGTTCTTCAAATTCCTCTACGCCGAGGGCCTGCGCGCGGATGACCCGACCGGCACGCTGGACAGCCCGAAAAAGGGCCGCCCGCTGCCCAAGACGATGAGTGAGGCCGACACCGGCCGGCTGATCGACCGCGCCGCGCAGGAAGCCGGCGACGCCGGGCTCGGTCACGCCGACCGGCTGGCCGCCCTTCGCCTGCATGCGCTGGTCGAGGTGCTCTACGCCACGGGCCTTCGCGTTTCCGAGTTGGTCGGCCTGCCGGTGACGGTGGCGCAGCGCGACGACCGTTTCTTCATGGTGCGCGGCAAGGGCGACAAGGAGCGCATGGTGCCGCTATCGGCCAAGGCGCGCATAGCGATGAAGACCTGGCTTGCCGCTCGGGCCAAGGTGCCTGCCTTCGCCGACAGCCCGTTCCTGTTTCCGGCCGCATCGGACAGCGGCTATCTCTCGCGCCAGGTCTTCGCCCGTGACCTGAAAGGGCTGGCGGCGCGCGCCGGCATCGCCTCAGCGAAGATATCGCCGCACGTGCTGCGCCATGCTTTCGCCAGCCATCTCCTGCAGAACGGCGCCGATCTCAGGGCCGTTCAGCAGCTGCTTGGCCATGCCGACATATCGACGACACAGATTTACACCCATGTGCTGGAGGAGCGGCTGGTGCGGCTGGTCAACGATCATCATCCGCTTGCCGACTAGGCCTCATATCGCTATGTGAGGACGACATTTCACCGCCCGGAACCTTCGTTTCAACGGTTCCGCAGTCCTTGCCTTCCGACGCATCGGTCCGCTCAAGCATGTACAACTACCTGGATTTCGAAAAGCCGGTGCAGGATCTTGAGCTCAAGATCCTCGAGCTCAAGAAGCTTGCCGAGAACGGCGAGGCGGTCGATGTCGCCGATGAGATCGCCAGGCTCGAGAAGCGTTCCCACGACGCGCTGCGCGAACTCTACAAGGCGCTGACGCCGTGGCAGAAGGTACAGGTGGCGCGCCATTCCGACAGGCCGCACTGCGTCGACTACATCAGGGGCCTGTTCACCGATTTCACGCCGCTCGCCGGCGACCGCAATTTCGGCGAGGACCAGGCGATCGTTGGCGGTTTTGCCCGCTTTCGCGGCGAGCCTATCGCGATCATCGGCCAGGAAAAGGGTTCGGACACGACGAGCCGCCTGAGACACAATTTTGGTTCCGTGCGCCCCGAAGGCTACCGCAAGGCGGTGCGTTTGATGGAGCTTGCCGACCGTTTCAAGATCCCGCTTCTGACCTTGGTCGACACCGCTGGCGCCTATCCCGGCGTCAGTGCTGAAGAACGTGGCCAAGCCGAAGCCATCGCGCGCTCGACCTCAGCTTGCCTTGGCCTGAAAGTGCCGTCGATCTCGGTGGTCATCGGCGAAGGCGGTTCGGGCGGCGCCATCGCCATCGCCACCGCCAACCGCGTCTACATGCTCGAACATGCCATCTATTCGGTGATTTCGCCTGAGGGGGCGGCCTCGATCCTGTGGCGAGACACCACCCGCTTGAAGGATGCGGCGACCAATATGAAGATCACCGCGCAGGATCTTCTGCAATTGAAGATCATCGACGCCATCATTCCCGAGCCGATGGGCGGCGCCCAGCGTGGCCCCGAAACGGTTATTGCCGCGACCGGCGACCTCATCGCCAAGACGATGAAGGAATTTGCCGGCGCCAACACCGATTTTCGCGAGCAGCGCCGCGAGAAATATCTGGCGATGGGCCGCAGCCTCTGACGCCCTCCGATGGCGGAACAAGGCCATCGGAAGCCCTGCGCCCACAGCAATGTGGCGGCAATGAGCAATTTCGCCACAAAAATGCCGCCGCATTCGGGTCAATGAAAGTGCCGCGAAGGGTTAGCCGAGGCTTGCGGTAAGGAATTTTCAAGGTTAACGGGCTTACGGTCCGTCAGTGTTCAGCATGCGGGCTCGGCCGTTTCGAAGCCATTGGCCCGAGGGAAAAGACATAGCCGTATCCATGTTTGCCAAGCTCGCCCGTACCGGAGTCGTCGCCGCCTCGATAGCCATTGCCGGCTGCAATGATTCGTCGATGAAGGACTTTGCCCCGGAGGCCAACAAGCCGCTGCCGGACAAGATCCTCGCCGACATGAAGGCCAAGGGCATGATCCGCACCTCGTCGGTGATGGCGCGCATCTTCAAGGAAGAGGGCAAGCTCGAAATCTGGAAGGCCAAGACCAACGGCCGCTACGACATGGTGGCGAGCTACGACATCTGCAAATGGTCGGGCAAGCTCGGACCCAAATACACCGAAGGCGACCGCCAGGCGCCTGAAGGCTTCTACACGGTCCGTCCGGCGCAGATGAATCCGCGCTCGAACTACCATCTGTCCTTCAACATCGGCTTTCCCAACGCCTATGATAAGGCCAACGGCCGCACCGGCCAGAACCTGATGGTGCACGGCGCCTGTTCGTCGTCAGGCTGCTATTCGATGACCGATGCGCAGATCGAGCAGATCTATGCCTTCGGCCGCGACGCCTTCCAGGGCGGGCAGACCGAATTCCAGGTCGAGGCCTTTCCGTTCCGCATGACTGCCGCCAACATGGCGCGCTATCGCAGCGACCCGAACTACGAGTTCTGGAAGATGCTGAAGGTCGGCTACGACAATTTCGAGATCACCAAGGTGCCGCCGAAGGTGGACGTCTGCGAAAAGCGGTACGTCTTCAACCAGGTCGCCGCCGACGGCCAGACATTCGATCCGACCGGAGCGTGCCCCGCGACCACGCAGCCGGATTCGCTGAAGAGCGCCTACAACGCCTATCAGAGCACCTACGACGCGGATTTCAACGGCGCACTCAAGGCCAGCGTACCGCCGCCCAAGCCGACCATTGCCGGCGTCAAGGAAGCCAGCATCGTTTCGGACTGGTCGAAGCGCCGGGCGCGCGGCGAGCGCGTGCCGATCGATCCGCCGTCGCTCAATTCCAACGGCACGGTGACCGAGACGGCGCGCATGGGCCGCATCGACTCGCCGGCTGGCCGCAAGATGGCTGCACTCGACGCAGAGAAAGCCGCCAAGCAGAAGGCCGAGGAGCAGCGGCTGGCCGCCATAGAGGCCGCCAAACAGGCCAAGGAAGCTGCCAAGGCACAGGCGCTGGCCGAAAAGGAAGCGGCCAAGGCGCAAGCCGTGGCTGCAAAGGAAGCGGCCAAGGCCGCCAAGGAAGCCCCCGTCGCCACCGCCACCATCGCGGCCCCCACCGAGGCAGCGCCGGAAACCGAAACGCAAGCTGCAAGCGCCGATGAGAGCCGGGTGACGAAGCTGAAGAACAAGCTGCTCGGCATGTTCGGCGGCTGAGCCGAGTCTTGGCCGCGGATACCGCTATCTATGACCTCAAGGGCCTGAACTGCCCGCTTCCCGTGCTCAAGGCGAAAAAGCGCCTGGCGGGAATGCGGCCAGGCAGCCGGCTGTGGCTCGAAACCACCGACCCGCTGGCGGTCATCGACATTCCGGCATTCTGTGCTGACAGCGGCCATCATCTGGTAGAAACGTCAGCCGTTTCCGGTGGTCATCGCTTTCTGGTCGAACGCGGCGAGACTGTCTGAATTTCGATCTGAACTGCTATCTTCCGGCAATCGCCAGCGGATTGTTTTCCAGCGCCGCGCGGTCGGGCGTGTCGATCGACGGCCGGTTGGTGAAGGCCGCAAACAGCCGGCGCACATAGTCTTCCGGCATATCGAGTGTGATCAGCACCAGCCTTGTGCCGCGCTGGCCGTCAGGCCAGGCCGGCAGCCTTGCCGGTGGATGCAGGATCTTCTGCACGCCGTGGATAACCAGCGGCCGCGACGGATCTTCCTGCAACTCAATAACGCCCTTCATGCGCAGCAGCTTCTCGCCATGCGTCGAACGCAACAGGTCGAGGAACATTTCTATAGCCGAAAACGGCACCGGACCATCATGGATCAGCGAATAGGAGCGCACGCGCTGATCGTGTCGGTGGCCATGATCATGATTGTGGTCGTGGTTATGCGCGTGGTCATGGCCTTGATGGTGATGGTCGTGATCGTGCGCCGCCTCCTCGCCGAGCCAGCGCCGCACGTCGGCGGATTTGGTGGCGGGATTGTAGAGGCCGCAATCAAACAGATCAGCTACGCCTGTTTTTGAGTTGCCGGCATCGAGCAGTTCGGCACCCGGATTGATCCGCCGCAGGCGCGCCCGCAGTGTGTCGAGATCGCCGGCATCGGTCACCATGTCGGCCTTGCTCAGCACGATGCGGTCGGCGACGGCGACCTGTTTGACCGCCTCGACATGGGCATCGAGCGTGGCATTGCCATTGACCGCGTCGACCAGCGTGATGACGCCGTCGAGCCGGAAAGCCTGGACAAGTGCCGGATGCGCCATGATCGACTGCAGCACCGGCGCCGGGTCGGCAAGCCCCGTGGTTTCGACGATGACGCGGGCAAGCCTGGCGATACGGCCGGTCTGCAACCGGTCGACCAGGTCGGCCAGCGTGTCGACCAGTTCGCCGCGCACCGTGCAGCACAGGCAGCCATCCGAAAGCTGAATGATGCCATCGGAAGCCTGCTCGACCAGCAGATGGTCGATCGCCACCTCGCCGAACTCGTTGATAATCACCGCCGTGTCGGCCAGCGCCGGGTCTTTCAGGAGCCGGTTGAGCAATGTCGTTTTGCCGGCGCCGAGGAAGCCGGTCAGCACCGAAACGGGGATAGGAAAGCCGCTCATCAGGTTAGTTCGCCACCTTGGCCGGCTGGTCGCCTTGCGCGGCGGAACCGGCAATGGCCGCACCAGCGCCGGTCGGTGCCGGCCGATCGGGCCGCCAGCTTGGGATCGGCACATCGGCATAGTCCTGCCCACCCTGGTCGAGCATCGCCTTCGGTGCCGGACCGGTGGCGCCGCCGAGGCCGACGGCAACCAGCGTCGGCACATGGTCGAGCTTTTCCTGATAGGGCGACTTCGGCACATCCTTGGGAGCCTCGGCGGGCGGTGCTTCCGACTGTTCCTCCTTTGTCTTCTTCTTGCAGATCTCGTCATGCATGTCGTTGGGCGAGACCGTGTCGCCGTAAGGCGCCAGCGTTGCGATGGTGGCGGTGCCGGCGGCCGGCGTGTCGAAGCCCTGGTCGAGCAATTTTGCCGCAGCCTCGGCGCGGCTGACCGCCGACTTCTCACCAAGCACGACCGCAACCAGCGTGCGGCCGTTGCGGGTCGCCGAGCCGATCATGTTGAAGCCCGAAGGGCAGACGAAGCCCGTCTTCATACCGTCGGCGCCGGGATAACGACCGATCAGGAGATTGTAGTTCGGGATTTCCTTCTTGCCGACCGCAAGGCCCTCGATCGAGAACCATGGCGCATATTGCGGAAACTCGCGGCGGATCGCCATCACCAGAACCGAGAGGTCGCGCGCCGTGGTGTACTGGTCCGGCGAATAGAGCCCATTCGGGTTGACGAAATGGGTGCCGTTCATGCCGAGCCGGGCAGCTTCGGCGTTCATCCTTTCGGCGAAGGCGGCTTGCGAGCCGCCGACATTCTCGCCGACCGCCATGGCGATGTCATTGGCCGATTTGACCAGCATCATCTTCAGTGCATTGTCGAGCCGCATCACCGAGCCCGGCTTGAAACCCATCTTGCTTGGCGGCTCGCCGGCGGAATGCTTCGTCACCTTGATCGGCGAATCGAGCTGGACTTCACCGGCCGCGATCGCCCGGAAGGTCACATAGGCGGTCATCAGCTTGCTCAGCGAGGCTGGATACCAGCGCTTGAACGCATCCTGATGCTGCAGAATCTGGCCATTCTTCAGGTCGAAGACAACCACCGGATTGGCCAGCACCGATCCGGCCACGACCGACAGCATGATTGCGCCAGCCGAGAATAGTTTGAGGAAATGCCTGTGCCGCATGATCGAATCCGAAATCGCCTCTTGCCCTGATTGCCTCTGGCTCCGTAAGATTTCGTTACGTGACCGCCAGCATAATGAGTCCGACCCTCAAAAACGGACCGCATCGGTGCGGTGCTATTTACCCTATGTGACGCCAACATGGCAAAGTGCCTGACAATCACAATTCCAAAACCCCGGCACAATTGCAGTACACCAGGCTGAAGCCGGCTGCTCCAACGACGAAATGGAACCATCATGCCAATCCTGAACCGCGCCGCTGAAATGCAGGACGAAGTCGCCGGCTGGCGCCGGCATCTGCACCAGACACCGGAATTGAACTTCGACGTCTTCAAGACGGCGGCTTTCGTCACCGAAAAGCTGAAAGAGTTCGGTTGCGACGACGTGGTCACCGGCCTCGGCAAGACTGGCGTCGTCGGCATCATTCGCGGCCGCCAGGGCGAAGGCGCCACCATCGGCCTGCGCGCCGACATGGATGCGCTGCCGCTCAACGAAATCACCGGCAAGTCCTACGCCTCGACCGTTCCCGGCAAGATGCACGCCTGCGGCCATGACGGCCACACGGCGATGCTGCTGGGTGCAGCCAAATACCTCGCCGAGACGCGCAATTTCACCGGCTCGGTGGCGGTGATCTTCCAGCCGGCGGAAGAAGGCGGCGGCGGCGGCAACGAGATGGTCAAGGACGGCATGATGGAGCGCTTCGACATCGCAAAAGTGTTCGGCATGCACAACATGCCGGGCCTGCCTGTCGGCCAGTTCGCCATCCGCCCGGGCCCGATCATGGCGGCGACGGCCGAATTCACCATCACCGTGAAAGGCAGGGGCGGCCATGCCGCGATGCCGCACGGCACGATCGACCCGATCGTCATCACCAGCCAGCTGGTCGGCGCGTTGCAGACCATCGCCTCGCGCAGCACCGACCCGGTCGAGGCGGTGGTGGTGTCGGTGACCAAGTTCCATGCCGGCGACGCCTACAACATCATTCCCGAATCGGCCGAGATCGCCGGCACCGTGCGCACCTTGCGCAAGGAGATCGCCAAGAAATCCGAAGAGCGCATCCGCACCATCTGCGACGGCCTGGCGACCGCGTTCGGCGCCAAGATCGAGGTCGACTACCAGGCAAATTACCCCGTGACCTTCAACCACGCCGAAGAGACGGTGTTTGCCAGCGATGTCGCCGCGAACGTCGCCGGCGACGCCCACGTCCACCGCGAGATCCAGCCGGTGATGGGCGGCGAGGATTTCTCCTACATGCTGGAGGCCCGCCCCGGGGCCTTCATCTTCATCGGCAATGGCGACACCGCCGGTCTCCACAACCCGAACTATGACTTCAACGACGAGGCCATCCCGCACGGCATGAGCTACTGGGTGAAACTGGCGGAAACCGCGCTCGCCGCCTGACGAGCGCCGCACAAAAGGCTGGCCGATTGCGTGCGGCCGGCCTCTTGGCGAAACGATCCGAAGCGGCTATGTGTCGGGCCGCGTGGTCCCGTAGCTCAGTAGGATAGAGCGGCAGATTCCTAATCTGTAGGTCACAGGTTCGATTCCTGTCGGGATCACCATGCATATTCTGTTGACCACTCTCGCCGCTTGGCGGTGACGCCGACATCCTCCACAAGCCAGTTCGGGAAGCCGCGCCAGCCGTCCGATGTCGGGCAGCGAGGGCCTTCAGACTTCAATGACCAATTCTTCACCCGGTATAGCGCCTTGAGTGCCAATGGCGGCGCGAGGCCCTGGCACCAAAGCCCGGGCTCGTATGTTTTCGAGCCGCCATCCGAAGTGATCGGAAGCCGGCGACCGCGAGAAAGCATTGAGGCTTTATTATCGTACCAAATAAAACCTGGTAATTGACATCAGGCGCGCATCGTATGTATCAATATGCTCATACAACTATAATTTTGAATTCCCGTGCATGGCGTCGATCCTTGTCTGTCATCTGTTGAAGGAGACGTTGATGGATGCGTCGACGCTCGACAATTCATTGTAGAGAAGTTCACCGTCCTCTCGGAGGCGGAAAGCTGCTCTAACTCTTTGTTCTGACGCAATTCTTGGCGGAAAATCATTTCACGCTCTTCCCCGAATTGCTCTGAACCACGCCTTTGGACAATGGAGCAGAAAACACTTTCAACATAGCCGGGGGGCAGAATATGTGGAAATCTCTAAAGGCCTATCGAAGGACAATCCTGGCGGCCGGCGCGATGGCGTTTGCCGCGATACTGAGCTTCACCTCTCCGGCGGTGGTCGCCGATGCGCCCGAGCCGCTCCATCCGCTCGACGTGTCGATCCTGTTTCCGGCGCCGAAAGACGCGGCCGACCTTGCCAATTTCATTTCCGTTGCGGACCTGATCGGCGCCGGCGGCGTGCCGTTGGTTCCCGAGCCGCTATTCCAGCGGTTTCTCGCGATCGCGGCCGGTGATGCCAGCAAGATCGCCCTCGCTGACGGACAATCGGTGCAGATCGGTCTCCCGGACGGAGTCGAGAACATCAAGAACTGGTTCGTCGCCGGCATCCGCGTCGATGTCGGCGCGCCTGGCCTGTCGAAGAACGTCATGGCGGCGTTCGGCCAGATCCCACAGGTCCGCTTGATCCTGCAACCCGTGACGATTGAGGGCAGCGCGGTCAAGATCCACGACCGCGCCGCTCACATGATCTTCAGTTTTATAGGGGGAATACCGCAACAGGAGACTTGCGCAGTTCAGATGATACCTAAGGTCGATCCCGACCTCACTGCTTTTCGACTGACGCTCGCCGACTTCGCGTCGTTGCGCGACGATCTGGCCAAAGGCAGCTTTGGCGCCACGCCGATCTCCACGCAGGGTCTTCTCGATGTGCATCCCGCGCTCGCGGACGCCAAGGCGAGGAAGCCTTTCCGCGATCGTCTGGTGGCAATCCTGGACAAGGACCTTTCGGTAAAAAAACTCGGTTCCATGGCAGCGATGGGATTGCCGAAATCCGCTGCCGCCCCGTGGATTTTCGTCGCCATGAAGATACAGTCCAACCCAAAGATCGCCGACTTCGGGAAATTGATCGCGGTTCCAAACCCGGCCCTTGATGGCAAGGCAACAGCCGAATTGGTGCGTTTTTTCGGAGGCGGAGACAAAGTGGTCCCCGCTCCCGTCTCCAACAATTTGAGCGAGACGATGACGACTTGCTTTCAACCGCCAAGCGATCGCAAGGGCGTTTCCACGGCGACGTTGCTCAAAGCGACGGGAAGCGAGCAGGACACGATAACCCTGGCCGATATCATCGCCGACCCGTCGAAGAGCCATTTCTTCAACACCGATTGTGTCAGCTGCCATACCGAAACCCGACTGCTGAGGAGCAACTCTCCGACGACCAAGATCGAAGGCGTATCGGAGGCTGTGCTGCCGAAGGACCAATGGAACGTGCGCAACTTCGGTTGGGGGCTTGAGGCCGACGGCCTGAGGCCGACGATCACCCGGCGCACCGCAACCGAAACCGACGAGGTGGTGAAGGCTGCAAACGAGTTGCTGCAAACGCCGTAATCCGCAAGCCGGGAGATTGCGCTCGGGAGACGACGATGAAACTCCGGTCGGTATTGCAAAAGCTCGGACGAGGCGTCCTCAAACTGGGACTGATCGCTATCGTGGCCGTCGCCGTAGCGATTCTGGTCCTGAGTTATGCGCCGGACCGTGCCCGATCCTTCCTGGCCTTCAGGGGCAGGATCGTGGAGTTCGCTTCGGCGCTGCTCCCGCCGCCGCTTGTGGCCGAGCGGCCGCAGAAAGGTTGCGCCTGGCTCGACCAGAACTGGTCGGCCGAGGACCGGGCCTGGTTCCACAACGTCTCTCAGGGCACCGCGACGTTCCCGGTATCCTACGCCTGGTTCCAGAAGCTCGAGCGCCCGGAAATCAGCCCGTTCGACCTCTTCGTACGCCGCGGTCTGACCAGCGACCCTGACTACCTGTCCCGGCTCGGCTTCATGGCGCCGCGCGATTGCGATCCAAAAGCGGGCAGCGACGAGCCTGACGGTTATGGCACCCTTCCGGTCGGCTTTGCGGTGCTCAAGAGCGGCACCGATCCAATAACCGGGAAAGAATTCGCAGACGGTCTGGGGCTCACCTGCGCGGCATGTCACACCGGCCACATCTCCTACAAGGGATTCGAGCTGCGTATCGATGGGGCGCAGGCGATGATCGACCTGCAGAACCTGGAGCGGATCATAGGTCTGTCGATCTGCTACACCGCCAAAGCACCCTGGCGCAAAGACCGCTTCATCGATGCTGTTCTGCGCGCCGATTCCGCGCCCGATCCCCGGGACTATCGGGCAAGAAAAGATGTCGGGGAGGAGATCAAAAGGATCTGCGACAACGAGGTCTTCGGCAAGGTGACCGCCGAACGGAATATTCTTGCCCGTCAGCATATGGTTCATACCGAGGAAGGCTTCGGCCGCCTCGACGCGCTCAACCGCATCGGCAACCAGGTGTTCCACGACAACCTCGTCAACCCGCTGAAACCGGAAGAGCCAGCTGTAAAGGAGTATGAAGGCGGCCTGTCGCAGGCCGCCATGGACGCCAACTTTTCCGCCCATACCGCGCCGGTCAGCTTCCCGCCGATCTGGGATGTCCCCAATTTTTCCTGGGCGCAGTACGACGCCTCGATCCTCAATCCCAACATCCGCAACATCGGCGAAGCTATGGGTGTCAACGCCAAGATCAATATGGCCAATCCAAAACTGCCGCTGTTTGCGTCTACGGTCCATGTCGCCGAGATAGCGAGGATCGAGAGCATGCTGCAGGGCCGCAAGCACATGGACAAGAGCATGACGCAAGGCGGCGAACACATGGATGGGATGCCAACCAGCTTCGATGGCCCCCCGGAGCCGCTGGCAGCGCCCCGGTGGGACGATGCGGCGAAAAAGCTCGAAGCGATGAAGGGTTGGGATCCCGGAGACGACGAAAAATGGCGTACCCACCCCGACGCAGTGGCCGAAGGCCGTAAGCTATATCGCCAATTCTGCTTCGAATGCCATCGCGCACCGTTGCGCGACCCCGGGATTTCGGCTGACGACCCCGACTCGTTCTGGAAGAAAATAAACAGTGACCAGACCGACAGCCACCCGAACTGGATTTCGATCGGTGGCGAGTGGCTGTTCAACTTGGTGCAAAAGCCGGTCGCTGATATGGGCACCGATCCCGAACAGGGCCGCGTGCTCGCCGAGCGGCAGGTGAACGTACCGAAATATCTTGGCTTGGATCTCAAAGCGGAGGTTTTCGACCACTGCCCTTTGGAGCCCAATGCGGCTTTGAACAAATCCTATGTCGTCAATCTGATGGCGGCGGTCAGCAGGACCGAGAAGCAGTGGGCCGAGAACCCCAGGCGCGCCGACGGCAGCGCGATGTCGCAGGAAGAAGTCGCTGCCACTCACAGCGAACGGCCGAACTGTCCGAATCCGAAGGTCTTCAAGCGCATGCAGCCGGTCAGTGACAAGGATAAACCTACGATCCCGGTCAGCGACAAGGATAAACCTGTGCAGCCGGCCGGCGAGAAGGCGCAACCGGCAAGCGACTCGACCAGCGTCACCTATCTTGCCACGCCCCACTATCGCGCCCGGCCGCTCGACGGCGTTTGGGCGACGGCGCCCTATCTGCACAATGGCTCGGTTCCAACCCTTGACGATTTGCTCAGGCCACAGGCCGACCGGCCACAGGCCTTCTGTGTTGGTCCGGTCGAATTCGACCCGGAAAGAGTCGGACTGCCTGTCCCTGTCGCCACCAAACTGACGGCCGTTGAATGTGAGGCTGGATTGACCCGGTTCGACGCGCGGCAACGGGGCAACTCCAATCTCGGCCATTCCTTCGAAGGCATGCCGACTCGTTCACCGCCACCTGGTGTACTTGGCCGCCAACTGCCCAACCGAGAACGTTCCGCGCTGATCGAGTATTTGAAAACTCTATAAAGTCGGACTGTTGGATTCCTGTCGGGACCACCACGTTTTCAAGAGCTTGGCGAAGAAGTACTATACCTTTCTGCGAAATCAGATTCGTTGAAGAGGACGAAGACATCACGCCCTCATGCGCACCGTTGACTACCGTCGGGCCGCGGAGGTGAGCGGGAAATCTGGCCCGCATTGGCATTTCGGCATTCGTCTGCTGCATTGGCTGACCGTGATCGCGCTCGCGGCGCAACTCGCCATTGCCTTCGGGCCGATGAGAGGGCCGGGGATGACGATGATGAACTGGCTGCCGATTCACATGTCGATCGGCGTGACCATCCTGGCCATCATCGTCCTCAGGCTTTGCTGGCGCATCTCCACCCGGGCCCCTGCCAGGCCAACCTCACGGTTCGTGCGATTTGCGACGGCTTTCTTCCACATATTTCTCTACGTCACGATCCTCGCGATCTTGATAACAGGGTGGCTAGAGCAGTTCCTATTTTGGGAGAATCGTAAGATTCCCAAATCGGTGGGTTTGTGATTCAAGATGGTGACTGGACGGAGGCCAGCATCAGATGACGCGAGCCCTTTCAAACGATCTTCGTGAGCGTGTTGTTGAAGCAGTTGGCGCCGGCGAGAGCTGCCGTGTTGTGGCGTCGCGCTTTGGTGTTGCAGTCTCCTCGGCTGTGAAGTGGTCGCAGCGTTACCGTGCCACCGGCTCGGTGGCGCCAGGCAAGATGGGCGGGCACCGCAAGCGGGTTCTTGAGCCGCATCGGGCCTTTATATCGTGGAGCGGATCAATCAGACCTCTGAACTGACGCTGCATCGGCTGAAGGACGAGTTGGATGCGCGCGGGATCAAGGTCTCGCACAATACGGTCTGGCTGTTCTTGCGCCGCGAGGGGCTGAGCTTCAAAAAAAACGCTGTTCGCTCTTGAGCAGGCTCGCGCCGATGTTGCCCGCAGGCGTCAACGATGGCGATCCTGGCAGACCGGTCTCGATCCGCAATGCCTGGTCTTCATCGATGAGACCTGGATCAAGACCAACATGGCTCCGCTGCGAGGCTGGGGGCCGAAGGGCAAGCGGCTGCGCGGCCTGGCTCCGCACGGCCATTGGCGCACGCTGACCTTCCTCGGCGCTCTGCGCTGGGATCGGCTCGCGGCTCCTTGCGTCTTCGACGGACCGATCAACGGCCAATGCTTCCGCGCTTATGTCGAGCAGCAGCTCATCGCCGTTCTGAAGCCTGGCGACATCGTCGTCATGGATAATCTTGGAAGTCATAAGTCGGCCGCCATCAGGCAGATGATCAAGGCTGCCGGCGCCAGGCTTTGGTACCTGCCGCCCTACTCTCCGGACCTCAATCCGATCGAGCAGGCCTTTGCGAAGATCAAACACTGGATGCGCCAAGCTCAGAAGCGAACCGTCGAGGACACTTGGCGTAACATCGGCCACCTCGTCGAAACCATCGAGGCAGCAGAATGCAAGAACTACTTCAAAAACGCCGGATACGCTTCCGTCAAAATATGAAAGGCTCTAGGCTACCGGCCAATGCCTTTCATGCCACCCGCACGGCTTTTCGGAACCCTGCCTGTACCGTTGGCACCATCCGTCGGTGCGCTGTCGGCAAGGGGCTTCGCGTTCGTCCATGCCAAGCTGGTCTGGATAATGCTTGGACTTATCGGTGTTCACGTGCTGGCTGCCCTGGTTCATTTCGTGCTGTTGCGCGATCGTGTCATGCAAAGCATGGGCTTCGGTCGGTCGAACACGGCCTCCCAAGGAATAGACGATGTGCAGCTGATCACCCCGCAGCCCACAATCCTCCCGCAACAATCACCGCATAGCGTGCAGCCTTGCCTATTGCGACGAGAGTGACGAACACGCCAAGGTTCACGCGTGCGGCACCCGCGGCGATGGTGAAAGCATCTCCGACTACCGGCAACCAGGCAAACAGCAGTGTCCATTCGCCAAAGCGCCGGAATATCCGGCTTGCCTGCTCAAAGCGATCGGGAGTGACGGGGAACCAGCGCCTGTTCTGGAGCGAGCCGATGCCGCGCCCCAGAACCCAGTTTACCACGGAGCCGAGCGAATTGCCGATCGTGGCAACGGCAAGGAGCAGCGCTGGATCATCACGGCCCGAGACGATCAGCCCGGCGAGCACCGCCTCCGACGAGACCGGCAGGACAGTTGCGGCGAGGAACGCGCTGACGAACAACGCGCCATAGAGCGCCACCACGCCCAACTATACCTGCACGTCGACAGTGCCCATCATACCGAGCTGCTCATGCTCGAAGATGTGGCAGGGATACATCCGCGCCGAGGACCCGCCATGGGCGCCGGCCATCCGCGGTCCAACGGGCCGCCTCAGCCAACCTTGACAACGAAATGCTTGGTCACCGGCTCGATGATCTTCCAGGTGCCCTTGAAATCGGCTTCCACCACGAACGCATCGCCGGGGCCGACTTCGACAGGTGTGCCGCCATCGGGGGTGATGATGATGCGGCCGGCGATCATGTGCACGAATTCATAGTCGGTGTAGGTCGCGTGATAGGTGCCGGGCGACGCGCGCCAGGTGCCAGAGATGACCTTGCCGTCCGCGGTCGTGTGCTGGACGGCGGTTTGCATGGTCGGGTGGCCCTCGACCACGATCCAGCCAGGCAGGTCGCCGGCTTCCGCGTGTTCGACGGGGCCGAATTTGAGGATCGTCTTGTTCGTCATGCCTGGCTCCTTCTACTTCATGTGTCGCAGAGGTCGGATAGCCCATGCACATGACGGGAGCAATGCATGCATCACCAGAACCAGCGGCGTTTACGCGCCCTGGCAGCGCAGCCTGGGAAGTCCTGCCGCCCGCGAACGCCCTACGGCTTGTGCCGGGCCGAGACCAGTTCCGCCTTGCGTCGCGCCGTCTCCAGCCCCAGGCCGATGAAGGCGCGCGCGTGCTTGGCGAGCGCCATATTGTCGGTCCACAGATTGCGCCAGATGGCGGTCTTCTTCGACAGGTTCTCGTCAACGATCTCCGACGAGAAGGATTCGAAGCTGAGATCATCGGCATAGCCGACCGCGGTCAGCGCATCGAATATCGCTGCGAAGTCGATGTTGCCGGTGCCGAGGAAGCCGCGATGGCTCTCGCCGATATGGACATAGCCGATCTTGCCTGCGGCGTGGCCGATGGCCAGCCCGACATCGGCCTCCTCGATGTTCATGTGGAACGTGTCGAGATGCAGGAAGATGTTGTCCGAACCGGTGTCCTCGATGAAGGCGAGGCCTTGCGAGGCAGTGTTGAGCAGATTGCTCTCGAAGCGGTTGACGATCTCGAGATTGAGCGTGACGCCGGCCGCTTTCGCCGTCTCGGCAACCTTTGCCAGCGCTGCGGCGCTGCGGTTCCATTGATCGCGCGTCGGCGCCTCGACCTGCAGGCCATGGCTGGTCGACAGAATGCCGGCGACCTTGCTGCCGCCAAGGTCGCGCGTCAGCGCGATGGTCTGGTTGAGGATTTCGACGCCGCGCGCGGCAATCGCCTTCTCGGCGCTCGATATGTCGCCATCAGCAGGCAGTCCGATGCTGATGGCCACGCCGAGGCCGAGATCGGCGATGCGCTTGGCAAGCCCGCCAATGTCGACATTAGCCGGGTCGAGATAGGAGAATTCGATCAGGTCGAAGCCGGCCTCCCTGGTGTTGGCCAGCGTGCGTTCGAGCTCGCTTTGCGCCGAGCTTGCCGACCAGACGAAAGAATGGATCCCGATGCGCGACATGATCGTCTCCGGTTTGTGGATGAGGGGGGCGTGGCCGGGTCAACCCGGCCACGCTTGTTGGAGTGATCAGCGGGCCGCGGTCCAGCCCTTGTAGTCCTTCAGGTTCTCGGCGGTGATCAGCTTGGGATCGAGCAGCACGATCGGTTCCGCCGGCTTCTTGCCGGCCAGCAGATCGGCCGCCATCGTCAGCGACTGGCCAGCCATTACGTAAGGGTCCTGCGAGGCCGAGGCCTTGATCATCGACTTGCCGGAAGAGAGTTCCTTTTCGATATCTGGCGCGCCGTCGACTGCAGTGAAGATGAACTCCGAGCGATTGAGCTGCTTGGCGGCAAGCTGGGCGCCGATCGCCGTCGGATCGTTGATGGCGAACACCGCGTCGATCTTGTCGAAGCGGGTGAGCAGCGACTGGAACACTTTCAGGCCGCCGTCGCGCGAGCCTTCGGCGTTCTGGTCGTCGGACAGGATCTTGATGTCGGGGTGCTGTGCAAGCACGTTCTTGCAGCCCTTGACCCGCTCCAGGATCGACGACGATGCCGGGCCGTTGAGGATGACATAGTCGCCCTTGCCGCCGGTGTGGTCGACCAGGTACTGGCAGGCCTCCTCGCCGGCCTTGACGTTGTTGGTCATCACGGTGACGTCGGCGCCCGGCGCCGAAACGTCGAACGCGGCAACGATGATGCCGGCAGCCTGCGCCTTCTTCACCGCCGGCGCGATCGCCTTGGCATCGACGGCGTTGAGCATGATCACGTCGACGCCGGCGGCAATGAAGGAATCAACCTGCGAAACCTGCTTGTTGAGGTCGTAGTCGGCCGACACCGACGTCACCTCGACATTCGGATTGATCTTCTTGGCCGCGTCCTCGATGCCCTTGATGGTGGCGACGAAGAAGGGGTTACCGAGCAGGCCGACCGAGATGCCGACCTTGTTGAGGTCCTTGGCCGATGCCGGCGCGATGGCGACGGCCGCGAGTGCGGCGCCGCAGAGTAATTTGGTGATGATCTTCATTACGCTTACTTCCTCCTGATGCCCCGCGCCTCTCGCGGTGCGTTACACAAGCCGGTCGTTGATGCCGGCGACCAGGTCACTCACGTTCTTGCTCCAGCCTGGAGCCGGTAGCGGTCGAGGGCGACCGCCACGATGATGACCAATCCCTTGATGATGTACTGCCAGATGTCCGAGACACCGGCCAAGATGAGCCCGTTGGAGAGCACCGCGATGATCAGGCCGCCGATCAGCGTGCCCCAGATCGAGCCGACGCCGCCGACGAAGCTGGTGCCGCCGAGGATGACGGCAGCGATGGCGTCGAGCTCGTAGGACTGGCCGAGCTGCAGGCCGTTGGCGGCATAGAGCCTTGCCGCCGACATGGCGCCGCCGAGACCGGCGAGCAGGCCGGACACGCCGTAGACGAAGAGCAGCACCAGCGGCACCTTGATGCCGGTCAGCCGCGCCGCCTCGGCATTGCCGCCGACGGCGTAGATCCAGGTACCGAGCACGGTGCGCTTGAGCACTACCCAGGACAGCACCACCACCGCCAGCGCGATGATGACCAGCCAGGGGATGCCAAGCAGCGAGCCATTGCCGATGAAGTCGAACGGCAGGTCCGAGTTGAACACGGTCGTGTCCTGCCCGAGCAGGCGGGCAATGCCGCGCACGGCTGTCAGTGAACCCAGCGTGACGATGAAGGGCGGCAGCCTGATATAGGCGACGAGCAGCCCGTTGATGAGGCCGAAGCCGAGACCGGCCAGGATGGCCGCCGGCACGCCGAGCAGGCCCCAGTCCGGCACCAATGATACCATCACCGCCACCATCGCCGCGGCGGCGAGGATGGAGCCGACGGACAGGTCGATGCCGCCGGTCAGGATGACGAAGGTCATGCCGGCCGCCAGCACGATGTTGATCGACGATTGCTGCGTGACGATCAGCAGATTGGTCTCGGTCAGGAAGCGCGGGTTCATGAACTGGAAGCCGGCCGCCAGCAGGATCAGGACAGGCAACATGCCAAGCGCGGCGAAAGTGGTTCGCAACCGCCGGCTCGCGCCGGTGGCCTGGTCGCCAACGCTGATCCCGGTCGCCTTTTCGGTCATTGCTGAGCTGCTCCCGTTGCCAGTTCCATGATCTTCTCCTGACTGAGTGGCGTGCCTTCGGATGCCGTCACCTCGCCCGCGATAGTGCCGTCGCGCATCACCAGCACTCGGTCGGCGACGCCGATCACCTCGGGCAGTTCGCTGGAGATCATCAGGATGGCGATGCCGCTGTTGGCGAGATTGTCGATCAGCCGGTAGATTTCCGACTTGGCGCCGACATCGACGCCGCGGGTCGGTTCATCGAGGATGACGACCTTCGGCTCGGTCTCAAGCAGTCGGGCGAGCAGCACCTTCTGCTGGTTGCCGCCCGACAGCGAGCCGGCATTGGCCTGCGCCGAACGGGTGCGGATCGACAGGTCCGCGATGGCTTTTGCCGCGCGCCTGTCGGCGGCGCTGAAGTCGCGGAACCCGCCGGCCCGCGCGTCCCTGGCCAGCACGCCCATGCTGATGTTGTCGGAAATAGACATGTCGAGGAACAGCCCGAGTTCCTTGCGATCCTCGGTGAGATAGGCGATGCCGGCATCGAGCGCCTCGCGCGGCGAGCCGATGGTTACAGGCTTGCCGTCAAGTTCCAGCGTGCCTGATGTCCGCCTGTCGGCGCCGAAGATCAGCCGGGCGAGCTCGGTGCGGCCGGAGCCGACGAGACCCGCCAGCGCCAGCACCTCGCCCTTGTGCAGGTCGAACGAACAGTTCTTCAGCAGGCGGCCGTCGGACATGCCGCGCACCGAGAGCGCGACGGCGCGCTTCTCGTCCGGCGCGCGATGGTCCTTCTTGTAGAAGGCGGAGAGATCGCGGCCGACCATCATCGACACCAGCCGCGAGGCATTGAGGTCGGCGCGCTCCAGCGTGCCGACATAGCCGCTGTCGCGCAGCACGCTGACACGATCGGCGAGCTGGTAGACCTCTTCCATGCGATGACTGATGTAGATGATGGCGATGCCTTGGGCTTTCAGCGTCGCGATCACCTCGAACAGCCGGTCGGTCTCGCGCGAGGTCAGCGACGTGGTCGGCTCGTCCATGACGATAATGCGCGCATTGGTCGACAGGGCGCGGGCGATCTCGACCAGTTGGCGCTCGCCGAGCGACAGGCTCGAGACCAGGGCGCGCGCCGAGAAGGACACGCCGAGCCGTGCAATGATTTCGTTGGCGCGCCGGCTGCACTGGTCCCGATCGACGATGCCGAAGCGCCGCGGCTCGTTGCCGAGGAAGATGTTCTGCGCCACGGTCAGATTGGGCGCCAGCGACAGCTCCTGGTAGATGACAGCAATGCCGGCGGCGCGCGCCTTGACCGGATCGCCGGTCGCGGCGGGCACACCATCGATCAGGATCTCGCCGCCGGCATCCGGACGATAGGCGCCCGACAGCACCTTCATCAGCGTCGATTTGCCGGCGCCGTTTTCGCCCATCAGCGCGTGCAGCTCGCCGGCATGGACGGTAAGCGAAACATCGTGCAAGGCGCGGACCGCGCCAAACGTCTTGGAGATGTGGCGCATCTCCAGCACCGGCCGGCGCGCCGTCTCGGTCTTGGCCGTCGCGATCATCGCGCGCCTCCCGCCGTTTTGACGGCGGCGCCGTGCCCGCCAACGCGATCGCGCCAGGCGTTGCGATAACCGGCGAGGCCGGTGAAGCGCGTCGCATGCACCGGCTCCGGCGCCTCGGCGGCGAAGTCGCGCCCTACGCTTTCGAAGGCGAGCGCTGCCGCCCCCGTGGCGCTGCCTTCGAGCGAGGCGCCCTGCAGAAAGCCCTGCCCGGGGCGCAGTTGCGCCAGCAGCCCGGCCAGCAGGCCGCCAGTGTTCAGCCCGCCATCGACGATGACGGTGTCTTGCGAATGGATCAGGTCGAGGCAGAGATCGACCATCAGGGTCACGTAAAGCAGCGCCACCGCCGCGCGTTGCTCGTTGCTGGGCGTACCACCGATGATTTCGCCACGATGGCCTGATATCGGCCCGCCGGGCGCAAAACTCGGCAGCGCCATGATGCCGGCGTCGATTGCCTGCTGGATCGAGCCATGCGGGATCGCACCTTGCCAGCCGCCGCTGATGGCGGCGAATTCGCGCCCGCCCATGAAACGGATGGTCGGCACCGGGCCACCGTCGACATCGACATTGACCAGCATGTCACGGTCACGGTCGAGCGCATCGAGAGGGCAGTCGGGATTGAGCACGATGACCCAGGTGCCGGTCGACACCACGGTCAGCGGGCCAAGCTCTTGCCGGCGATAGGCATAGAGCGCCGCATTCGAGTCGTGAACGCCATTGTGGATGGCGATCGGCCGCGCCGCACCGCCGAGATGCCGCTCGCCGATGACGGTGCCGGCGCGCGCGAAGGCCGGCATCTGGCCACGCCACCCCTCGGCATCGACCAGCGAGGAAAAGTCTTGGCTGCGGGGCGCCCATAGATGCGAATGGCAGCCGAGATAGGAGACTTCCGAAACTGGCCTGCCGCCGAGGCGCCAGCTCCAGTACTGGGGATAGCCGAGGATCGATTTCGCTGCCGCGAACGCGTCGGGATCGACCTCCTGCAGCCACAGCATGTGACGGCCATAGTTGAAACCGAGCGGCAGGCGCGGCGAGAAGGTTTCGGCGAAATCCGGGATATGGCGATCGATTCGGGCAGCGATTTCGGCCGGCGGCTCCTGCTCGTAGTCGAGGATCGGATGCGTCAGCGCCGCGTCGTCCACGAGGGCAAAGGTGCAGCCATGGCCCGAGACCATCAGCCCTTCCACGCCATGGTTTTCAGCCGTATCGGTTACGGCACCGAGCGCCCAATCATGCAGCGCGGCCTCGTCGAGCACGCTGAAGCCGTTTTGGTGCGCCCATTTCGGCTGGGTGCGGCGCTCGGCGAGGATGCGTCCGTCCTGGCCGAAGACGAACAGCTTCGAATTGGTCTTGCCGAAATCGAGCACCGCCACTTTCACGGGACGGCTCCCGAGGTGGCCGCGATCCGCACCATGACGCCGGCATCCTCCAGCATGCGCGCATCGGCATCCGAAAGACCGTCGTCGGTGATCAGCGTGCCGATCCGCGACAGCGGTAGCGCGACGTTACGCGCGTGGATCGACAGTTTGCGGCTGTCGGCCAGCACCACGATCTGGTCGGCGCACAGGCTGAGGTCGACGATGGAGCGCACCAGCAGCGGGTGCGATTCCAGCAGCCCTTCCTGGTTGAGGCCTTGCGCACCGAGAAAGAATTTCGAGGCGTAGAAGGGCGTCGGCTGGGTGAGCGAATGGATGATGCCGGGTTCGCGATGCAGGTCGCCGCCGGCGACGGTCAGGCTGCAATGGCCATGATCGCTGAGATAGGCCGCGAGCGGCATTGAATTGGTGTAGAGCCGGATGCTGCGCTCGGCGAGCTTGACGCCGAGATGGAAGCAGGTTGAACCGCCATGGACGATGACAGCGTCGCCGTCGCGCACCATGGTCGCCGCGATGGCCGCGATCTGCCGCTTGGCCTCTACTGCGAGATCGCGGTTTTCGTCATAGGGCCGGGCATAGGCAACGCCCTGCGAAGCGCCGTCGAGCGCCGAGATGCCGCCATAGACCTTTCGTGCTTCACCGGCTTCGTCGATCCGGTCGATATCGCGCCGGACCGTCGCCGCCGAAACGCCTAGCCGCTCCTGCAGCTCGCGCACCGAGGCGAACGGTCGATCCCGCAGCAGCTCGACGATCTGACGCTGGCGGCCGGAGTCGCTCAATTCTTTCCTCCCAATGCCCTTTTCCATGGCAATTGGTGCAACTTACTCAACATCAGTCAGATTGCAAGCCAGTTTTGATGATAGTAGATCACTATTGACGTAAGTCGCTCGCATCTGCGATATCAGCGCCGATAGCGGCACGGCGACGGGATTTCGTGCAACCGTGTAAGGAAAGGCGTCATGGCAACCCAAGCTGATGCACAGGAACTGGCTGCCTTGCGGGCGCTTTCGGCTGGCATTGGGCTGAACCCGCATATGACCCAGGCGGCGGGGGGCAACACCTCGCTCAAGGCTGAAGACACGCTGTGGATCAAGGCGTCCGGCACCTGGCTGAAGGATGCGCTCACCCACGACATCATGGTGCCGGTGGCGATGGCGCCGCTGCTCAAGGCGGTCGACGCGCGCGATCCGGCCGCTGACACGCCGCAGGCCTTTGCCATCGATGAACTCAATCCACGCGGCCTGCGCCCGTCGATCGAAACCACGGTGCACGCCTTGATGCCGCAACGCGTGGTGCTGCATGTCCATTGCGTCGACACGATTTCGCTTGCCGTGCAGGCCGATGGCGAGGCCGAGGTCGCCAGGCGGCTCGCCGGGATCGAATGGGCCTACGTACCCTATTTCCGGCCAGGCCTGCCGCTCGCCCGTGGCATTGCCGAAAAGCTGCGGCCTGGTGTCGACGTGCTGATCCTCGGCAATCACGGGTTGGTCGTTGCCGCCGAAACCGTCACCGCCGCGGACCTCCTGCTCCGCCGCGTCAGGTCGCTGCTGGCGCGGCCACCGCGCGCGACCGCCGCGCCCGACATCGTGGCCCTGACGACGCTTGCCGGCGACGGCGTCTACCGACTGCCGGCGGATCTCGAAGCGCATGCGGTCGCGCTCGATCCGCAAAGCCGCCGCATGGCTGAGGCCGGCAGCCTCTATCCCGACCATGTCATCTTCCTCGGCCGGGGCTCGGTCGTGGCGAGGCCAGGCGAGGATGCGGCCGGTGTTGCCGCGCGGTTCGGCGCGGCGCCGATGGCGATCCTGTTTCCCGGCGCCGGCGTGCTGATGCGCGGCGATGCCAGCGCCGGCGCCGACGCCATGCAACGCTGCCTCGCCGACGTGACGGCACGTGTCGATGTCGCGGCACGATTGAACTATCTCACCGCCGCCGAGAATGATGAACTGGTCAATTGGGACGCCGAGCAGTATCGCCAAAAGCTGAATGCCGCCGGCGGCTAGCAAAGGATTGAAGAGATGATGCCCCTTGTCATCGGCATCGACATCGGCACGTCGGGCGCGCGCGCCGTCGCCATGCGCCCGGATTTTTCGATTGCCGGCCAGTCCGCCGTCCGCCTCGACAGATTCGGCCAGAATCCCCGCGCCCCATCGGCATGGTGGCAAGCGGTCCAGACGGCTCTGACGGAACTGCTTTCCGGCATCGACCGCACAGCGGTCCGCGCCATCGCCGTCGACGGCACGTCCGGTACGCTGCTGCCGGTCGACGATGCCGGGCGGCCCCTGGCAGAGCCGATGATGTACAACGACAAGGTCGCCAACGCCGATGTCCTGGCCGCCATCACCCGCGAAGCGCCGGAAGCGAGCGCCGCGCATGGCGCCACTTCAGGCCTCGCCAAGGCGCTGCGGTTCCAGCATCTGTCCGGCATCGCCGCCGTGCTGCACCAGGCCGACTGGATCGCTGGAAATCTCTCTGGCCGCTTCGACATCAGCGACGAGAACAATGCCCTGAAGACAGGCTACGACGTCGAGGCGCGCCGCTGGCCGGACTGGATCGCGGCCACCGGCATGCGCATGGACTTGCTGCCTGATGTCGTCGAGCCGGGCGACGTCACCGGCACGCTCACCAAGGCCGCCGGGGAGCTGTTCGGCCTGCCGCGTGATGTGGTCGTGGTCGCCGGCACTACGGATGGCTGCGCCTCGTTCCTGGCGACGGGCGCCACATCAGCCGGCGACGGCGTCACGGCGCTGGGATCCTCGCTCACCATCAAGATCCTCTCCGACCGGCCGATCTCGGCGCCGCGCTTCGGCATCTACAGCCATCGCCTCGGCGATGCCTGGCTGGCGGGCGGCGCGTCGAATTCCGGCGGCAAGGTGCTGGCGCAGTATTTTCCGCTGGCACGCATCATCGAACTCAGTGCCAGGATCGACCCTACTACCGAGACCGGCCTCGACTATTATCCACTCGGCACGGCGGGCGAGCGGTTCCCCATAGCCGATCCCGCCCTGCCTCCACGTCTTGCGCCACGGCCGGCTGACGATGCCGACTATCTCAAGGCGATGTTCGAAGGCATGGCCGCGATCGAAGCACTTGGTTACCGAAGGCTTGCCGAACTCGGCGCGCCGGCGCTGACCTCGGTCAGGAGCGTCGGCGGCGGCGCAGCAAACCTGGCCTGGACTGATATCCGGCGTCGCAAGCTCGGCGTCGATTTCCTGCCCACGCTGTCCGATGAGGCGGCGGCCGGCACAGCGGGGCTGGCGCTGAAGGGTGCAAGCAAGGCGGGACTGCTATGAGTGCGAAAACCATCGAACGCCTGGACGGCATCGGACCGCTGGCTGAGCGCTACCAGGTCTTCCTGCTCGACCAGTTCGGCGTGCTGCATGACGGCCAGGCTCCTTATCCCGGCGCGGTGGAAGCATTGTCGGCGCTGAAGCGCGCCGGCAAGACGGTGGTGCTGATCTCCAACTCCGGCAAGCGCGCCAGGCCCAACGAGGACCGTCTGCTGAAGCTCGGCTTCGCCGCTGGCAGCTGGGACCATTTTGTCTCCTCCGGCGAGGTGGCATGGCGGTCCTTTGATGACATGGCGGCATCGGGAGAGCTGCGTTCGGGCACGAAATGCCTGCTGATCAGTCGCGACAACGACCGCACGGCGATCGAAGGCCTGCCCTTCGTGCTGACGGAGGCCGGGGAAGACGCCGAACTGGTGCTGATCTCAGCCAGCGAGGGCGATCGCCACGACCTCGATCATTATCGCCGGCTGCTCGCGCCGGCGGCGGCGCGGCGGGTGCCGTGCTTCTGCACCAATCCCGACAGGATCATGCTGACGGCGGTCGGACCTCGCTTCGGCGCCGGCGAGATCGCCGATCTCTACGAAAGCCTGGGCGGCAGCGTCACCTGCATCGGCAAACCCTATCCGGCGATCTTCGACGCAGCCCTGGCGCTGGCAGGCGAGCCGGATCGCGCCAGTGCGGTCTGCATCGGCGACAGCGTCGAGCACGATGTTGCAGGCGGAAACGGCGCCGGCGTCGCCACGGCGCTGGTGCTGAGCGGAATATTGGCGGACACACCGGATCTTGCCGCCGTGTTCGACGAGCAGCAGGCCTGGCCCGATTACATCACGGGATCCTTCAGCTTGCGCTGACCGCCTCGAGCATGCGCCTGGCGCTTTCCTCGTCGGTGATGAGGATCGTCGGCGCGATCAGGTTCATGGCGCCGAGCAATGCCTCGGTCTTCTCCGCACCGCCGGAGGTGAGGATACGGATCGGCGCCGCGCGCAGACGGTCGACCTCCACCGACATCACGTGGCTGTTGACGGGATGGTCGACGAGGTCGCCATAGCGGTCGAAGAAGTGGAACAGAAGGTCGCCCACCGCACCACGCGCAAGCAGGGCCTCCCGGTCCGCTTCCCTGAGAAAGCCGCCGCGAGAGAAGGTGGTGGCCGAAGCGATGCCGCCGACGCTCAGCAGGACGGCATCGAGCACGTTGGCCATTTCAAAGACTTCCTGCAGGCCGCAGCGCTCGACCAGCGCGATCTTGGTCTCGACGCTGTCGACGACGGCAGGCGTCGGGATCAGATAGCCGTCGCCCTGGAAGATTTGAGCGAAGCGCCAGGCGAACTCGGCCGGGTTGTAGCGCCGCACGACGCCGACACCGCCAAGCAGCGAAATGACCTTGAAGTCGGTGAGCGATTTGGCGCTGATGAAGGGCAGGCTCGAAAACAGCGTCTGGCCCCAGCCGACGCCGACGCGCATACCCGATTTCATCGTGTCGGACAGAAAACTGCCGGTCTTGGCGCTGATTGCCGGTATCGGATCGGCATTGGGGGCCGAAAGCGGCGCCACCAGCGCCTGCTGCAGGCCGAACGTCCGCTCCAGCGCGCGCTCCAGCCGCACGATCTCCGACAATTCGCTCTCGATGGTGATTTTCACCTCGTTGCGCGCCCGGGCGTCGGCAAGCATGCGCACGATGGTGACGCGGCCGACGCCGAGCACGTCGGCGATCTCGTTCTGCGTCATCTGCTCGACGAAATACATCCAGGCGGCGCGAATCCTGAGGCGGTCCGTCCGGCTTTCACTAGCGACCTGCTCGGTCACGTCGACCCCTGCCCGCCCCTCGTCGGCCCGCCCCTCGCCGGTTTGTCGTCGCCTGGCCAAATCATCCCTCCCCCGCGGCGACGGACAAGCGCGCTGTCGCCGATTCTGCGTGCTGGTCTAGTATCGCCTATTGATCTACCAATCGATAGGAACAATGTAGAGTTGGTGGCTGGCCCTCTGCTGGCCGCCCCCCACGACACTTTCGAGGCGATCCGCGATGCTCCGACAAATCTCCGAAGACGTCCGCGTCAACCTGAAGGACCGGTTGCGGGAAGTCCGCGACATCATCCGCCAAAGCCGCCATGACGGCACCGGTGACGCCAGCGTCCTGCGCGAAGCCACCAGCCATCTGCCGCCGTTTCCGGGCAAGGGCATCGAAGGCCTGCTCAGCCATGCCGCCAGCGCCTTCGACGAGGCGCTGTCGATCGCCGAATCCTTTGTTCCGCATGAGCGCCCGATCAAGGTGGACGGCACGACCGTGAAAGGCCTTGGCACCTATTTCCCAGCCGGAGACGAAGAACGTCAGTTGAGCGCCGAACGCCTGTTTCGGCGCGACATGTACTACCTGACCAAGGCAGTGCTTGCCGGGCTGAAGATCGATAATGCCCGCATTCATGAGGCTGATTTTGCTGCCGCGCATGCCACGATGCGCAAGCGCCATGGTGATCTGCTGGCCGCGTTGACCGCACCGGGTACCGGATTGCAAGCAATCGCGGCCACCTGCGCGGCACTGCTTGTCGAGTTGCTCAACCAGCGTCCCGTCCGCTTTGGCGAAGCCGCGCCGGAAACGGCCGCGATCGCCGGCCGGGCGCTCGATATAAGCTGCCTGGCGCCGGTCGTTCTGGCCTGCGGCCTGGCGACAACAGGGAGGGATGGTGCGCCGGAGCCGGACATGCTGGAGATCGCGATCCTGGCTGCCGATATACGTCACGACCGCATTGTGCAGGCTTGCGGAAAGGCGAGCCCGGTCGAGGAATTGACCCCTGTCTTTGCCACCTTGCTTGCCCACTTGCCATAACGCCGGGTTGCGCAAAACAAAGAGAACGGCTGCGGAAACCTAATCTCCAGCGGCCATGGCCGTGATCGTCTTCTTGGCGCGCTGGATCGAGGCCGGACTCATCGAAAGTTCGGTCAGGCCCATCTCGATGAAGGCCGGGATCAGATCCGGCCGGCCCGCCGCCTCGCCGCACATGCCGACCATGATACCGGCGGCGACGCCGGCTTTGGCCGTCAGTTCGATCGCCATCATGACCGCCGGATTGGTGACGTCGTTGAGCTTGGCCACGGTTGGGTTGAGCCGATCGGCGGCCATGATGTATTGGGTCAGATCATTGGTGCCGATCGAAAAGAAGGCCACCTCCTTGGCCAGCGCCGGGGCGATCAGCACGGCGGCCGGGGTTTCGATCATCACGCCGAGATCGAACGTCGCATGCGGCACGCCTTCGGCCTTCAGTTCGGCGGCGCATTCATCGACCAGTGCGCGGGTGCGCGTGACTTCGGAAATATCGGCCACCATCGGCAGCATCACCTTGATGTTGCCGTGCACGGCGGCCCTGAGCAGCGCCCTTAGCTGGCGCTTGAAGATATCCGGCCGATCGAGGCACATGCGAATGCCACGCCAGCCGAGGAAGGGGTTCTCCTCGTCGGGAAACTCGATGCCGGCAATCGGCTTGTCGCCACCGATATCGAGCGTGCGCACGATGACCGAATAGGGCGCGAAGGCCTTGGCCAGCGCCGCATAGGTCTCGGCCTGCATGTCCTCGGAGGGCAGGTGCATGTGGCGCATGAACAGGAGCTCGGTGCGGAACAGGCCGACGCCCATGGCGCCGGCCTCCTGTGCCGCCTCGATTTCCTCCAGCGAGCCGATATTGGCCGCGACCTCGATCACCTTGCCGTCGGCGCGCTTCGGCGTCACCGTCTTGAAGGCGGTCAGGCCGGCACGCTCCTTCGCCGCCGCTTCGACACGGCCGGCGTAGTCGGCGCGCGTCGCCGCATCCGGGTCGATGATCACATGGCCGGTGTTGCCGTCGAGCGCCACGTCGCGCGCGGTGCGCAAGGCGTTGACCTGGTCGCCAAGGCCCAGCACCGCCGGAATGCCGTGCGAGCGGGCGATGATGGCGATGTGCGAGGTGGCGCCGCCATGCCCGCAAATCACCCCGCCGATGCGTTTCAGCGGCGCGCGCGCCAGATCCCAGGCGCCAATATCGTCGGCGATGAGGATGGCGCCTTCGGGAATGTTTTCGAGGCTGACGTCGTCTTGGCCCAGCAGCACCAGGCAGATCTGCCGCCCGACGGCATGGACATCGTCCGCCCGCGCATTGAGGTAGTGATCGTCGACGGCGCTGAAATCGGCGGCGATGGTGGAAGCGGCGATGATGACGGCCGAAACCGCGTCATTGCCGCCGTTGATCGCCTTTTCCGCCTCGCCGGTCAGGCTGTCGTCGGCCGCGATATCGCGCAGGGCTGCGACGATTCCCCTGTCGCCGGCCGACAGGTTGTCCTGCGCCAAGGCCCGGTCCATGCGCGTCTGGACGGCGGCGACAGCGGCACGGAACCTGTCGATCTCGCCGGCGATCTCTTCAGCCTGCAGCATGCGGCCCTGTCCGGCGATGTCAGGCGGGAAATGCGCGAAGGCCGGCCCGATGGCGACGCCCTCGCTCGCGGCGACACCGCGCAAACCGTTTGCTTCGCCGGGTGCAGTCTTTGCGGATTGCGGCGCTGGTGCGGGTGGCGCTTCCTGTCCAGCGTCATTCGCCGGGCTCTGCGGCTCGGCTTCGTCGTCGAGACCGGCCTTGGGGTTCTCGAGATAGCCGATCAGCGCTTCGATCGCCTCGATGGCGTCGGCGCCGTTGGCACGCACGGTGACTTCCTGGTTTTCCTTGACCGCCAGCAGCATCAGCTTGACCGAGCTCTTGGCACTGACCGCCTTGCCGTCCTTGACCAGTTCGACATCGGATTCGAAGCCCTTGGCGAGCTTGACGAACCGCGTGGCGGGACGGGCGTGCAAACCTTCATGCACTCTGACGATGGTCGAGCGTTCCATGGCAAATACTCTGCTTTTTTAAGCGCCAAAACCAGATGGGCAGCGGCGCGAATGCTTCAGGCGGCGATGGTGATGATCGCGTCTGTCTTCAGGGCGGCCACGAGCGCTTGGGTATCGACCTGCGATGCGCAGATCTCGCCCGGCCTCTCGGCCTCGGTGGCGCCGTTGAACGAGATGACGACGTGGCCCATCTCGAGCACCTTGCTCCACGCGCTGGAGCCGACGGCGGTTATGACAGCGGAAACCGGACCAAGGGTGATCGACGCGCCCTTTTGAGGCGCGCCGTCGCTGGGTCCGAGCTCCGTCTTGTGGAGCACCGAGACCTCGGCAAGCTCCGGCGGCGAGCCATCCGCAAACAGGATGACCACGCCCCCTTCGGCAAGATCCGCCACTTCGGGCCCGATGGCAGTGACCCGTGTTCTCAACAGAACCGTCATATGGCGAACCTCATTTTCCTACTTTGACGCAATTCCGGACGGAAAACCGCTTACACTTTTCCTGGAATTGCTTTTAGAACACGATCAGGCTGACGACCCAGGCGATCAGCACCGAGACCGGCCCCATGATCTGGCGGCTGATGAGCACCGCCGGAACACCGATCTCGATCGTCTTCGGCTTGGCTTCACCGAGCGCCAGGCCGACGGGGACGAAGTCGCAGCCCACCTGGGTATTGTAGGCAAACAGCGCCGGTAGTGCCATCGCCGGCGAAATCGTGCCGTTGGCGATCTGCGGGCCGATGATGGCGACGCCGATGACCTGCGCGATGACAGCGCCTGGCCCGAGGATGGGTGACAGGAACGGCAGGCCGCAGATAGCCGAGATGATCAGCAGGCCGACGATGTTGTTGGCCAGCGGACCCATCGGCTGGGCGAGCACGTCACCGATGCCGGTATACAGGATCAGGCCGATGAGCATGGTCACGAAGGCCATGAACGGCAGCACGTTGCGTACCACCTGGTCGATCGTGCGGCGGCCGGCATTGAAGAAGATGCCGACCACCCGACCCATGACGCGGCCGATCGTGCTGATGAAGCCGATAAGACCGCCCTCGCTGGGCAGCGCCGTCGGCGTCGCATTGTTATTGCTCGAACTCATCGCTGCTGCTCCCCCCGCAGTGGTGACCGCTTCGGACCCGTCAGCCATTGTGACGTCGGCCGGCTTCACGCCCGAAACGTAGATATCCTCGGTGATGAACTGGGCGAGCGGCCCAGACTGTCCGACCGGCGTCAGATTGACGGTCGGGATGCGTTTGCGCGGATAGACGCCGCAGCGTGCGGTGCCGCCGCAATCGACGACGACGACCGCCATCTCGCCTTCGACCGGCGGCGCCCTGAAGCCGTCGACGGCCGTGGCGCCGGTCATGTCGGCGATAAGTTGGGCGACCGGATGGATGCCGCCGCCAGTGACGGAGACGACCTTGTCGCGCTGCGCGGTTGGCTCGATGACGAGCGGACCACCCCAACCGGTTTTACCCCGGGTGATGCGTACGGCTTTGTATGTCTTGGCCATGATGTCCTCCCCGCCCTTACAGCTCGACGCCCTGGCGGCGTGCCATGATCATGGTGATACGCTCGGTCAGCATGCCCTTGAGCAGGATGACGACGAGGCCGACAATGGCGTACCAGATCGCCACCTTGACGTGGTAACCGGCGACGACAACGCCCTTCTTCTCAAGCTCGAGCAAAGCCACGAGAATGCCGCCCCAGACGAAATACTCGCCGGGATTGATGTGCGGGAACAGGCCGAGCGGCGGATGCACGTAGGACACGGCCGCGTCATAGAAGGCCGGCTTGTGCTTTTCTTCCAGGAACGATCCGAACGTGTAGGCCATCGGGTTGGTGAGGAAGAACACCGCCAGCAGCGGCAGCAGCGTATAGCGGGTCAAAGCAATACGGCCAGCGCCGCGCGCCAGACCGTGCACGCGCTCTTCGCCGACCAGTTCGGTGACGGCGTAGAAGGCGGTCATCAGCACCACCAGCGTTGGAATGATACCGGTGACGAAGCCGGCGAACACTTCGCCGCCCTTCTGGAAGATACCGATGAAGTATTTGCCGATGGCGGTCAGCCAGCCGAGCTGCTCTTCCTGCTGGACGTCCTTCAGCTTTTCCTTGAACTGGTCGACGGTGATCGGTCCGCTGTCTGCTTGCGCAAGGACAACGAGATGATCGGAAGCATGCTCGACGGCGAGCTTGCCATGCAAAGCAGCATCCGAGACCATGGTACCTGCGACATGCAGATTGTGCACGGCCATGTCGGCATGCTGCGCCAACAACGAAAATACAGACATTTCTCCTCCTTATGCCGCCCGCCGGTTATCCCAGTCGGTGCGCGGCGTCCTCTAGGCCCTTGCTACGTTCAAACCGGATAGACCCGGCTTCTTCCCCGGCTCCGACCGTGTTTTGTCGATCTGTTCGATCGCTCGCTTCACGGCCTCGGCCACACCGGGTTCCCCCTCCCCCATGATCGCAGGGTTGGACCGGAGTCGATCGAGGGGAACACCCTCGAATTCTTCATGTCTTTTGAACTTGGTGAAGACGGAGCGGCCGCTCATCACCATCAGGCGGCGCACGATCAGGTCAGGCGTCACCACGACGAGCGCGATGGTGCCCTTGGCCAATCGGCCGCGAAAATTGCCGGCTCCGACGAAGCCGTCCTTGTACTGGTCGGTGACGCCCCGGAAGACATCCGAATAGTGCCGCATCTGCAGCCAGACGCCGAGCGACTGCAGCGCCCACACAATAACCAGCAGAAGCAGTCCCCACTGCCAAATCGCCATTCGGTTCTCCTCCCGAAGCCTCAGTTGAAGCCCACCTTGGACCGGCGCGCGACAACAGCAAAGTGAGAACATTTGTTTCCGCGAATGTCAATATGTATGATATTGGCCTCTGCCACGCCATCCACAGGACCGTCGCCGATTTCAGCGGCGGCACGGCTGTGCTAGCCTGTCGTCAAACGGGATGCATGCAATGGAACTGCCCTTCAGGGATGAATTGGCCCTAATGCCCGACCTGCGCCACCGGTTACGGCAGCTGCGCTGGTTCCGCGCCACCTTCCGCGGCAGCGCCAAGGTGGTCTCGGACACATTCGGCGTACGCTTCGACATCGACGAGGCAAAGCTGACAAGGGCTTTTCTCGACTGGGTCGAGATCATGGAGGCGCAGAAGCGCTTCGCCGCGGTCGACCGCGCCGACTTCATAGTCTTTGCCGCCGGCCTGGTGCTGCGCGAACTGATCAAGCAGGCGCCAGCCAGGGAAATCTCCGGTCTCGCAGAGCTCATCGAGACGGATCAGAATGCCGGCACGCTGGAAATCATCCGCTTCTGGCCGGAAGGCTTCCTCTACACCAACTACTGCGTCTCGGTGATTTCGGCGGTCCACGAGCAGGAGTTCGGCACGGCGCCCAGCATCGACAAATGCGCCGACGACCTGCGCACCTGGTGGTCCTATCGCGAGAATGTCACCGAGATGCCGGCCTATGCGGTGGCTTTCCTCGATCGCTTCCTCGGCGCCGAACCGAACTGGATCACGCCGGATCGCGCACAGTCCCGGCAAGCCATGCAAAGGGCGCTCGGATCCGCCCGCGCAAGCGATGCGCTGCGCCAGCTTTGATCGCCCACCGTTTCATCCCCAAAACGCGCTCAAGAGATCGCACTATTGAACATTTGACTTTTTGCCGATAGCGATGTGCGAAATGTGACTTGAGGAGAAGCGCGTGGCGCTACCAAGGCCTATCATCTTCGATTGCGACGGCGTTCTCGTCGACAGCGAGCCGCTGGCCGCCAGGGCCTATGAGCGCGTCTATGAAAAGCACGGCATGCCCGGCGTTCACGGCGGCATCATCGCCCAGTGCGTCGGCATGAAGCAGTCCGACATCATCGTCAGGATCAGGGAATTGACCGGCCACCAGTTTCCCGCCGCGGCCGACGGTGACATCTGGGCCGAGACCAAGATTCTGTTCACCGAGGAATTGAAGCCGACACCGGGAATCGCCGCGTTTCTGGAAACACTTCAGGGCGACCGCTGCGTCGCCTCGTCATCCTCGGTCGAGCGTATCAACCACAGCCTTGCCGTCACCGGGCTGGCGCATGTCTTCGGCGAGGCAATCTACAGCTCCTCGATGGTCAAGAACGGCAAGCCGGCGCCCGACATCTTCCTGTTCGCCGCCGCCAAAATGGGCGCCAACCCGGCCGATTGCATCGTCATCGAAGATTCGCCCTTCGGCATCCAGGGCGCGGTTGCCGCCGGCATGACGGCGATCGGCTACACCGGCGGCGGCCATACCTATGCCGAGCATGCTATGCGACTGACAGCGGCTGGCGCCGATTTCGTCTGCGCCGACTGGCAAGAAGTTAGCCGGCAACTGGCCGGACTCGGCGTGCCGGCGTAGACTGGCAGACTAGAGGGGCCGCGGCCATTCGCTGCGTGGCATCTCACCGCCGACACGGAAGTCGAATGACAAGACCCTCGTCGCATTGGTATCGACCTCGCACCGGAAGCTCAGATGGTACCATGCGGTTGTCGTGCTGAAAGCGGTATCCGAGCCGTCAACAATATTGCCCGCCTTCAGCGGAATAGATGGCACCCATTTGGGAAAATAAGAGGCATCCAGCAACTGCTGCTGCAACGCGTTGGCGCAAAGCATGGCAGCACGCTGTCCACGAGGCACTCCGTCCATCGCGGTCGTGGCCAGTGCATCGCTGATAGAGCCTTGCGAGAACAGCCTGCGAACACCCGGAAGGCTCGATTGGTTCCGCGATGCAGACTTCGAGACCTTTGAAGGGCCGGGCTTCGGCGCATTTGCCGGTTTGGGCTTCGGCGCTTCCGCCGACATGGGAAGCTCGATCTCGCCCACGTCGCCGGCGGTAGCCGGTGACGTGGGCGCAGGGGCTGTTTGCTCGTCGGCGTCGTGCGCTTCCGCCGACGCCGCGGATTCATCCTCTGCGGGCTTCGGCTCGACCGGCGGCTTCGAAGCGTCATCCGTGGCCGGCGCGGGCGAACCGTCCTGAGCGCTGGCCCCATCCAGGAATTTCCTCGGGCCGGTATCCTTGTCGCCGAACTGAAAGACAGGCTTCAGGCCCTCGACTGGCGGGGGCTTCTGTGCCTGCTTTTCCGGCGGAGGCGGCTTTTCAACCTTCTGCTCGGGTGGTTTTTCAACCTTCGGCTCCGGTGGCTTAGGAGGCGGCACGGGAGCAGGTTTCGGTTTCGGCTGATCGGGCGGAGGCACAAGCGCGACATTGACCAGCTGCTCCTCCGGCGGTGTTTGGGGAGGAATTGGCAGGCCGTATATCAGGATCGCCGCGATAAGCACGTGCAGGATCAGCGATGCGGGGATGCCCCACAACAGATTCCGACGCCGTTCTCGTGCCTCATCATTCATCCAGACCGATGTGGAATGAAATAGCGGCGGCTTCAAGCATAGGCATTGGATTAGCGCAATCTAGCCGCTGACAGCTTGTCGATTTGGATCACCACACGCAGGGCAGCCCGACCAAGGCGCTGGGACGGCTCAACGAGCGGCTGCCCACGATCCGATCCGTCAAGACTTGGGATCAGCCAGTTCGCCGCCGCCAGGATGGGCGCCAATCCAGCGTGCCGGCCTAATTCAGCGGGTACTTGGGGGTGAATCCGCGACTGGCCCATTCGCCGGGCGGAATCAAGGCGCCGACGCGGAAGTTGAAAGACAGGACCCTCGTCGCATCGGCGTCGACTTCGCACCGGAAGTCCAGATTATACCAGGCGCTTCTGGTGCTGAAGGCGGCTTTCGGAGGATTGAGAACATTGCCTTTGTCCAGCGTAATGGTCGGCACCCATTTGACCGAGTAGTCGGCACCTTGCAGTTCCTGGCTCAGAACATTGCCGCAAAGGGTGGCCACGCGCTGACCGCGCGGCACATTCTCCATGGAGCTTGTGGCGAACGCATTGCCGGTTGCCCCCTGCGAGTAAAGCTTTCTGACGCCGGGAAGGCCGGAATAGATCGGCGAACCCGCAACATCGTCGTTGCTGGAATTTGACCTTCCAGCATTCCCGATCGGCGCTTTGAAGGCTCTTGCGGGTTTGAACGTCATTGTCTTGGCAGGTTTGGGCTTTGCCTTTCCTGTTGAGGCTGGAGGCACCGGCTTGCCACCGGTCTCGGCCGCCAACGGCTTTGGCGCTGCGACCGCTTGCTTCTCGTCGGTTTGCGGCGCCGCCTCCTGTTTGTCCGGCTGCTGCTTGTCGGCGTCCTCGGTCGCCGGCTTTTCCTCGCTTTGCGCGGGTCTTTCGTCCGGCGTGGCGGTGGCCGGCTTCTCGTCAGGCTTGCTGGGCTCCGCCTTCTGCTGTGGCGGTGCAGCCGGGGCGGGCTGGGTCGGCGTGGGTGTCGGTGCGACAGGTGGCTTCGCCGCCTCATCCTTGGCCGGCGACGGCGTGTCGGGTTTAGCGCTGCTTCCGTCGAGTGATTTCTCCGGCCCGGTATCCTTCTGGCCATACTGAAAGACGCGCTTCAGAACCGGGAGGTTCTGCGGCTTCGGCGGCTCCGGAGGCGGCGGCTTTTCCACTTTCTGCTCGGGCGGCTTTTCAGGTTTTGGTTCGGGCGGCTTTTCGGCTTTGGGCGGCGGAGGAACAGGTTTCGGCTTTGGCTGATCGGGCGGCGGCACGATCGAGACATTGACCGGTTGCTCCTCCTGCAACTGTTGGGGAGGCCGCGGCAGGCCGTAGATCACGAATGCTGCGACTACAAGCGCATGCAGAATCAGCGATGCGGGGATGCCCCACAACAGATTCCGACGCCGTTCTCGTGCTTCGTCCTTCATCCCAGTCGATGTGGAATGAAATAGCGGCGGCTTCAAGCATAAGGACAGGATTGGCGCAATTTGGCCGCTGACAGCTTAGTGATCCGGATGGTCACACGCAGAAGATCAACCCAGAATCTCACCCAGAAACCGTTCGTTGAGCCGCGTTTCGCCAAACCAGTTCAGCCGGTTGATGCTGACGAAGCCGGCATCGATTGCTTCGTTTTCGTCGCCCGGCTCACTCGCGTGAGCCCGCCCGCGCGGTACGGTGATGACCGTGCGATCGCCATCGCTTTCCACGATTTCGGCCGTGCGGCCGATCTTGTCGCGGCCGATGCGCGGCTGCCGGATTTCGGCCGGCAGCGCGGTCGGCAGGTTGGCGCTGAGCCAATGTCCCTCTGTCGCCCAGTCGGTGTGCGACTGCCATAGTGAGGCGATCAGCGCGCCGAGCCATTGGTCGTCGCCATCGGTGAAATCGGGATTTTTCACCCGCGAAAAGCCGATCGCCGGCACGCCCCAGAAGGTTGCCTCCCGGGCAATGCCGAGCGTGCCGGAATAGGCAAGGTCCTCGGCGACATTGCGGCCGTCATTGACGCCCGACAGCACCAGATCCGGTTTCTTCGCATCGGCAAACAGCCACGCCATCGCACTCACCACGCAATCGGCCGGTGTGCCCGAGCAGGAATACCAGTTCGGCTTGACGCGCCGCATCGTCAACGGCCTCGCGATCGTCAGCGACGAGCCGGCGGCGGTGCGCTTGCCATCGGGCGCGACCACCCAGACATCGTCGCTCAGCCCGGTGACCGCGTTGACAAGACGGGCAAGCCCCGGTGCTTCGATGCCGTCATCGTTGCAGATCAGAATTCTCATCATTTGCTTCCTTGCGGCACCGCGATGCGCTGGCCGGTGCGGCATTGCGTGCGCAGTGAGGGGATGTGACTTTTGAGGTCTTCAAGAGAATCGGGTGCGCAGGAATGGCCGAGCGCATCAGGCCGTCCTGCCTTCTCCCAGATATCGACATTGCCCGACAGCGTCGGATGGGTGGGCATCCGCACCCAGTCCGCCCGGCCGGCTCTGTGCAAGAGATCGCCCGGAGAACCCGCCGGCAGATGCCCCGTAAGCAGCACAGGAAAACCCGCGTCGTCGGCACGAGGCAACAGCCGCGACGATGGGCCGGCCTCGCCCATGCCATCATCGGCCAACAACGGCAGCGGCGGCAAGGGATCGGCATCGGTCCAGTCGGCAGCACTTGCCAAACGGGCACGCAGAAGCTCGGAAATATCAGGCAACAAGGCCGCCGTGGCGCCGATCTGCGCTTCCAGCGACGCACGCATGCCGGCATGGATGGCAAACGGCCCCGGCAAGGCCGCGATCAATTCCAGCGACCGGCCCGACAGCGGCGTCGGCAGCAGACATCCCTGCGGATGCCGCGCCACCCATTCAGAAATTTCCCGCGCTCGTGCCGCTCCCGGCACGGGGTCGGCGCCGTAGGAGGCGTCGAAGACCAGAAGATCGCAGTGCGGGATCGTGTCCATGACGAACACATGGCTATCCGGCACCACATCGGCGGAATAGACCATGCGGCTTTTTCCGTCATCGACAGCGAACCAGACGCCGCCCACGACATGCCCCGACCGACCGGTCCTGACCGTGAGATTGCCGGTCTTCAGCGTGTCGCCGGGTTCGAAGATTTCGATACGATCATCCGGCAGCGGAAAGCGCCTGAAATCGTCCGGCTCGGCATAGGCGGCAAGCGTGGCCGGCGCCTCGTCGCGCGTCTCGGCTGTCATGAAGATCGGGCCGGCATAGCCGAGCGACAACAGCCAACTCAGCGCGCCGACATGATCCTCATGGGCGTGCGAGACAAACAGGGCATCGATGTCGTCGACCGACCCGTCGAGTGCCGGATAATATTCCGCCCCGGAAGCGCCGACCTTGATCCCGACATCAAGCAGGATGCGATCGCCACCACTGCTGACGGCGAGGCTGGTGCGGCCCTTTTCCCCGAAGCCGCCAAGCAGGTCCAGCATCATCACGATGCTGTCCCCGCAGCCGGGATCAGCCAGCCGGATTTTATCCGCAGGCGTGCCTGGGCACCGCTCTCCAGCACCACCGGATCGGGCTGTTCGAAGTGCAAGGTGAGATCGGGACCAGCGGCAGGCGTGAATTCGATGCGCGCGGCACCCCCCTGGTAGATCACCCGCTTGACGAGACCATCGAAGCCCGGACCATCCGGTGATACGTCGAGATCCGCCGACCGGCAGCAGATCTTCGCACCAGCACGCGGCCATTCGCCGGGCCGGCAGCGGACCACCAGTTCGGTTCCGAGAACCCGGACCTTGCAATGGCCACCTTCGTCTCTCGTCAAGACATCGGCCGGCAGCAAAATGCCTTGCGAGATGAAGGAGGCGACCATTTCGTTTGCCGGTTTATGATAGAGCTCGCGTGGCGTCGCGAGCTGCGCCAGGCGCCCGTGATCCATCACTGCGATACGGTCGGCCAGCGCCATCGCCTCGGCCTGATCATGGGTGATATAGACGATGGTCGTGCCCGTGCGCTTGTGGAAGGCGGCGAACTCGTCTTCCATCGAGGCTCTCAGGTGCACATCAAGATTGGCGAGCGGCTCGTCGAACAGCACCAGCGACGGTGCCGCCACCAGGCAGCGCGCCAGGGCCACGCGTTGGCGCTGGCCGCCGGAGAGATTGGCGGGCCGGCGTTCGCCCAGTCCCTGCAGATTGACCAAAGCCAGCGCGTCTTCCACCTTCTGGCGCGCGACGGCCTTGTCCAGCTTTGCCACCTTCAGCGAATAGCCGATGTTTTCCGCAACCGTCATGTGCGGCCACAGCGCGTAGTTCTGGAAGACTATGCCGACGCGCCGCTTTTCCGGCGCGACGCTGCCGCCGCTGTTCGACACGACATCGCTGCCGATGCGGATCTCGCCCGAGGTCACTTTCTCGAAGCCGGCAACGAGGCGCAGCAACGTCGTCTTGCCGCAGCCGGAAGGCCCAAGCACAGCAAGGAACTCGCCGTCCGCGACGTCGATCGAGACATCCTTGACCGCATCAAAATCAGCGAAGCTCTTGGTCACATGGTCCAGGCTCAATCGCGCCATGGCAGCACTCCGCTAGGAAGGTAGGGGGCGAGCAGATTGGTCACCAGCATCAGCACGAAGGTGACCGCGACCGTGATGACCGACATCGCCGCCGCATAGTTGGAATCGCCGCCCTGTTCGAAGGAAAACATCACCACACCGATCGTCTCGGAACCCGAGGACCACAGCAACGCCGAGACGGTGAGTTCGCTGAGCGCCGTCATGAAAATCAAAAGGCCGCCGGCAATCGCCGCCGGTGCGACCAGCGGAAAGATGATGGTGCGCATGCGGGTGAACAGGCCGGCGCCCGCCACTTGTGCCGCCTCCTCCAGCGCCCGGTCGATCTGGTGATAGCCACTGATGGTCGGCCGCAGCGCCAGCACCAGGAAGCGCGCGAGATAGGCGTAGAGGATGATCCAGACCGTGTTGTAGAGCTGAATGCCGGTCAGCGGGATCGGCCGCAGGAAGAGCAGCAGAGAGGCGATCGCCAGCACCACACCGGGCAAGGCATAAGGCAGTTCGACCGCGAAATTGAGCAGCCGCACCCAGCGCTGCTTGCCCCAGGCGATGAGATAGCCTACCGGCACGGCGACGACGACCGCGAAGAAGGCTGCCGCGATCGACAGCCAGAAACTGTTGAAGAAGGCTCGGCTGGCTGCGTCATGCTCGAACAGCACGAAGCGGTAATTGTCGAGCGTCGCCGTTTTGGCGTTGAGTGCGATGCCGTAGCCCGGCACCAGCGATGTCAGCACCAGCCCGAACAGCGGCAGGAACAACACCGCCACGATCAGCAGCCACATGCCGGCCTGGACGACCGGTCGCCAGCGGCCAAGCTCGTAGGGCTCGGCCGGCAGTGAGGTGGAACTGATGCGATAGTCGCGTCGACGGCTCATGAGCTCCTGGGCGAGGATGCCGGCCATGGCGATGACGCCGATCAGCACCGACAGGAACGCGGTTTCGCCGAGCACGGCCGGCCCGCCGCCCGCCAGCTTCTGATAGATGAGCGTCGGTAGCACCAGATAGTTGGCGGGAATGCCAAGGAAGGCCGGGATGCCGAAATTACCGACGCAGGACACGAAAGCGAGTGCCGCGGCGGCCATGATCGACGGCGTCATCAGCGGCAAGACAATGGTGACCAGCACGGTGAACCAGCCGGCGCCACCGGCGCGCGCGGCCTCGACCAGCTCGCGCGGCAGCTTGCGCAGGCCGGCCCGAACCAGCAGGAAGACCAGCGGGCCATACTGCACGCCGAGCAGCAGGATGATGCCCGAAGTCGAATAGAGCGGGTTCTTGGTGCCGAGCGGTGGTGCCGCGCCGAACAGTTTGAGGAATGGGCTTGCCGGGCCGAACAGTTGCAGCCAGGCCAAGGCTGTCACCTGCGGCGCGATCATCAGCGGCATGACGTAGCACAGCACCAGGGCACTGCGGCCGCGTATGTCGGTCAGCGAGACGAGCACCGCCACCAGCGTTCCCGACAGCACCGCAAGCAAGGTGCCGCCAATGCCGACAACCAGCGTATGCCAAGTCGCGACCCAGGTCGCCGGGCTTCTCAGTCCGGCCGCGATGGCCACGGTCGACAAGGTGCCGCCGGGTGCCACGATCTCCTTGATGAGCCGCAGCATGGGCAGCAGCGAAAGCAGCACGATGACGACGGCCACCGCCGCCGTCAGGACCATTTCCTGGCCCCGGCTTTCCCCGATGCGTGTCGACATGGTTACGTTTCCTGAGATCCGGGATGCCGCCGAAACGGCATCCCGCGTGAGTCTCGGCTCAGCCGCCGAAGAGTTCCGAGAACTTCGCCTTGTCGGCGTCGGTCTTGGCGACGATCGCCTTGGTGTCAAACGGCATTACCTTGACCTTGACGCCTTCCGGCAGCCAGTCGGGGCGGCCGACCGAGGCGCGCGCCGGCAGGTAACCCATGGACAGCGCCAGCTTCTGCCCTTCATCCGATAGAATGAAGTCGACAAACTTCTTGGCGCCGTCGACATTCCTAGCCGTCTTCATGATGGCGACCGGTTCGGTCACCGCCGGCACGCCCTCGCTTGGAAACACGAACTCGACCGGCGAACCCTTCTTCTTGGCGTTCATCGCCATGAAGTCGACGAGGATGCCATAGGGCTTCTCGCCCGATGCCACCGACTTCAGCACCGCGCCATTGCCGCGCACGCTGACGGTGTTGTTGGTCTTCAGCTTCTGGAAGAAATCCCAGCCATAATTGGCATCGCCGGCGAAGCCCGAAAGCAGATAGGCGGCGGCACCCGAATAGAGCGGGCTCGGCATAACCAGGCCATCGGCATAGGCGGGCTTGGCGAGATCGGCCCAATGTTCCGGCTTTTGCGCGGCTGCGGTGTTGTAGACGATGCCGGTGGTGATCAGCTTACTGCCGAAATAGGTCTTGTCGGCGTCATAGGCATCGGCCTCGATGCCGTCGAGCTTGGCCTCGGCATAAGGCATCAGCCGGTCATCCTTCTTCAACAGCTCCATCGAGACCGCATCGGCGATCAGCAGCACGTCGGGCTGCGGGCTGCCGGCAGCGAACTCGGCCGCCATCTTGGTGAGGATATCGCTGGTTCCGGAACGATAGATGGTCACGTCGATGCCGGGCTGCGCCTTCTTGAAGGCATCCACGGTCTTGGCCGCATCGGCTTCCGGCTGCGATGTGTAGAGCGTCAGTGTTTCGGCATTTGCCACGCCGGCAAACAAAGTTGCCGCGAGTGCCAACTGGCTGGCCAGCAGCTTGATGAAGTGCGTCTTCATGAGACCTCCTGTCTTGTCTGTGCATGAACGGTCCGACCCCTGGCCGGCTCCCCGTCTCTTCCTCCCTGCACGGCGCATATGACTGGTGGATGACACAGCGCGTGAAACCGACAAAATATGTTCATATGTACATTGTCAATTACAAATGAACACGACTATGCAACAATCGGCATAGCGGAAACCGGCATCCGGTTGACATCCGGCCAACGTTTCTCCGATGAGGGCAACGTGGCCAGGCCATGGTTCATGAGGACGAAGACCGATGCCCACGGAAAAACCCACGCCGGCCCGCCTGCCGATGGTCTCGTCCGATCTCAACGTCAAGACGGCCTGGCTCTACTATGTCGAAGGCTTCACGCAGGAACAGATCGCCGACAAACTCGATGTCTCCCGGGTGAAGGTCATGCGCACGCTGGCTGCCTGCACCGCCGAAGGCATCGTCGTCACCATGATCAACGCGCCGACCGCCGAACAGGTGGCGCTCGAACGCGAACTGGAAAAGCGCTGGGGTCTCAACGCCGCGGTCGTCATCCCGACGCCTTCGGCGCATGAGTATCTGGAAAAGGCGATCGGCCATGCCGTCGCGGCCTATCTTGGCGAGCAGATGCAGGACGGCATGACGCTGGCGATTGGCGGCGGCGCGACGCTGCATGCCAGCCTGGGTTTCCTCGCCCGCCGGCAGCTGAAGCGCGCCTGCGTGGTGGCGCTCGTCGGCAGCCTGCCGCATTCGCAATGGATCAACCCGTCGATCGTCGCCGCCAAGGTTGCCGATGTCTTCGAGGTCGACAGCTACCAGATCACCGCGCCGGTGATGGTCGACGACCCCTCGCTTCGCGATCTCTTGTGGGCACAGCCGACCTTGCAGGACGTGCGCCGGCGGGCGGCGGCGGCCGACATCGCGCTGCTCACCGTCGGCGACATGTCGCCGGACGCCACCATCTTCCGCCACGGCATTGTGCCGTCATCGCTGATCGCACCGCTGAAGGCGAAAGGCGCGGTCGCCAACATGCTGTGTTACTTCGTCGATGCCGCCGGCAGGCTGGTCGACCACGAGGTCAACGGCCGTGTCATGGCCATCGATCTCGATGTGGTGGGCCAGGTGCCGAATGTCGTGCTGGCCGCGGGCGGAAAACGCAAGGTGGCGGCCATCCTGGCCGCGCTGAAGGCCGTCAGCACCAATGTGCTGATCACCGACAGCGACACGGCAGCGGCACTGCTGGCCAAGGCTGGCTGATACAATGCGCCGGTTGGCGCTAAATCAAGCCGCGCTCGCGCAAAAAGTCCTCGACGCCGACATGGGTCATGGATTCGAATTCGGCGATGGCTTCGGCCACCCGCCTGCGCTGCGCCGCCAGCAAGGTGAACACCTGCTTCATTTCGCCGGAAACGCCGAAACGGCTCCAGCGCTCGGCAATATGAGCGGGCAGGCCGATATCGGCACAGAACGCATCGAGGCTGTCATAGCCGAGGCTGACGACGAGCTGCCTGGTCTCTTCCGCCGACATGCGCGGCTCGAAGGCGTGGTCGTGGAGGCGCTGCGCCACCAGCTTGATGTCAGACGGCGACGCGCCCATGACCTTGCCGAACAGGGTTTTGACGTCAGACGGATCGAATGCGGGCATTTTTTGGGCCTCCCTTGGTCGCAATCCACTAGGGAAGATGGGTCAAGGGTCGGCACCTGACAAGTCATTTCCCTCGTAAGCCGGCGCATCATTGGCGCCAGCTCACAACAAGAAGCTACACCAGCATGCCCATCGGGTTCTCGATCAGCCGCTTGAAGGCGACCAGCAGCTCGGCACCGAGTGCTCCGTCGACGGCGCGGTGATCGGTCGACAGCGTCACCGACATCACGGTCGCGATCTTGATCTCGCCATTCTTGACCACCGCCCGCTCTTCACCGGCACCGACCGCCAGGATCGTCGCATGCGGCGGATTGATGACCGCGGCAAAGTCCTTGATGCCGAACATGCCGAGGTTGGACACCGCCGTGGTGCCGCCCTGATATTCCTCCGGCTTCAGCTTGCGGCTGCGGGCGCGGCTCGCCAAATCCTTCATCTCGTTGGAGATGGTGGACAGCGTCTTTTCATCCGCATGCCGAATGATTGGCGTGATCAAGCCGCCGGGGATCGACACGGCAACGCCGACATCGGCATGCTTGTGCTTGACCATGGCGGTCTCGGTCCACGAGGCATTGGCATCCGGCACCGCCTTCAAGGCCATTGCCATAGCCTTGATCACCATGTCGTTGACCGACAGCTTGTAGGCGGGCGCCTCGCCCTTATCGGTCTTCTTGACGGGAGCTGCCGCATTGATCTGCGTGCGCAAGGCCAGCAGCGCGTCGAGTTCGCAGTCGAGCGTCAGGTAGAAATGCGGAATGGTGGTCTTGGCCTCGACCAGGCGCCGCGCAATGGTCTTGCGCATATTGTCGTGCGGGACCAACTCGTAGGAGCCTTGCTCGAACAGCTTCAGTACCTGATCGTCCGACATCGCCTTCGCTGCCGGGGCGGCGGCCGGCGTTGCAGGAGCAGCGGCAGGCGCGGCCTTGGCTTCGGGTGCAGCCTTTGCGCCGCTGGCGATCGCCGCCTCGACATCCGCCTTGATCACGCGGCCGCGCGGGCCGGTGCCTGCGATGCTGGCGAGGGCAAGACCCGCTTCGCGAGCCAAACGTCGGGCAAGCGGTGTCGCACGTGCGCCCGACGGCGATTGGCCGATCTCCCCCCCTGTGGGGGAGATGCCCGGCACGGCAGAGGGTGGCGTGACAGAATGCGACGTTGGCGGGGTAGCGCCCCCCTCTATCGGCTTCGCCGACATCTCCCCCACGGATGGGGAGATTGGCGCCTTGTCTCCATAGGCCTCGCCATCGGCATAGATCCACGCCACGGGCGCGCCGACCGGAATATCAACGCCTTCCTTGCCAGTCACGTCGCGCAGCACACCGCTGGCCGGCGCATCGATCTCCATCGCCGCCTTGTCGGTCTCGATCTCGAACAGCACGTCGCCCTTCTTGACCCGGGCGCCTTCCTCGGCGAACCAGCGCGAAATCTGTCCGGTCGCCATGTCCATGTCGACCTTGGGAAGAATAACTTCGGTCGGCATGTCTCAGCGAACCCCTTTCACGAGGTCGCGTGCGGCGGTGATGATATCTGGAACCTGCGGCACCGTGGCCTTTTCCAGCTCCGGATTGTAGGGGATCGGCGTCTCGGCGCCGCCCAGCCGCACGATCGGCGCGTCGAGATAGTCGAACGCCTCGCTCTCGGCGATCATGGCGCTGACCTCGGCGCCGATGCCCAGCGTCTTGACTGCTTCGTAGACGCACATCAGCCGCGACGTCTTCTTGACGCTGTCGATGACCGTCTGCTTGTCCATCGGCCGGATGGTCCTGAGGTCGACGACCTCGACGTCGATGCCTTCGGCTTCCAGGGCAGCTGCGGCGTCGAGCGCTTTGTGCACCATGATCGAGGTGGCGACGATGGTGAGGTCGCGGCCCTCGCGGCGGATGTCGGCCTTGCCGATCGGCACCGTGTAATAGCCTTCGGGCACCGGGCCTTTCATCTTGTAGAGCAGCTTGTGCTCGAAGATCATCACCGGATCGGGATCGGCGACCGCCGCCAAAAGCATGCCCTTGGCATCATAGGGCGTCGCCGGCTGGATGACCTTCAGCCCCGGCACATGGCCGAGCCAGGCCTCGAGGCTCTGGCTGTGCTGCGCCGCCGCACCCGTGCCGGAGCCGGCGGGAAAGCGCATCACCACGGGCACCGAGACCTCGCCGCCCAGCATGAAGCGCATCTTGGCCGCCTGGTTGACGATCTGCTCCATGGCCAGCGTGGCGAAATCGGAAAACTGGAACTCGAAGATCGGCCGCATGCCGGTGAGCGCCGCACCCACCGCGACGCCCGCGCCGCCCAGTTCCGAAATCGGCGTATCGATGACGCGCTCGGTGCCAAAGCGCTCGACCAGATCGCCGGTGACCTGGAAGGCGCCGCCATAGACGCCGATATCTTCGCCCATCAGGAAGACGCGTTCGTCCATGTCCATGGCGATTGCCATGGCTTCCTGGATCGCCTGGGCGTAGCTCAGTTCACGCACCATCGCGTCCATCACGCCTGCTCCGTATACACGTAATTCCCGGTCTCGCTGACGTCGGGTGACGGGCTCGCCTTGGCGAACTCGATGCCGTCGGCGATCTCCTGCGCCACGGCGCTGCGAATGGCCTCGATACCCTTGTCGTCGATGAAGCCGAATTCCCGCAGCTCGTTTTCGAAGAGCGTGATCGGGTCACGATTCGACATCCAGTCCTCGATCTCCTCCTTGGTGCGATAGCGGTTGCGATCGCTCTTGGAATGGCCGCGATGGCGGTAGGTCTTGGATTCGATCAGCGTCGGCCCCTCGCCCGCACGGGCACGCTCGACGGCCCTGTAGGAGGCCTCGGCGACCTCCGAAAAAATGTTGCCGTTGACGATGACGCCAGGCATCGAATAGGCGGCGGCGCGATCGGCGATGTTCTTGACCGCGGTCGAGCGGGCCGTCGACGTCGACATGCCGTAGCCATTGTTCTCACAGACGAAAATAACAGGCAGTTTCCAGACCGCCGCCATGTTGAGCGCCTCGTGGAAGGCGCCTTCATTGTTGGCGCCGTCGCCGAAGAAGGAGACGACGACCTTGCCGGTCTTCATCATCTTGGAGGAAAGCGCCGCGCCGACGGCGATCGGAATGCCGCCGCCGACAATGCCGTTGGCGCCGAGATTGCCCTTGGCGACATCGGCGATGTGCATCGAACCGCCACGGCCCTTGCAGTAGCCAGTGGTCTTGCCGAAGAACTCGGCGAACATGCGCTTGACCTCGGCACCCTTGGCGATGCAGTGGCCATGGCCGCGATGCGTCGAGGTGATCTGGTCATCCTCGCCAAGCGGCATGCAGATGCCCATGGCGCTGGCTTCCTGACCGATCGACAGGTGCATGGTGCCGTGGATCAGGCCGCGCGTGTAGCTGTCCTCGGCGCCTTCCTCGAAGCGGCGGATGAGGTACATCTTGTAGAGCACCTGCTTGAGCTGCTCGGCGCTGTACTGGCGATAGACGAAAGGCAGGTTGGCGCGACTGTCCGCGACGGCTTTGCTGGCTCCGGCCATGATCAGGCTCCAACGGTTCCGTAGACAAGTTTGTCCTGGCGGGCGCGCAGCTCGGCGATCTTGGAGCCCGGGGCCGGGGCTGCATTCGCATAGGTGATGAGTTCGCCCTTCTTGATCGGCGCGGTGACCGAGCCGCCCTGCAGCAGGCCGCAGGGAATGGCCTTGGCGGCATGCGCTTCCGGCGCCGTCATGATCCAGGCGCGGTAGCAATATTCGCCGATCGCATCGAGTTTCTCGCCGGGCTGCATGTCCTTCTTGGCCACGGCGGCAACTTCGGCCACCGGCTTGGCCAGCGGAACCATGTCGGCCTTGCCGTAGAGCACGACGCGGGCGCAGGTCAGGGGGACTTCGAGCGAGGTCAGGTGATAAGGACGATGGAAGGTGAAGTACGGGCCCTTGCCCATCTTCAGATCTTCCATGCGCTCCGAAATGCGCGGATGCGACATGTCGGCGACGACGAAAACGCCGGGCGCGACGCCCTTGCCGATCGAGTAGTCGACGACGCCGACCCTGGACAGCACGCCGCCATCCTTTTCAGGCACCAACACTTTCGAGAGTTCGCCGAGCGTTGCCGCGGGGCCATGCATGCCGGCCTTGTCGGGCACCAGCCCGGTGGCGTTGGCGATCGCCGCCATCTCGACCATGGTCTTCGAACCATCGACGAATTCGACCAGCATGCGCACATTCATGTGCCGGCGCTTGGCCTCTTCCTCATAGGCGGGCGGCGTGGCATCGATGTTGAGCGGATTGTTCTTGCCCTTGCCAGCGGCGACGATCGGATGGCCCATAGCCGAGACGAATTCGATCAGTTCCATGCAGGAGGACGGCTCGTCGCCGGCGCCCAGCGAATAGGTGACGCCAAGCCGGTCGGCCTCGCTCTTCAGATAGGCGCCGATGGTGACGTCGGCCTCGACATTCATCATCACCAGATGCTTGCCGTGCTCCATGGCGCGCAGGCCGATCTCGGCGCCGACGGCGGGAACACCGGTGGCATCGATGACGACGTCGATCAGGTCATTGTTGATGACCAGGCTGGCGTCGTTGGTGACCGCCACCTTGCCGGCTTCCATAGCGGCCGTCATCGCAGAAGCGTTCGACACTTCGCGCGCATGCCCGGTTTCCTGGAAGGCGATATCCACCGCCCTGCTGGCAGCCGGCAGGTTCAGTTCGGAAATGGCGCCGATCTCGATGCCCGACATGTGGGCGACGCGGGTGACGATGTCGGTTCCCATCTCGCCGGAGCCGATCAAACCGATGCGGATGGGCTTGCCCGACTTGCCGCGTTCCTCGAGATCGCGGGCGAGGCCCGTCAACGAAACATTGGAAGCCATACCGGTCATTCCTCCCATAGTGCAGGCTTGTTCATTCGCTTGACCGGTATTGAACATCTGTATTTCTGTCAAGACTAATGTCCAAATCTGTGTGCTTTTGAGGCTCTTTCCCCGCAGACGAGAGCGGAGACGAAAAGCGGTGGTGAAAGTCCAATATTCGGAGCCCAGCGATCAGCTACAGATGCACAACACCCTCACAAAAAGTCAGATGCTTTGACGCCATCGCTTCCGGCAAGACCTGCCAAGGCTTGTTCGCTGGACCATCAGTGCGTAAAAGGCAGGGATAGGCATCGGCAGGGGCTTTCCGATGAATGTCCAACAACGGGTTCGGCCTGTTGCATCGCCGGGCGACGGACCGGCACATGCGATTGCCGGCATCTTCGCCGGGGAATTGCAGGTTCCCTCGGTCGGTCTCGACGACAATTTCTTCGATCTCGGCGGTGATTCGCTGATGGCCGAGACGCTGGTGCTTGCCGTGCAGAAACGGTTCGGCGTCAAGCTCCAGACATCGGTCCTGCTCGAGGCGCAGACACCGCGCGAGTTCGGCCGGCTGATCGCGTCGCTGGTGCCGGTCCATCCGGCCCGCGAGCTGATCGTACCGGTGGCGGGAAGCATCGGCCATCAGCCGATCGCCATGATCCATGGCATTACCGGCTCGGCTCTGTTTGCCAATCGCTTCAGCAAACGGCTGAAAGAGAAATACGCCATCATGGCCGTGCGTGGCATGGGCACCGAGTCCGGTGAGACCCCCTATTCCGGCATGGCCGAAATCTGCTCCAGTTACTTCGAGGCTCTCACTTCAGTGACCGGCCAGCATCCTGACGTGATCGGCGGCATATGCGTGGGCGGCCTGCTGGCGATCGAAGTCGGCCGGCTGAGCCATGAGGCAACGGGCAAGCGGCCCGCGATCATACTCATCGATCCGCCCTCGCCCGGCTCTGCCTGGCTGAAGCCGATGCCCGACGATCGCCTGACCGAGAGCAGGCGCCGCCAGATCGCGGGCAAGGTGACCTACTGGCGGCTGTTGCGCGACGCGATGGGCACGATGGGACTGGGCCAGACACGCCTCGGGCGACATTTGCGCAAAAAAGCGTACAAAAGCACGCTTCTGCAGGCAGCCGCAGGCTTCGTACCCTCCTCCTATCCCTGCGACGTACTCATCCTGGCCAGTTCCGAATGGGGCGCCACCACGGTGAAGGATTACAAGGGCTGGGCGTCCGACAAGGCGAGCGTGAAAACGGTCGTGATGCCGGGCACGCACAACAAGTTCCGCAAGGCCAACATGGACGCGATCGATGCGGAGATTCTCGCTTTCCTCGCCGAAAGACCCGGGGCGACCACGGTCCAGCACCGGCAATGAGTTTTGGCCGGCAGATACTGGAGGCCTTCGCCGCTCATGGCGACAAGGTCGCGATGGTCAGCGACCGGTCGCAGATCACCTATGCGCAGGCGCTGATCCAGATCGGGCATCTTGCCGCCAATCTCAGCGCGTCGGGCATTGAGCCCGGCGACCGCGTCGGCCTCGCCATGGTCGACAATATCGACGTGGTCCTGTCCATCCTCGCCTGCTGGAGAAACAGCGCCACCCCCGTCGTTGTCGATTTTCGAACACCCAGAAGTCAGCGTGCGAGGCAGGCGCGCGACTTCGGCCTGAAAATGGTTTTCGAAAGCCGCGCCATGCCCGGCGACGAAATCTACCCGAACGCGCTCTTTGACGCCGGTTGGAAATCGATCTCGACGCCAGGTTTCAACGCCAGCACCCCGATGGATGAGTCCAGCCCGGCCTTCCTGATCTTCTCGTCCGGCACCACGGGCGACCCCAAGGCCTATACGCAGTCGCATGAGGCGCTCGCCAGGCGTGTCGCGGCGCGCCGGAGCGTGGTGGAAGGAACCGCCAAGCGATTTCTGACGCCGATGGCCCTGTCCTATTCGGCGATGCGCCACCAGATTTTCGGCTATCTGCTCTACGGCGGCGTCGTGCGGTTCTTCCCTCCGCTGTTCACGCCCTCGGAGCTCATCGAGGCGCTGCTGTCGTTCCAGGCAAGCGGCACGGCGCTGGCGCCATCGGTGATAGCGCGGATGGTCAAGGAGACCGGCGAACGCACCACCCATCTCCTTCCCGAACTTTCCGTTCTCTACAGCGTCGGCGGACCGGCGAAAGGCGAAGACAAGATCGCCGCCTATCGATACCTCTCACCGGGCTACCGGATAAGCTACTCCTCAAGCCTCACCGGCCTAATATCCTCGCTGTCGGGCTTGGATATCCTGGCGAAGCCTGAAAGTGCCGGCCGTCCGGTGGCCGGCGTGCAGATCGAGATCATCGGCGCCGATGGCCGCGTGCTGCAGCAAGGGGAACGGGGGCTGATCAAGGCGCGGACACCGACCATGGCCTCGGCCGTGCTGATGCCTGGCAACCGCCTGTTCGTCGATCCGCAGATCATGGGCTCCGACTGGGGCATCCCCGGCGATATCGGTTTCCTGGACGCGGACGGGTTCGTGACGATCGTCGATCGGGAAGCCGATATGATCGTTCGCGGCGGCGTCAGCGTCGCGCCGCAGGAGCTCGAGAAACTGATCCGCACCCATCCCAAGGTGCAGGATGTCGCCGTGGCCGGATTCGCGGACGAGACCCTGGGGCAGGAAATCGCGGTATTCATTGTTTCCCAACAGGGAACGGTCGAGGAGTTCCAGGCTTTCCTGCGCGCCAACATCGCACCCGACCGGCGCCCGCGCGAGATCCGGCTCGTCGCCTCATTGCCCTACAGCGACAACGGCAAGTTGCTGCGCCGCCAGCTGGTCGAAACGCTGGCAGGTAAATGATCTAGAAAATCCCTCCGATGCCGGCGAGCCACGGCGTCGGCCATGGCTGGGATGCCAGCATGTCGAAAACCGAATAGACAAAAACCGTCGTGGCGGCGGCGATCGTCAGCGGTGACCGCCATGATGTCGACCCAAGCACCGCGATGCTGCCGGCAACGAAAATGAACGTCGCGGCGAGATGCCCGACCAGCAGGATCAGAACGGCCAGGGCAAGGCAGAGGCCCAGGACGCCGAGATTGCCCTTCATGGTCGGTTCCGTAGCCGGCGACCATTCGCCCGGCGTCCCCACGGGCGCAGGTGAGACAGGCGTGGACGGCGTCCGCCTTCGCCATCGCAGTGTTGTCTGCACTGTGGTCGCCAGCGAAAAACCCATCAGCAATCCGGCCGTGATGATCGGGAAGATGGCGGCCTCGAAGGGGAAGCCGATCGCGGCAGTCACCAGTGCGGCGAGCGCCAGCAATGTCATGGCTGCGCCCGCGACAATGTCGGGCAGCACCGGCGGCAGCGGGCCGCCAGGATTTCTGGCCCTGATCCATGACAGGGTCTGCCTGACGACACCTACCACGGCCAGGCCGAGCAATATGAGCACCAGCGGCTGGGCAAGCCATGACCAGCCGGAAATCTGGTAGGCAAGAAAGAAATAATTCTCCAGGCTTGGTCCGAGCACGAACCCCAGCGAGAAGGCCGAGCGCGGCCAATTGAGTTCCTTCATCGCCATGCCGACGGCGCCGACACCGATGACCAGCGCAAAGTCGAAAGCGCTCATATTGGTCTGGTACGCGCCGACCACGATGAAGGTCACCACCAGCGGCACCAGTATAGCGGCGGAGACCTGCGCGACGCGCGCCAGCGGCCGGGTCAGCACAAGGCAGGTCACCGCGCCCACTATGTTTGCCACGGCGATGCTGAACACCATCGACATCGTCAGCGCAGCATTCTTGCCGAGCATGTCAGGGCCTGGAACGAGCCCATGGACGACAAAGGCGCCGAGCAGAATGCTCATCGAGGCCGAACCCGGCACGCCGAAGGCGATGGTCGGGATCAGTGAGCCGCCTTCCTTGGCATTGTTGGCGCTTTCGGGGGCGATGACGCCCCTCACATTGCCCTCGCCGAACTTCGGTCCGGAGCCTGGCCGGCGCGCCGCATAGCCATAGGCGATCCAGTCCAGCACCGCGATGCCGACGCCGGGAACGGCACCAAGCAAGGAGCCTATGGCGCTGCAGCGCAGGACCAGCGGCCACTCCCGCAGCGTGTCCATGATGCCTTGCCACATGCCGGCGTAGGTTGGTCTCTCGGCGTTGCCCTGGATGGAACCACGCAGCAGAAGCGATGCCAGCTCGGGCAGGCCGAACAGGCCGAGAAACACCAGCGCAACCGGCAGACCGTCCCAGAGATAGATTTCACCGAAGGTCCATCGGTCGATGCCGGCGATCTTGTCGATGCCGACGAATGAGGCCAGCATGCCGAACATGGCCGCCGCCAATCCCTTCAGCGGCTGGCTCCCCGCCAGCATCGCGACGATGGAAAGGCCGAAGGCGCAGATGGCAAAGAAGTCGGGCGTCTTCAGATAGAGGACAAGCGGCCGCATGATGGGAATTGCCGCGGCAAGCACCAGCGCACCGAACACGCCGCCGATCATCGACGCGGAATAGGACGCCCCGAAGGCCCGCGCGGCTTCGCCCTTCTTGGCCATGGCATGGCCGTCCAGCACCGTTGCCGCCGCGCCGACCGAACCCGGAACCCCGAACAGGATCGCGGGTATGGTGTCGGAGGTGGTGTTGACCGATCCCATGCCAAGCAACAGCGCGAAGGCGGCATAGGCGTCCATATTGTAGGTCATGGGGATCAGCAGGGCCATCGCGAACAGCCCACCGATGCCCGGGACAACGCCGACAATCAGACCGGCGAAAACACCGGTCACCAGCATCAGCATACGGAATGGCTGGGCCATCTCGACGATGGCGGTAAGGATCAGATCCACCGTTGCGCCTCGCCAGAAATCTACTTCACCAGATTTCTGGCGGTCTCGAACACGTCCGGATCCACCTTCAACTGCTGCGACACGAGCCGGCTTATGTCCTCGCCGCTGGTGGCGTTGACGGTCATTTCGCTAAGCTTGCCGATGTCGGCCAAAAACGCCGGATCCCTGACCATCTCCATATACCCCTTGCGAAGCGCCTCGACCGTCTCCTTGGGTGTTCCCGGCGGGACAACCAACGGGTGATGGAACTGCAAGGCCGTCTCGATGAGCGCGGCCGCTTCCCGGACCTTCGGGTCCTCGATCCCTGCGGTGAACTTCTCCTGGCCTGCAACTGTGCCCTGGCCGAAGGTGCCGATGAGGTTGAGCGTGTCGCGGTTTTCGGAGATGTTGTAACTGGAGACGCCGCACATGCCGGCGATCTCGCCGCGCTGCATTGCCAGTTCGATATCGGCGGTGCCTTCAAAGCCCGTGACGATCTTGAACTTCGCCTTCAGCCCGTTCTTGACCAGTGCCGCGAAAATATAGGTCACGCTGCTCTTGCCGGTCGCGCCAATCAGAAAATCGGACTGCAGGAACTTGTCCATCGTGTCGATGCCGGAGCTTCTGGCGGTCAGGCAATAGGCCGGCTCGTTGACGAGCGAGCCGATCCACTGCAGGGCAAGCGGGTCGAAATTCGCGTTCTGCGGATCAAGCACCGGCGCATAGGACATGGCCTCGCTGACCGAAGCGATGACGCTTCCATCGGCAGGCTCGCTGCCCAGCACCATCTTGGTCAGTTTGAGGCTGCCGCCGCCCGGCACATTCTGAACGACGATATCCGGGTTGCCCGGCAGAAACCGGCCAAGATGGCGCGCGATCACGCGCGACGTCTGGTCATAGCCTCCGCCGGGGCCGTAGCCGACCTTGATCGTGATGGTCTTGAATTCGACCGCTTGCGCCTCCGCGCACATCGCAAAGGTAAGACCGGCGGCAAGGACGAAAAGCGCGCGCAACGCGCCAAGGATCGTAGCCAACATATCAATCCCGCATGAACCCAAAGCGGTTCTAACCCATGACCTTACAAATCGGTAATAATTTTCACGGGGATGATGCGGGGATCAGATCACAGTTACGACAGCCATTCTGCGAGCTGGAATGGCGGGTCAGCGCCCTGATCCTGTTGGCGGCATATGCATTAGCCGGCGACGGGAAAATCGTGGAAATGCACGATCACCCCATCCGCATCGATGAAGATCACGGCATAGGCCGGCGGCTCGTGGCCCAGGCTCCAGCTCTGCGAAAAATCGAGTGCGGTCTGATGGTTGGTGCTGCGCAGCGTGCTGACCGGTATGCCGCGCCAGCTGCCGGCGATCGGCCGATGGACGTGGCCGGCGAAGATGTGGCCGACATTGCCATGGCGCGACAGAACGTCGTGGAAGGCATCGGCGTCGGCGAGCCTGACCTCGTCGAGCACCGGCATGTGTATGCGGAAAGGCGGGTGATGCATGAACAGGAAGACCGGGCCGCGCGCTTCCCCGAGCTTTTCATCCAGCCATTCGAGCCGGGCCGCGCAAAGCCTGCCCTCGACATGGCCGCTGTCCAGCGTGTCGAGCAGGATCAGGCGGCCCTCGCTGCCGTCGAACACGCTCTGCACGAACCCGCGCTCGGTGGCAGCCTCCGGGAACATCTCGAAAAACAACGCCCGGTCATCGTGGTTGCCGAGCATCAGCCGGCAGGGCGGAGAAAATTGCGCCAGCCTCTCCCGTAACGCCGCATAGGCGGCGCGCTCGCCGTCATTGGTCAGGTCGCCTGAGATCACCACCAGTTCGGCATCCGCATGGTTCTTGCCGATGTCGGCAAGGCAGGCCTCCAACCTTGTCAGCGGATCTGAGCCATAGAGAAGGCCACCCGGCGTCATCAGATGCGGATCGGAGAGCTGGATAATTTTCATGGACCTGACCGCAGTGTTTTCCCGCTGGCACCTGGCGGCACCGGCGGACAAATGGAACGCCTCGATGGACCCTCTACTGTGCCGTCCAGCCGCCATCCATCGGCAAGGTCGTGCCGGTGATCTGCCTGGCCGCATCCGAACACAGGAACAGCGTCAGCGCCGCAAGTTCCTCGACGGTGACGAATTCCTTCGTCGGCTGTGCGGCCAAGAGCACGTCGTGCTTGACCTGCTCTTCGGTCATGCCGCGCGCCTTCATCGTGTCGGGGATCTGCTTTTCGACCAGCGGCGTCCAGACATAGCCCGGCGCGATGGCGTTGACGGTGATGCCGTCCTGCGCGGTTTCGAGCGCCACAGTCTTGGTCAGGCCGGCAATGCCGTGCTTGGCCGAGACATAGGCCGACTTGAACGGCGAGGCGACCAGCGCATGCGCCGATGCCGTGTTGATGATGCGGCCCCATTTGCGTGCCTTCATGCCGGGCACCACCGCCTTGATGGCATAGAAGGCGGCCAGAAGATTGATGCGGATGATGGCTTCCCATTTGTCGTCGGGAAACTCCTCGATCGGCGCGACGTGCTGGATGCCGGCATTGTTGACCAAGATGTCGAGACTGCCGAACGCCGCCTCGGCGTCATGCACCATGGCGCTCACCGCGGCACCGTCCATCATGTTGGCGTCGGAGTAGCGGCACTTGACGCCGAAATCCTTCTCGATACCGGCGCGCTCCTGCTCGATGGCCGCCGGGTCACCGAGACCATTGATGGTGACGTTGGCGCCTTCGGCGGCAAAGGCGCGAGCGATGGCCAGGCCGATACCGCTGGTCGAGCCGGTGACGAGCGCATTCTTCGAAGATAGGGAACCCATGGGAGATCTCGCGACAGGTGAGGGAACTGTTGGCACACATGGTTTGTGCACCGCAACATAACAATGGCATGACCATATGTCATTGCGATTACAATGTTGTGATCCTTTCCGAGCGCCTTGAAGCTGGCATTGGCGCGGCGTGACATGGCACTGTCATGCTGCCGTGCAACATAATCCTCCTGCACGTCTCGTATGGATCGTTCCTGAACCAGTGGGTGAGAAGCTTGGAAATCGCCGATGTCGTGAAGCGCGCCTATGCGATGCCGCTGACCAATCCGTCTTTCCCGCCCGGGCCATATCGTTTCTTCGACCGCGAATACATCATCATCACCTATCGCACGACGCGCGAGGCGCTCGAAGCCGTGGTGCCGGCGCCGCTGGAGATCGACGAGCCGTTGGTCAAGTATGAATTCATCCGCATGCCTGATTCAACCGGCTTCGGCGACTACACCGAGACCGGCCAGGTCATCCCGGTGAAGTATAAGGGCCAGCATGGCGGCTACGTCCATTCGATGTATCTCGACGACGACGCGCCGATCGCTGGCGGCCGCGAGCTCTGGGGTTTCCCCAAGAAGCTGGCCAACCCCAAGATCGTCCATGAAGGCGAGGTGATCGTCGGTACGCTGCACTATGGCAGCGTTCTGTGCGCCACCGGCACGATGGGCTACAAGCACCGGGAAGCCGACCACGATTCCGTGCTCGCAGCGCTCGCCGCTCCCAATTTCCTGATCAAGATCATCCCGCATGTCGACGGCACGCCGCGCATCTGCGAACTGGTGCGCTATTACCTTACCGACATCACGCTGAAGGAAGCCTGGACGGCGCCGGCGGCGCTTGATCTCAGGCCCCATGTGATGGCCGACGTGGGGAAGCTGCCGGTGCTCGACATCGTCTCCGCCGTCCACTTCAAAGCCGACCTGACGCTTGGCTTGGGCGAGGTCGTGCACGACTATCTCAGCGAGCACAGCCGGCTCACAACCAGCACAACCCAGCCGGAGAAAATTCGTGCTTGAGCGCAACCGAAACAAGGAAGCAGCCGCCACGATCGCGGAGATCTCGGCGCAGTACGACCGCATCGCCCTGGTCTTCCAGGGTGGCGGCGCGCTCGGCGCCTATCAGGCCGGCGTTTACCAGGCGCTGGCCGATGCCGGCTGCGAGCCGAGCTGGCTGTCCGGCGTCTCGATCGGCGCGATCAACGCCTCGATCATCGCCGGCAATGAGCCGAGCCGCCGCCTGCAGCGGCTGGAAGAGTTCTGGCAGACCATCTCGGGCCGCAAGATCTGGTCCTATACGCCTGAAGGCGACATCTACCGCGACATCCGCAACCGCACCTCGTCGTGGATGACGATGGCCATGGGCCAGCCCGGCTTCTTCAAGCCGCGCAATCCCAATCCCTGGTTCGAGCCGCAAGGCGCGGAGGGTGCGACCAGCTTTTACGACACGGCCGAGCTGAAGGACACGCTCGAGAGCCTGATCGACTTCGATATCCTCAACGACGGCAAGAAGCGGCTGAGCGTTGGCGCGGTCAATGTCCGCACCGGCAATTTCGTCTATTTCGATACCGAGAAGGTGCGCATCGGACCCGAGCACATCATGGCCAGCGGCGCGCTGCCGCCGGCCTTTCCGTCGGTCCGCATCGAAGGCGAATATTACTGGGACGGCGGCATCGTCTCCAACACACCGCTGCAGTATCTGCTCGACCAGGACGAAGACCGTTCTTCCCTCGTGTTCCAGGTCGACCTGTTCAGCGCCCGTGGCGTCCTGCCGCGCAGCATGCCGGACGTGCTGTCGCGCCACAAGGACATCATGTATTCCAGCCGCACGCGCCAGAACACCGACAATTTCAAGCGCATCCATAGCCTGAAGATGCGGCTGCTCGATGCGCTCAAGCGCGTGCCGAAGGAGCAGCTGACGCCGGCGGAAGAAGCGCTGATCGCCGACTATTCCGATGCCGGCATCGTCAACATCGTGCACCTCATCTACCAGCACAAAGGCTATGAGGGGCATGCCAAGGACTATGAATTCTCCGGCACTTCGATGCGCGAGCATTGGGAGACAGGCCTGGAAGACACGCAGCGCACCTTGCGCCATCGCAAATGGCTGACGATGCCGACCAATGTCGATGGCGTTGCCATCCACGATCTGCACCGCGAGGATCCGACTTAAGGTCAGGCAAGGAATATCGAAGGACCCTGTCCATACCAGGCACCGTCGAGTTCCTTCACACCCCCCTCTGTCCTGCCGGACATCTCCCCCGCAAAGGGGGGAGATCGGATGTCTCGCCTGCTTTCGCTAATTACCAGCGTTGAAAGATTGGTGCTGACGGTCAAGCTGCCAATCTCCCCCCTTGCGGGGGAGATGTCCGGCAGGACAGAGGGGGGTGCTGTCCCGCTAGCGCTCCAAATAGCTCACAAAGAAAAAGGCAGCGCCGGCGACCGGCGCTGCCTTTTGTTTGAGAGTTCTTGCGCCCCGCTCAGAACACCTGGCGGAAGATGATGAACAGCACGAAGGCGAGCGTGATCGAGCATGGCAGGGTCAGCACCCAGGCCAGCAGCAGGTTGCGCACTGTCGACCATTGCAGGCCCGAGCCGTTGGCGGCCATCGTTCCGGCGACGCCCGACGACAGCACATGGGTTGTCGACACCGGCAGACCGAGCCGGTCTGCCATGCCGATGGTCACCATGGCGACGAGCTCTGCCGCCGCACCCTGGCCATAGGTCAGGTGGCTCTTGCCGATCTTCTCGCCGACGGTCACGACGATGCGTTTCCAGCCGACCATGGTGCCGAGGCCAAGCGCCAGGGCCACGGCGACCTTCACCCAGATCGGGATGAACTTCGTCGCGTTGTCGACGGCCTTGTGATAGTCAGTCACCGCCTTGAGATCGGCGGCCTCCATTGGCAGCAACTGCTTCTTGTCGATCAGCTTGAGCGCCTCGCCGATCAGGTAGATGTCGTTACGGGCATTGCTGACCAGATCGGTCGGCACCGTTTCGACGGATGGATACGGCCCCAGCGAAGCGGTCGTGTTGTGGATGTAGGTCTGCAGCGCGACTGTCGTCTGATCGCTCCAGGTCCTCGTGCGCACGGCATCTTGGACGGTCGCCTTTGCGGCCTTCGCATCGGCAATGGTGACACCGGGCTTGACGTATTTGCCCAACGCGGTCTCGACGCTGACCGAAGCCGACTTGTAGGCTTCGAGATAGTTGATGTCGGGCGTACGGTTGAGCGCATAGGCCGTCGGCACGACGCCGATCAGGATCAGCATGATCAGGCCCATGCCTTTCTGGCCGTCATTCGAGCCATGCGCGAAGCTGACCCCGGTGCAGGTGAAGATCAGCAGGGCTCGGATCCACCAGGGTGGCGGAGCGTTGCCCTTCGGAGCTTCGTAGAGCGCCGGATTGCGCACCAGAAGCTTCATTGCATAGAGCAGGATGGCGGCAGCGAAGAAGCCGATGATCGGCGACACCAGCAAGGTCACACCGACATTGGTCGCCTGCGACCAGTCGACGCCGCTGGTGGCGCTGCCGGCCGCCATGAACTGGTTGGCGAGGCCGACGCCGATGATCGAGCCGACCATCGTGTGCGAACTCGACGCCGGCAGGCCGAGGAACCAGGTGCCGAGATTCCACAGGATGGCAGCGACCAGCAGCGCGAACACCATGGCAAAGCCGGAGGAGGAGCCGACCTGCAGGATCAGCTCGACCGGCAGCAGCGACAGGATGCCGAAGGCGACCGCGCCGCTGGAGGTGAGAACGCCAAGGAAATTGAAGGCGCCGGACCACATGACGGCGAATTCGGCCGGCAGGGAGCGCGTGTAGATGACGGTCGCCACCGCATTGGCGGTGTCGTGGAAACCGTTGACGAATTCGAAGCCGAGCGCGATCAGCAAGGCGATGCCGAGCAGGATCCACGGCACGGTCTTGGCCACCGCCAGATCCTGGCTCAACGCGTAACCGACATAGACCACGCCGACCAGAACCAGCACGCCGAAGGCCGGCAGGAACCACTTGGCGCTGCCCGAACTATCCAGCGGATGATCCGGTCTCGGAATGCCCGCCTCACTGGAAATTATGTCCACCATGTCCCACTCCTATTGCATTGCAGCAAAGAACTGAGAAAGACGCTATGTCCGGTCGATGAACCCTGTGTGACGACGACAGCCGGCTTTAATGCATGTCGCCCAAAGGTGACTTCGGGTTTGGATGAACTACGCGCCGGTCGACGCGACGTACTTTTAGGTCTTCGACGCTGCTACAGCGGACCAGGGCTTGTCTTCAGGATCGCCGAGAACAGCGGATCGAAGGCGCGGCTGATCGGCGCCGCGGCCGCGCCGAGCGCGATCGACCAAGGGTCGGTGGTGCCGAGTTGCAGGCGCGGCAGGTTCCGGCCCGGCCGGTCGGCGATCGACGGCAGCAGCGGATGCATCGCCTCGACAAGCCGGCGCGCCAGCGCTTCCGGCGCGCCGCTGGTCAGGATCACGGTCTGCGGATCGAAGATCGTTTCGATGAGATGCACGCTCCAGCGCAGATCATGCGCCGCCCCATCGATCCAGGCCATCATCCCGGGATTCTCGGCCAGCACCAGGGCGTTCATCTGTTCGTAGATGTCGCTGTCGGCCGGGTTGAGGCCGAGATGCTGGTACAGCGAGGCCAGCGACGCGCGGTGCTCGAGCGGCGTCGAACCGGGGCCGGCCGGCGCCAGCAGCGCCATGCCGATTTCGCCGGCATTGCCGTGGCCGCCGCTGTAGAGTTCGCCATTGAGGATCAGCCCGGCGCCGATGCCGTAGCCGACATAAAGGCAGACCGCGTGATCGACTCCATGCGCGGCGCCGACGATGCGCTCCGCCGTGGCGCAGGCGGCGGCATCGTTCTGCAGGCCGACATTCAGTCCCGTGCCTTTGGCCAGCGTCTCCAGCAATGGAAATTTTTGCCAGGCCGGCATCATCCATTTGTCGTCCGAATCCTTCAGTCCGAAAGGTCCGGGCATGGCAACGCCGAGACCGACCAGCCGTTTTTCCGACTGGGCCGAAATGCTGGCCAGGTCGCGACGGACACCAGCGATCAGCTCAAGGATGATCTCGACGCCCGTCGACGGCTCATCGAAAGGCAGGTTCGCCTCGGCCCGCGCCAGCACGCTGCCCATCAGGTCGACGGCGACCGCCCGTGTCAGGTGACGGTCGATATGCAGGCCGATGGCGAAGGCGCCTTCGGGCACCAGCCTGTACGGCGTCGAGGGTTGCCCCCTGCCCTTGCGTACCGCATCGAGCGCGACAACCAGGCCATCGCTTTCGAGATCCTCGATAATGTTGGAAACGGCTTGCTTGGTGAGCTGCGTCGCCCGCGCCAGGTCGGCACGCGACAGCGCGCCATTGAGACGCAACGCCTCGATCATGACCCGGCGGTTGTGCGCGCTGGTGCCTTCCTGATTGGTGCCGCTTTTGGCGCGGATCGGGCTGATGTCGTCCACCGGCGTTTCCCCTCTTGACTCCATTAGAATATTGATCGACTAATTAAGTCAAGCGAGTTGACTTAATGCAAACCGAATGACCCAGAATAAGATGGCAAAGGCTCCCAGCCTGTCGCCACTGGTCAGCCGGGTAACCATCAGGTCACGCGACATGGATCCGGGAAGGCGATGCGAAATATCGGCATCGCCGGCCCATCAACGCCGGAAATGGGAGAAGTAGATGCTTAAGACAATCACCAAAACACTGGTCGGCGCGGTCTTCGCGGGAGGACTGCTCGTCCCCCACGCCTTCGCCGAAACGACGCTCAACGCGCTCTTCATGGCGCAGGCTGCCTACAGCGAGGCCGATGTCCGCGCCATGACGGATGCCTTCACCAAGGCCAACCCGGACGTCAAGGTCAATCTCGAATTCGTTCCCTATGAAGGCCTGCACGACAAGACCGTGCTCGCGCAAGGCTCGGGCGGCGGCTACGACGTCGTGCTGTTCGACGTCATCTGGCCGGCCGAATACGCCACCAACAAGGTGTTGGTCGACGTCTCGTCGAAGATCACCGACGACATGAAGAAGGGCGTGCTGCCCGGCGCCTGGACCACGGTCCAGTATGACGGCAAGTACTACGGCATGCCCTGGATCCTCGACACCAAATACCTGTTCTACAACAAGGAAATCCTGGAAAAGGCCGGCATCAAGGCGCCGCCGAAGACTTGGGAAGAGCTCGGCGCACAGGCCAAGATCATCCAGGACAAGGGCCTGCTGAAGACGCCGATCGCCTGGAGCTGGTCGCAGGCCGAAGCGGCGATCTGCGACTACGCCACATTGGTCAGCGCCTATGGCGGCGACTTCCTCAAGGACGGCAAGCCGGACTTCCAGAATGGCGGCGGCCTCTCGGCGCTGAAATACATGGTCGACAGCTACAAATCCGGCCTCACCAACCCGAATTCCAAGGAATTCCTGGAAGAGGACGTGCGCAAGGTCTTTGAGAACGGCGACGCCGCCTTCGCGCTGAACTGGACCTACATGTACAATATGGCCAACGATCCGAAGGACTCGAAGGTCGTGGGCAAGGTCGGCGTCGTGCCGGCGCCGGGCGTCACGGGCATCAGCGACGTGTCGGCCGTCAACGGCTCGATGGGCCTCGGCGTCACCGCGGTCTCGAAGCATCCGGACGAAGCCTGGAAATACATCGCCTTCATGACCTCGCAGGCGACGCAGAACCAATATGCCAAGCTCTCGCTGCCGATCTGGGCCTCGTCCTATGACGACCCGGCGGTCACCAAGGGCCAGGAAGAGCTGATCGCCGCCGCCAAGCTCGGTCTGGCCGCCATGTATCCGCGTCCGACCACGCCGAAATACCAGGAGCTGTCGACCGCGCTGCAGCAGGCGATCCAGGAATCGCTGCTCGGCCAGTCCTCGCCTGAGGATGCCCTGAACACGGCCGCCAAGAACAGCGGCCTCTGAGGCATTGTTCTCCGATTACGGGCGGCCCAGTGCCGCCCGTGCTATGTCCGAAATCACCATGAATGAAGAGAGGCTGCTCCGATGTCGAGCACCTGGATGACGACCCGCGCGTGGCTGCTGATGCTGCCGCTGCTCGTGGTCATGGTCGCCGTCATCGGCTGGCCGTTAGTCGATACGGTCAACCTGTCCTTCACCGACGCCAGGCTGGTCGGCACCAGCGGTAATTACGTCGGCTTCGACAATTACACCAACATGCTGTCGAGCCCGAATTTCTCGCGCACGCTGGTCACCACGACGCTGTTCGCGGTGATTTCGGTTGCCGCCGAAATGGTGATCGGCGTTCTCGCGGCCCTGCTGCTCAATCAGCAGTTCCACGGCCGCGCCGTCCTGCGCGCCTTGATGATATTGCCATGGGCGCTGCCGACCGTGGTCAACGCCACGCTGTGGCGGCTGATCTACAATCCCGAATATGGCGCCCTGAACGCCGCCTTGACGCAACTGCATCTCATCGACGCCTACCGCTCCTGGCTGGGTGAGCCGGGGACTGCGCTGGCGGCGCTGATCGTCGCCGACTGCTGGAAGAATTTCCCGCTGGTGGCACTGATTGCGCTCGCCGCCTTGCAGGCGGTGCCGCGCGATATCACCGCCGCTTCGCTCGTCGATGGTGCGGGACCTTTCAACCGTTTCCGCTTCGTCATCCTGCCCTATCTTGCCGGCCCGCTGATGGTGGCGCTGGTGCTGCGCACCATCGAGGCCTTCAAGGTCTTCGACATCATCTGGGTAATGACCCGCGGCGGCCCGGCCAACAGCACACGCACGCTGTCGATCCTCGTCTACCAGGAAGCCTTCTCCTTCCAGCGCGCCGGCTCCGGCGCGTCGCTGGCGCTGATCGTCACCTTGCTCGTCACCGTACTCGCCGTCGCCTATGCGGCACTGGTGAGGAAGACCGCCGGGAGTGCCGCCTGATGGAACGCAGGAGCCCCGCCTTCACCATCTTCATCTATGCCTGCGCGCTGCTGCTGGCCGCCATCATCCTGGCGCCCATCGCCTGGCTGTTCATCATGAGCATTTCACCGGCCGCCGATCTCGCCGCCAAGCCGCTGCGCTGGTGGCCGCAGGTTGCGGACTTCTCGCGCTACCAGACATTGCTGTCGACAGCCGAAAACAGCGCCGGCGCTGCCTTCACCTCGTCGCTGCGCAACAGCCTGGAGATATCAGGCATGGCGACGCTGGCGGCACTCGCTCTGGCCATCCCCGCCGGCTGGGCGGTCTCGCGCACACCGGCGATCGGCTGGTCGCTGTCGATGGTCATCGCCACCTACATGCTGCCGCCGGTGGCGCTCGCCGTGCCGCTTTATATGGGCCTGTCGCATCTCGGCTTGCTCAACAATGTCTTCGGCCTGGCGTTGGTCTATCTGACCATACTGGCGCCCTTCACCACCTGGTTGATGAAGTCCGGCTTTGACTCCATCCCGCGCGAGATCGAGGCGGCGGCGATGATCGACGGCGCCGGCCTGTTCCAGACGCTGCGCATCATCACGCTGCCACTGGCCGCACCAGTGATGGCGACATCGGCGCTGTTTGCCGTGCTGCTCGCCTGGGACGAATTCTTCTATGCGCTGCTGTTCACCTCCGACCAGCGCGCCAAGACCTTGACCGTCGCCATTGCCGATTTGGCCGGCGGCCGTGTGTCCGACTACGGGCTGATCGCCACCGCAGGCGTGCTCGCCGCTTTGCCGCCGGTGCTGATCGGCTTGGTCATGCAGCGCGCGCTGATTTCGGGCCTGACCAGCGGCGGTGTGAAAGGATGACGATGACTGCAACAAAAGTTCGACCGGCGGGGCTGCTCGCCATCGACCGCGAAATGGCGCGCCAGCATGCCGATGCGCGTGCTTCGTTCGAGAACAACGCTGCCATGGCGGTTGAAGTCGCGGCCTCGATCAGGAAGACCGGCCGTCTGCTGCTGCTCGGCATGGGTGGCTCGCATGCGGTCGGGCGCGCCATCGAGCCGTTTTACCGTGCCCTCGGCATCGATGCGCTGGCGCTGCCGCTCTCCGAACAGCTCGGCCAGCCGGTGCCGCTGAACGGCAAGACGGTACTCGTTACCTCCCAGTCGGGCGAGAGCGCCGAGGTCGTCCGGTGGTTTGCGGAGGCCGGCAGCGCTGCCGATGTCTTCGGCCTGACGCTCGAAGGCGGCTCGTTCCTGGCGCGCACAGCGCCTTGCCTGATCGGCGCCGGCGGCACCGAACTGGCCTTCGCCGCCACCCGCAGCCTGACCGTGACCTTCGCCTTGCACCTGGCCATCCTGGCCGCGCTGGGCGAAGACCCGAACGCAGCACTTGAGGCACTGGATCAACCACAGGACAACGACATCACACAGGCACTCGCGGCACTGGAGAAGGTCTCGACCATCGTCACCTCCGGCCGCCGCCTGCAAGGCGTTGCCGAAGCGCTGGCGCTTGGTCTTACCGAACTGTCGCGGCTGCCCTGCTTTTCGCTCGAGGGCGGCCAGTTGCGGCATGGGCCGATGGAGATGCTCGGCCAAAAGATCGGCGTCATCCTGTTTCGCGGCAACGACCCCACGGCGGAACTGGTGACCGCCATGGCCACCTCCGTCGTCGAGGCGGGCGCACCCCTCGTCATCTTCGACGCGTCAGGGCAATCGCCCGTCGCCGGTGCCATCACGCTATCGTTTAAGCCGGCTTCGGGTCTCGCCGCCGTCTTCGCCATGCTGCCGGTGGCGCAGCGCCTGATGATCGCCTTCGCCGACAGCCGTGTCGACAATGCCGGCACGCCTGTGCGCTCCACCAAGATCACCAGGAGCGAGTGATGCGTCCGCTTGCTGTGATCGGCAACGTCAATGTCGACCTGATCGTCGGTCCCGTCGAGCCATGGCCGAAGGCGGGCACGGAAACCGTCGTCGACCATGATGAATTGCGCGTTGGTGGACAGGCCGGCAACACCGGACTTGCCTGGCAGGCGCTGGGCGTCGATTTCGAGATCGCGGCCAATGTCGGCGACGACCAGTTCGGCCATTGGCTGCGCGAGGCTTTTGGCCATCGCGCCGATACCTGGCCGGTCCGACCCGAAGGCACGACACTGTCCGTGGGCATGACCCACCCGGATGGCGAACGCACCTTCTTCACCACGCGCGGGCACCTGCCGCGCTTCAACCTCGCCGACGTCTTGTCGGTTCTCGACGGCAGCGCGCTCTCCAGCGGTTACGCGCTGTTGTGCGGCTCTTTCCTGACCGAGGATCTCACCCGCAACTATGATGCCTTCTTCGACTGGGCGGACAGCCACGGCATTGCCGTGGCACTCGACACCGGCTGGCCGATCGATGGCTGGACCGAGGCCAACTGCGCATCGACGCGCTCTTGGCTTTCACGTTGCGCGTTGGCGCTGTTCAACGAAGTCGAGACGGTGACCCTGGCGGGAATGCCAAGCCCGGAGGAGGCCGCGCGCGCGATCCGCTCCAGCATGCGGCAAGGCGCGACCTTCGTCGTCAAGCGCGGCCCGCGCGGCGCTATCGCCATCGGTCCGGACGGAGCGCTTGTCGAAGCCGTGGCGCCCGATGTCCGCGTCGTCGACACGATCGGCGCCGGCGATGTCTTCAATGCGGCCTTCCTGGCCGCTCTGGCGCAGGACCAGACGCTGACGGCCTCGCTGAATACCGCGACGCAGGTGGCGTCGCGCGCCATTTCCACTCTGCCCCGCAACTATGGCGGGCCGATGCAGTTCGAGGGATCCATGCATGAGCGCGCTTGAAATCCGCAACGTCCGCAAGAACTACGGCAGCGTCGAAACGCTGAAAGGCATCGACATCGCGCTGCAGAGCGGCGAGTTCCTGGTGCTGCTCGGCTCGTCCGGCTGCGGAAAATCGACGCTGCTCAACATCATCGCCGGCTTGGCCGAAGCGACGAGCGGCGATGTGCTGATCGGCGGCCGCTCGATCCTTGGCGTCCATCCCAAGAACCGCGACATCGCCATGGTCTTCCAGTCCTACGCGCTCTATCCGAACCTGACCGTGCGCCGCAACATCGGCTTCGGGCTGGAGATGCGCGGCGTCGCCGCCGACGAGCGCGAAAAGGCGGTGAACGAGGCGGCAAGATTGCTGCAGATCGAGGCCTTGCTCGACCGCAAGCCGAGCCAGCTTTCCGGCGGCCAGCGTCAGCGCGTCGCCATCGGCAGGGCGCTGGTGCGCAAGCCGCAGGTTTTTCTCTTCGACGAGCCTTTGTCCAATCTCGACGCCAAGCTGCGCCTGGAAATGCGCACCGAGTTGAAACGGCTGCACCAGATGCTGCAGACCACCGTCGTCTATGTCACCCACGACCAGATCGAGGCGATGACGCTGGCGACACGCATCGCTGTGATGCGCGACGGCAGGATCGAGCAGCTTGGCACGCCCGAGGAGATCTACAACGACCCGGCGACGCTCTATGTCGCCGGCTTTGTCGGTGCGCCGTCGATGAACATGCTGCAGGCGGTGATCGCTGAGGGAAAGCTGGCCATTGCCGAGTCCGATGTGCGGATCCCTCTGCCGGCACGCTATGCGAACGCGGCGAGCGAAGGCGCTCCGGTGGTCGTCGGTATCAGGCCGGAAGCGCTTCGCGTCGCGACCGGCGCCGCGACGGATTTGTCACTGCCCGTGGAGATCGAGGTTGTCGAACTGACCGGCCCCGAACTGGTCACCACGGCCCGGATCGGCACGCAGCGGCTGACGGCCTGCCTGCCGCCAAGGTCTCGGGTCGCCAAGGGCGAAAAGCACAGCCTCACCTTCGATGAGACAGCACTTCGCTTGTTCGACCCCTCGACAGGCAAAGCCCTGTCGGCAGCGGCCGCGCCGCGTTAAGATCCGGAGGGATATTCGGCATGGACAGGGACCCTTCGGCTACCACCCGATATGTATGCCGTCGAATGTCTGGAATGAGCCGCTATCCCCAAGCGTTGCGTTGTCGATGACCGTGCGCAGGCCCCGCGCACTGTCCTCGACCGCCAGCACCGCCTGATCGCCGCCCATATCGGTCTTCACCCAGCCCGGATGCAGCGACAACACATTTATCCCGTCGACGCGCAAATCCTGCGCCAGCTGGGCGCAGACCATGTTGAGCGCTGCCTTCGAGCAGCGATAGGCATAGTCGTCGTCATAGTCATCGAGCAGCCCTTCCGCCATCGAGCCGGCGCGGCTGCCGATATTGGCGATGGTCCGCATACGCCCCGCGACCAGGTTCGGTTGCAGCGCCCTCGCCAGCAACAGCGGGCCGAGCGTGTTCGTCGCCATGAGCTTCAGGAATTCATCCGGGGCGAAACTGTGCAGGCCTGGGATGTCGCTGCGGATGGCGGCGTTGTTGACGAGCACATCCAGCGGCCTGCCGGCGAGACGCACGGCAAGGTCGGAGATGGAAGCCGGATCGGCGACATCGAGCGGCTGGAACTCGATTCCATCTTCGAAACCTTGCACTGGCAGCGTTCGCCCGCACGCGATCACGTGCCAGCCATGCTGGGCGTATTGCCGTGCCAGCTCGCGGCCGAGCCCGCGCCCGGCGCCCGTTATGAGGACCGTGCGGCCGCCTTGCCCGTCTCCCACCAACTCAGGCGCTCTTGGCGACCGGCACGGTCTCCTGCCGTGCAATCATGGAGTAGACCTCGCCGGAATATTTGATGCGGCGCTGCTGCGTGGCGAAATCGACATGGGTGATGCCGAAGGGCGTCGTATAGCCATACGCCCATTCGAAATTGTCGGTCAGTGTCCAGGCGAAATAGCCGCACACCGGCACGCCCTCGGCTGCCGCCTTGGCCACCTGCTCGAGATGGTCGACATAATAGGCGGCACGCAAATCATCCCAGACATGCCCGTCTTCGCCAACCTTTTCCGGCGTCGTGGCGACGCCGTTCTCGGAAATGTAGATCGCCGGCGGCGCATAGCGATCGTTCACATAGTGCAGGATGTCGTACATGCAACGCGGCCAGATTTCGTAATCGACAGCGGAATAGATGCCTTCCGGTTGCACCCGTCGATAGCTGAGCGGCGCGAGTTCGTCACCAGCGGCGATCACCGAGCGGCGGTAGATGTTGATGCCCAGATAGTCCACCGGCGCGGCGATGATCTCGTTGTCCTGCGCACGGATCGGCGGCAACAGATCGCCGTAGAGCGCCAGCATGTCCTGCGGGTATGCGCCCTTGAAGACGGCATCGAGAAACCAGCGGTTCTGGGCGCCGTCGAAACGCCGTGTCGCCGCGATATCGCGCGGATCGTCGGTGGCAGCTTCCGCCACATTGAGATCGAAAACGACGCCAACCGAGGCGTCGGCCACCTCGGCCCGGATGACGGGAACAGCCAGGCCATGCCCCAGCAAGGCATGATGGCTGGCGGCCACACCGCCTTTCACGCCGTCCCGCAATCCCGGCGCGTCCTCGCCGGTCGCATGTCCTGACCAGCAGAAGGTCCAGGGCTCGTTGAGCGTCGTCCATTTCTTGACGCGATCGCCGAAACTGCGGGCGGCAAGCCCGGCATAGTCGGCAAAGGCGGTGGCGGTTTCGCGGTTGTACCAGCCGCCACGGTCTTGCAGCGCCTGCGGTAGATCCCAGTGGTAGAGCGTTGCATAGGGCTCGATGCCGGCTTCAAGCAGGTCGTCGATCAGCCGGTCGTAAAAGGCGATGCCTCTGGCGTTGGCTTCGCCCCGACCCTCGGCAAGAAGTCGCGTCCATGCCAGAGAGAAACGATAGGCACCAAGGCCGAGCGCCTTGAGCACGGCGATATCCTCCTTCCAGCGATGATAGTGGTCGCAGGCGACATCGCCGCTGGAGCCGTCGATGATCACACCGGGAACGCGGCAGAACCGGTCCCAGATGCTTTCGCCTTTGCCATCCGCGTCAGGCGCGCCCTCGATCTGATAGGCCGCGGTCGCGGCGCCGAACACGAAGCCTTGCGGAAAGGCCAGCCCGCAGGCGCGGGCGTTGAGGGTCCGGCGTGCATTATCGATGCTTGATGTCATATTTTCTCTCGATGGTGCTGACGAGGCTTGCCGCGGCCAGCGTCAGGAAAATGTAGAAGATGGCGGCTGAGTTGTAGGGCGCGAACGGCAGGAAACTTGCCGACTGGAATTCCCGCATACGCTGCGTGATGTCGCGGATCGACAGGATCGAAAGCAGCGACGTGTCCTTGAGGATGGCGATCAGTTCGTTGCCGAGCGGCGGGATGATGATGCGGAAGGCCTGCGGCAGCACGACCAGCCGGGCGGTACGCCAACCATTGAGGCCGAGGCTGTGTGCCGCCTCGATCTGACCCGCGGGAATGGCATTGATGCCGGAGCGGAATATCTCGGCGAGATAGGCCGAATAGGCGAGCGCCATGGCGACGATGCCGCGCACCAGGTTCGGCGGATCGACCACGCCCTGCGTCGCATCCTTGAGCGCGCCGGCGAGCGGCAGGCCGACATAGAGAACGATAACCAGCATCGGAATGCCACGGATCGTGTCGACGATGAATTCCGACCCGATCGAGAGTGGATGTCTGCGGTGGATATGGCCGCCGAAGGTCAGCAGGCCAAGCACGATCGCCAGCACCGCGAGCGTGATGCCGAACGCCTTGTCGCGATCGTTCAGCGCCTCCGTTTGCCACAGCACGGGCAGCCTGCCCGGCGCTGTTGCGACCGGCACAAGCGCTGCACTGACATCGGGGATCTTGCCGATCGCATCGATCGCTTCCGGTGGGCCACGAAAGGTTCGCAGCGGCACATCGGTATCGGGGCCACCGGGAAATTGCCCGTAGCGGACGGCGCCGAGGATCCCGGATGGCGTGCCGGTTGTGACCGCGACCTTGCCGGCGAGAGACCCCACGAGCACATAACTGTCGCGCGGCTGAAGCAGGAACCATGCTGCGGCACAGATCATGAGGATGGTTGCCGCGATGCAGGTCAGGTCTGCCCGCCAGCTGTATTTGAGCTTGAGCAGCCCAACCCAGAGCAGTCCCATCATTGCCGCCAGCAGGTAGGCCGCGACGGCCGCGCGGATCGTCGTCGCAACACCCGCCGCGAATGCGATATGCGCGAAAAGCAGGATGAAGACCAGCCCGGCGCCGTTCACCGCCGCAAGCGCAAGGCGGGTAAAACGGTGCATCACGTTGCCGGTCCCGTTACGGGCGGTGATGAAGAACGCGCCGAGCATCACGACCGTGAGGCCGAGATATACGCGCAACACGAGTGTGGCCTCGCCGCTCACCATGATGTCGGCGGCATCCGTCAATCGGCGCGGCGTGACGCCCTGAACCACCAGATCGGAGGTGAACGGATCGACAGCGTTCGCCACGACCGATGCCACAAAGGGATAGACCAGACCGGTTGTCGCCAGCACCACCGCGGCGGCAAGATTGGCCCCGGCGGCAACCGCCGCAAGACGAGGCGACCGCGACGAAGCGCGCGAGAACACGACCACGGCAAGGCCGGCGACAAAGGCGACGGCCAGCGTCAGGAAGCCAGGCACAAAGGCCGAAGAGCCGTTCTCCACGCCGAGGATGGCGCGAAGCGAGCGCTGGTAGTTCACCGACGAAGCAAAGAGATAGACGATGAACGGCAATGCCGCGACGATGATCAGATTGCTCGGTCGCAGGCGCATCAGAAACTGCATCCGGTCCCGTCTCCCTAGTGAATGCTCCGGCGCCAGGCGCCGGAGCGTTCAAGCCGCTATTTTGCGCCCCAGTATTTGGCGATCAGCGCATCGAGGCTGCCATCGGCCTTGATCGCCTTCAGTCCTTCATTGAAAGCGGCGACATTCTCGTCGCCCTTGCGGAAGACCAGCCCCAGCGGATCGGACTGAAGGTTCCTGATCGGCACCACCAGTTCGCCCGCGAATTCCTTTTCATAGGCGGAGGCGTTGGCGCCGTTGATCACAACGCCGTCCACATCCTTGTTCTTCAGCGCGATGACGGAGGCCGCGAAGCTGTCATACGCGACCACATTGTCCTTGCCGACAATGCCTTCGGCGACCTGCGAATCGGTGGTGTTGGCTTGCGCCGAGAGCTTCTTGCCTTTCGCCTTGAAATCATCGATGGACAGGCCCTCGTCTTCCACGCGCATGAGGACAGCTTGGCTGTTGATGATGTAGGGGTCCGAGAAATCCATCGCCTTCTTGCGTTCCTTGGTGATGGAGACGCCGGAGGCGACCAAGTCGAAACTGCCCTGGTCGAGGGCTGCGAAAATGCCGTCCCAGCCGGTGGTGACGAATTCAGCCTTGCAGTTGATCTTGCCGCAGACCGCCTTGATCACATCGACATCGAAACCGACGATCTGGCCGGTCGCCGTGTCGACGCTTTCCATCGGCGGCGAGGTGGTGTCGGAACCCACCTTCAGCACCTTGCCGCCGAGGTCGGCGGCGCCGGCAGTGCCGGCCGTCAACAGCGCCAGCGCAAGTCCGATCAGGATCTTCTTCATGCTCTTCCTCCCATTTGATGATTAGCGGCGGTTGCGTCCGCCGAGATTGTCCGGCTGCCGGCCGATGAGCTCGGGCCTCGAGACCATGGTGAGCTTTGCCGGGTCTTCGCCCGCCATGCGCCGCAGCAGAAACTCGCCGAGCTTGCGGCCGAGGAGTTCGATTGGCTGGTAGAATGTCGTGATCGGCGGGGTGAAGTAGGCGCTGACGTTGATGTCGTCATAGGCGATGACGTCGACATCCACCCCGACCCGCCGCTCAAGGCTGCCCAGCGCCGACAGGACGCCGAGCGTGGTGGATTCGTTGATGCACACCAAAGCCGTCGGTGGGCTGGGCAGGCGAAGAAGCCTGAGCGCGCTGTCACGGCCGAAGCGGGTCGACAGATCGCCGTCGGCCACAAGGTCCATGGATGCGGCAAGCCCCGCCTCGTCAAACGCACGCGAGAATCCGTCGATCCTGTCCAGGGCGTAGGATAGACGGCGATCTGCGTTGATCAGGGCGATACGTCTATGTCCGCCCGCGATCAGCCGCGCCGTGGCGGTGAACGCCGCCCATTCATTGTCGACATCGACATGGGCATAGGTGAGCGGCTTGCGACAGCGGCCGAGCGACACGAATGGAAAATCGCGTTCGACCAGCATGTCGATGCGAGGATCGTCGGCCTGCACGCCGGAAAAGACCAGGCCGTCGGCCGCGCTCTGGTCGACGATGCGCCGCGCCGTGTCGAAGGCGTCGCCGAAATCCCGGAAACCGTGCACGGACAGCTGATAGTCGCTGTTTTCCAGCGACTGGCTTATGCCGCTCAGGATCTGTGTGTATTCAACGCCGTCCCATTCATAGCCGGCCGCGGACGTTATCGGCATCAGCACAGCCGCCCGATAGGTCTTGCCGGTCCTCAGCGCCATGCCTCGGGTGTTCGCCTGATAACCCAGATGCCGCGCGGCGGCGACGATGGCGTCCCTGGTCTGCTGCGCAACCACGGGCGAACCGTGCAGGGCCTTTGAAACAGTAGCGATCGAAAAACCGGTGTGGGCCGCCAATGTCTTGATCGTCGGCGAAAGCACTCGGCCTTCAGATTTCGTGTTCTCTGCCATGGATGGTCGCTATCCCTTAGGTCAACATCCATAGCATCGGATAAAAACGTTTTCAAGAACAATAAAAACGTTTTTATAGCCATCATTCCATACAAGATTGAAACGGCGGCGGGGGCGATGATGCACACATCACCGCCCCGCCGGTCAGGGGAACAGGGTCGGCCAAAGAGCCCGGAGACACCGCCTCCTGCCGACGCCAACAGGCGTTCGGCATTCAGGTTTCAGCGCGCCGGTGGCGCGTACATCAGGCCGCCGGCGTTCCACAGCGCATTGATGCCGCGCGCGATCTTCAACTGGCTGGACTGGCCGAGATTGCGTTCGAACATCTCGCCGTAATTGCCGACCTTGGCGACGATGTTGTAGGCGAAGGCAGCGTCGAGCCCGAGCTGCTTGCCGTTGTCGCCCTCGACACCGAGGAACCGGCGGATCGTCGGGTTCTGCGACTTCAGCGAGGCTTCCGCATTGGCCTGCGTGATGCCCTCCTCTTCCGCCTCGATCAGCGAGAACAGCGTCCAGCGCACGATGTCGAACCATTTGTCGTCGCCCTTGCGGACGGCCGGACCGAGCGGCTCCTTCGAGATGATCTCGGGCAGCACCGTGAAAGCGGCAGGATCGGTCAGCTTCAGGCGCTGCGCGTAAAGCGCCGAGGCGTCGGTGGTGTAGACGTCGCAGCGGCCGCTATCGAACGCCTTGATGATGCTGTCGGCGGAATCGATGACGACCGCCTCGTATTTAATGTTGTGGGCGGTGAAATAGTCGGCGACGTTCTGTTCGGTGGTCGTGCCTTGTTCGGCGCAGACTGTGGCGCCCGAAAGCTTGAGCGCGCTGTCGACGCCGAGGTTCTTGTGCACCATGAAACCTTGGCCGTCATAATAGGCGGCGCCGACAAAATGGATGCCCAAGCCGGTGTCGCGCGACAAGGTCCAGGTCGACTGACGTGACAGGACGTCGACGGTACCCGCCTGCAGCGCCGTGAAGCGCTCCTTGGTCGACAGCGCGACGTAGCTCACCTTGTCGGGATCACCGAAAACCGCAGCGGAAACCGCGCGGCAGAAATCGATGTCGAAGCCGCTCCATTTGCCCTCGTCGTCGGGCGCCGAAAAACCCGCCACGCCCTGGCTGACGCCGCACAGGATCGAGCCTCTCTGCTTGACGATGTCGAATGTATCCGCCTTCGCCGGCAAGGCCATTGTGGCCGATGCGAGCAAGAGCGCAGTTATGATTGCATGTCTCATGGTTTCCTCCCTTGATGAGGCAAAGCCTCTCCTGCCGCCGGCGCGTGAAGCGCCGGAAGTTCCTGAAAATCGCTGTTGTTAAGTCTGCTTGCGCGCCGCCGAGGCGGAGCGAGGAATCTGCCCTAAGCCCCTTCCGCCAGAACCGCCGCCAGCGTCTCGTCGAGAACGCCGACTAGGTGATCGGCATTGGCCCGGCTGAAGATCATCGGTGGGCGCATCTTCAAGACATTGTCATGCGGTCCCTCGGTGCCGATCAGCACGCCGCGTGCCCTCACCCCGTCATTGATGCGGCGGGCAAGTGCTGTCGCCGGCGCCTTGGTCTTGCGGTCCTCGACCAGTTCGATGCCGAGGAAGAGGCCCTGGCCGCGCACATCGCCGATGATGTCGTAACGGTCCTGCAAGGCCTTGAACCGCGCCATGAGATAGTTGCCGATCTCCAGCGCATTGTGCCTGAGCCCGTCGCGCTCGATGACATCGAGCACCGCAAGCCCGGCCGCGCAGGACACCGGATTGCCGCCGAATGTGTTGAAATACTCCATGCCGTTGTTGAACGAGGCCGATATCTCTGATGTCGTCACCAAGGCCGCCATCGGATGGCCGTTGCCGATCGGTTTGCCCATGGTGACGATGTCGGGTGTCACCCCCTGGGTCTCGAAAGCCCACCAATGGCTGCCGACGCGGCCGAAGCCGACCTGCACTTCGTCGGCCACGCAGATGCCGCCGGCAGCGCGCACCATCGCGTAGACTTCCCTGAGATAGCCTTCCGGCAGGAACACCTGGCCGGCGACGCTGGGGATCGATTCCGCCAGGAACAGGCCAGGCGCTCGGCCTTGCCTGGTCATCTCAGCGATCTGCTCGGCGACGCTTTCGGCAAAGCGTTTTGCATGTTCGCCGACCGGCCATTCGGCAGGGGCGCGGTAGCTGTCGGGAATGGTCGCCTCGAACACATGCGCCGGCCGCCCCTTGCCGCCCTTGCGCTTGTATTTGTAGGGGCTGAGGTCGATCAGCTCCTGCGTCGTGCCGTGATAGCCCCAGTCGAGCACGATCGCCTCGCTGCGGCCGGTATGGGTCCGTGCCATGCGCAGCATCAGGCTGTTGGCCTCGCTGCCGGAGCAGGCGAAGGATGCCACCGACAGGCCGGCGGGCAGCGTCGCTGTCAGCCGTTCGGCATAGGTGACGATGGCGTCGTGCAGATAGCGCGTGTTGGTGTTGAGCTTGGCCGCCTGGCCCGCGATCGCCTCGACCACGTCGGGGTGGGCATGGCCGAGGTGGCAGACATTGTTGAAGCAGTCGAGATAGGCGCGGCCGCGGTCATCGATTAGCCAGGCGCCCTCGCCGCGCACGAACTTGATCGGCTCGGAATAGGAGATGGAGAGATTGAGCAGCAGCGACGCCTTGCGCGCAGCAACGATTTCCGGGCGGGAACGGCCGCTCTGCCGGAAGGTTTCCGGCGGAATGCCGGCGAGATCGGCGGCATCCGGAAACAGTTCCTTCCACACGTCCAGATAACGCTCCTCGCCGACCCCAAGAATGTCGCGTGCGGCAAGGCTCGTATCCGTCGATATCTGAAAATGCAGATGCGGCGCCCAGCCCCCATTCTCGGCTGATGTGCCCATCTCGCCGACAAGCGCGCCCGCTTCCAGACGGTCGCGGGCCTTCAGCCTTCGTCCCGCCTCATGCGCCATGTGTCCCCACAGGGTCACGAAAGGTGGGCATCCCGGCGGCGCATGCTCAAGCGCCACCAGGCAGCCATAGCCGAGCGGATCCTCCTCGATCTCGACGCTTCTGACCGTGGCGGCCAGCGGCGTGTAAAGCGGTGTGCCCGCCGGCATGAAAAGGTCGAGGCCGAGATGGTTGGCGCGGCGCGCGCCCTCGACGAAACGCGACTGGAAGATGTCGCTGGTGTAGACGGTGCGGGCTTCGCCCCATGGGCCGATGCCGAGCGCAACGCCATGCTCGGCGCAATAGGCATCCCACCATGCGGTGGCCCTGTCGGGCTGCTGCGCCGCCGATGTCACCGTCATTGGATTGTGCGGATCGCCGTAAGGCACCAGCGCCTTGGCAAGCGTCGCCGGATGACGGTCGAGGACCGGCGCGAGCCGCGTGCGGTTTGCCGCGATCCAGCCTGTCACCGCTCGCGCACCAGGAGCGGCCTCGAAGCCGCAGGCCTGGCGCAGGATCGCCGTGGCGAAGCGCCGGTTCATCCTGTCCAGGCGACGCAGCAATCGCCAGGCCGGTGCCTCCGAGATCGACAGATAGGGATTGTCGGCGGTACGGTCCCTGCGCGCGGCCGACAGCGTCACGGAGGTGACGAGACGCATCGCGATGAGGTCGAACAGCAGGTCGAGTTCTTCCTCCCGCAGCGGATATTCCGCATGGAATCCGGCGGCCAGCCGTGCGGCGGCGCCGATCGGATCCTCGGCATCGAGGATGGCATAGGCGCAAGCAACGGCAACCTCGGCGATGAGCACGCTGTGCAAGGCATCGCCGAAATCGATCAGCCCTGCGACACGCTCGGGCATCGCTGGATCGACGAGCACATTCCAGTCATTGGCGTCGTTGTGGATGACCTGCGCCCGCAACACCGGCAGCCGGGGTGCCACCACGGCATCGAAATGATCGAGAAGCCGTTCGAGCAGGGCGCGGTCCTGTTCGTCATCAATGTGGTGGACGCGTTGCCGCGCGGCACCCGCCTGGCGAATGTCCCAATCGAACGTGCGCAACGCGCCGGGGTGGATGAAGCCCTGCAGGGCGCGGTCCAGCCGGCCGAGCGCACCGCCCAGGCTTTCAAGCAGCGCTGGAGTGGTCTGGCTCTCGGCCATCGGTTGGCCGGGAAGCCACGACACCAGGCGTACGGCATGATCCTCGCCGTCCGTACCCCTGGCATGGGCGAGCGAAGCGCCCTGTACCGTCTTCCTCAAACGCGGCACGGCGAGACCCGGGCTGTTGCGCTCGAGATGATCGAACAATGCCGTCTGGAATTCGCTCTCGACGAGTGGCTCGCTGGCGTTGACGATTTTCAGGATCCACAGCGAATGGTCCGGCGCGGTCAGCTTGAAATTCCGGTCGCGCTCGCTGTCGAGCGGCGTGACGCTGCCGGCAATGCCGAAGTGCCGCGTCGCGATATTGACGGCCTCGTCCTGCGAGACTTGAGGCGCTGGGTATGAGACGTTGGTCATCGGGATTCCGGATCTGCTTTGTCCAAGCTTGGCATGGGTCAAAAAATCGGGCATCCGGCAAAGCGTCGGTTGCGCCGGCACAATGACTGCATTGACCGGCACATTAACGGAACCGCTTGGGAGCGTGACGTCATGAAAGAACTGGACGCCAAGGACCGGGACATCCTCGCCATTCTGTCGAAGGAGGCCCGCATCCCGCTGAAGACACTTGCCGGGCGCATCGGCCTGTCGCGTAGCGCGACGAGCGAGCGGGTGGCCTCGCTGGAAAAGAGCGGCGTCATCAGGGGCTATCGGGCCGATATCGGTCAGATGGACGCCGGACTGGTCTGCGCTTTCCTGCTGGTCACGCTGATCCGCACGCCGTCAATCGGCATTCTCGACCAGCTGGCGCGCTATCCGGAAGTCCGGCGCGTGTCGTCGGTGAGCGGCCAGCTTGATCTCATCGTCGAGGTCGAGGTGCCGTCGATCGACAGGCTCAACACGGTGCGCGACCTCATTGCCACGCTTGGTGGCGTCGAGGACCTGACAACCGCAATCGTCCTGCGCCGGGATATCGAACGCGCAGTGGTTTGAGTGCCCGCAGCAGCCGTCATTCTTGATGCCGCCTACTTGGCGATCTCCAGCAGGGATGCGACCAGCAGCTCGCGCTCGTCCTTCGACAGCACGTCGGAATCGAAAAGGTTCATGCTGCGCAGCCCCTCGATGGCGAGATAACAGACCAGCAGCGACTTCAGATCCGGCGTCTCGCCCTTCAGCCGTTCGAAAAGCTGCCGCTTGAATGTCTTTATCGGCGTCATGAAATCGGGGTCCTCGGCGATCGCCGAAAAGATCCAGGAGGCCGAGGGCTGCTTTTCCTCGCAATCATTGGCCGACAGCCTGATATATACGGCAAGTGGATTTTTGCCATCGTCGTTGCTGCTGGCTGCTTCCAGCGCCTGCTCAAAATCGCGCAGATAGCCCTCGACCAGACCCTGCATCAATTTGGCCTTGGTCGGGAAATTGTAGAGCAGCCCGCCCTTCGACACGCCGGCGCGGTTGGCCACCGCTTCCAGCGACAGGCTGCCGGGCCCGGATTCCCGGGCAACATCAGCCGCCGCAGCGAGTATCTTCTCGCGCGAATTCGGTCGTTGGGCTCTCATGGCGCCTCCCTTCGCAAGCTTAGGCCCAATTGACAAGACCGTCCAGACGGTACAGTAAGACCGCCACTATTTGAAATCGGGACCCGCAGTCGATATGTGTCCCGATGTCCGCGCTTCGCGCCGGATTTCGACTGAGGGGACTTCCTTGTTCAAGCGCATACTTCGTATCTTTCTCATCATTGTTGTCCTGGCTGTGCTCGTCATCGTGGTCGGCGGTATCGTCGGCTTCAACTTCCTGCGCGACAACGGCATCAAGCAGTATTTCGCCACCATGAAGCCGCCAGCGGCGACCGTGTCGACGACCATCGCCACGCCGTCGAGCTGGACACCAGGCGTCGAGGCGATCGGTACGGTCAAGGCGGTGCGCGGTGTCGACCTGACAGTCGAGACCACCGGCATCGTCAAGGACATCCTTTTCCATGCGAACCAGAAAGTGGCGGCCAATGCAGTTCTGCTGCAGCTCGATGATGCCGTCGAGCGCGCCGATCTCGACGCACAGAAGGCGCAGGCCGCGCTCGATCAGACATCGCTGGCCCGCGCCATCGAACTGACCAAGCGTGGCGTCGGCTCCGACTCGACGCTGGACACGGCGCGGGCGGCAGCCTCGGCCTCGGCATCCCAGGTCACCAGGCTGCAGGCCGTACTCGACCAGAAGCAGCTGACGGCGCCCTTCGCCGGCACGGTCGGCATCCCGAAGATCGACCTCGGCCAATATCTGTCGCCCGGCACCTCGGTGGTGACGCTGCAGGATCTCGACACGATGCGGGTCGACTTCTCGGTTCCCGAACAGCAGCTGCCGCTGCTCAAGATCGGTCAGACGGTTCGGCTGGGCTTGAGCGGCTCGGACATGCCGTTCGCCGGCGCCATTCGCGGCATCGACCCCAAGATCGACCCGTCCAGCCGGCTGGTGAACATCCGGGCGGAAGTCGCCAATCCCGACGGCAAGTTGACCCCTGGCCAGTTCGTGCAAGTGCGCGTCGAACTGCCCGAGGAGCAGAATGTCCTGTCGCTGCCGCAGACGGCGCTGACCACCAGCCTCTATGGCGACTTTATTTTCGTCGTGCAGCCGGCCAAGCCCGCAGTGGCCGCCCCGGCCCAGCCCGCCGCCGCAAGCGACAAACCGGCGGACGCCAAGCCCGCGGATGCCAAGCCTGCGGATGCCATGAAACCAGCAGCCGATGCGACGAAGCCGGGGGCTGATGCCACGAAGCCTGCCGCCGATGCGGCCAAGCCAGCGGACAAGGCCGCTCCCGATGCGACCAAACCCGCGACCGACCCGGCCAAGCCGGCGGCGGAAGGCGACAAGCCCGCGCTGGTGCTGTCGCAGGTCTTCGTCAAGCCCGGCCGCCGCAATCAAGGCATGGTCGAGATCGTCGAAGGGCTGAAGGCTGGCGAGGAGGTCGTCACCGCCGGTCAGAACCGCCTCTTCAACGGCATGACCGTCAACGTCGACAACACCATCGATCCGACCAAATCGGCGAACAAGCAGGCCGACCAGCAATGAGCTTTTCCGATCTTTTCATTCGCCGGCCCGTCCTGTCGACGGTCCTTGCCTGCATGATCCTGCTCCTGGGTTTCCAGGGCATCTTCAACCTGTCCATCCGGCAGTACCCGAAGGTAGACGAAACCGCGATCACCATCACGACGGCCTATCCGGGCGCCAGCGCCGACCTGATCCAGGGCTTCATTTCCGCCCCGATCGCGCGTGCCGTCGCCTCGACGGAAAACATCGACTACGTCACCTCATCCAGCCGTCCATCCTCCAGCACCGTGACGGTGCAGATGAAGCTCGGCTCCAACCCCGACGTGGCGCTGACCGAGGTGCTGTCCAAGGTCCAGGGCGTGCGCGGCACCTTGCCGGACGCCTCCAAGGACCCTGTGATCGTCAAGGGCACCGGCCAGCAATTCGCGATGATGTACATCTCGATGCAGAATCCGAACATGACGAAGGAGCAGCTGACGGAGTATATCGAGCGCGTCATCAGGCCCCGCATGTCGACAGTCGAAGGTGTCGCCGACGTGCAGATCTTCGGCGCCCAACAATACTCGATGCGCGTCTGGATCGACCCGATCAGGCTTGCCGCGCGCGGCGTGACGGCGGCGGAAGTGCTGGCGGCAATCAACAATTCCAACTTCCTGTCGGCGCCTGGCAACACCCAGAACGAATATGTCGTCTCGTCGATCACCGTGCGCTCGACGCTGCAGACGCCGGAAGCCTTCGCCGAACTGCCCCTGCGTTCGACCGACGGCAATGTGGTTCGGCTGCGCGACGTGGCCCGCGTCGAACTCGGCGCGGAGAATACCGACACCAGGGTCTCCTTCAACGGCAAGCCCGGCACCTTCCTCGCCATCTTCCCGACCCCGGCGGCCAACCCGCTGACCACCGCGGCAGCGCTCACCAAGCTCGTGCCGCAGATTCAGGAAACGCTGCCGAAAGGCATGACGATCGAGGTCGTCTACGACGCGACCGGACAGATCAGCGCCTCGATCGAGGAGGTGTTCAAGACCATCGCTGAAGCGGTTGCCATCGTCATTGTGGTCATCCTTTTGTTCCTTGGCTCGTTCCGCTCGGTGATGATGCCTATCATCACCATCCCGCTGTCGCTGATCGGCGTCTGCTTCCTTTTGTTTGCGGTGGGCTATTCGATCAACCTTTTGTCGCTGCTAGCCATGGTGCTGGCGATCGGTCTTGTCGTCGACGACGCCATTGTGGTGGTGGAAAACATCCACCGCCACATGGAAGAAGACCACATGTCGCCAATGCAGGCTTCGTTCAGCGGCATGCGTGAAATCGCCTCGGCCATCGTCGCCATGACCATGACGCTGGCCGCCGTGTTCGCACCGTTGGCCTTCACCGGCGGCCTGACCGGCGCGCTGTTCCGCGAATTCGCGGTCACGCTCGCCGGCTCGGTGGTGCTGTCGGGTATCATCGCCGTCACCATCACCCCGATGATGTCGGCACGCCTCTTGAAGGCGGGTACACCAGGCCGTTTCCAGCGCATTGTCGACGGCATTTTCGCGCGGGTCGAGCATGTCTATGAGCGGGCCGTCACCGGCTCGCTGAATTATCGTCCTTTGACGCTGATCATCGTGCTGGCGCTGGTCGGCGTGACCGGCTTCATGTTCACCAAGACATCGAGTGAACTGGCGCCGGAAGAGGACCAGGGCTTCCTGCTCTCGCTGGTGACTGCGCCGACCTATGCGACATCGGACTATACCGAAACCTATGTGAACCAGATGCTCGGCCTGGTGAGAGATATTCCGGAAACGCGGGCGCAGTTCTCGGCGGTCGCCTTCGGTGGCACCACGAACAGCGCTTTTGTCGGTTTTGCCTTCAAGGATTGGGCGGAGCGCAAGCGCAATTCCAAGGAACTGCAGGCCGACATTACCGCTCGTATCGCAAAGGTGGCGGGTGTCCAGGCCTTCGTCTTCGCACCGCCGACGCTGCCGGGCTCCGGTGGCGGCCTGCCGATCGCCCTGGTGGTGCGTTCGACCGGCGATTCCGCGGAAGTGTACGAGGCGGCCGAGCAGATCAAGAACAAGGCACAGGCCTCCGGCCGCTTCATCGTCGTGCAGAACTCGATGTCTTACGATTCGCCGCAGGTGACGGTAACCATCGACCGCGACCGCGCGGCGGCGCTGAACCTGCCGATCGCCGATATCGGCCGGACGCTGACACTGCTGGTCGGCGGCGCCGAAGTGGCGCAGTTCGACCGCGACTCCAACAGCTACGACATCATTCCGCAGGTGCCGCAGGAGTTCCGCGACAACCCCGAAAAGCTGGGCCAGTATTTCGTGCGCAGCGTCACGGGCGAGATGGTGCCGCTGTCGGCGGTGGTGAAGATTTCGAACAATGCGTCGCCGGCGGCAATCGAACAGTTCAACCAGCTGAATTCATCGACCATCTCCGCACTGCCGCTGCCCGGCGTCACCACAGGCGACGGTTTGAAAGTCCTCGAAGACATTGCCAGGGAGAGCCTGCCCGACACCTTCTTCATCGACTATTCCGGCCAGTCGCGGCAGGAGAAGGAACAGGGCAACACCATCCTGATCGCTTTCGGAGCGGCCGTCATTGTCATCTACCTGGTGCTGGCGGCGCAGTTTGAAAGCTTCCGCGACCCGCTGATCATCATGATGGCGGTGCCGCTGTCGATCTTCGGCGCGATCGTGCCGCTTAATCTCGGCCTCGGCACGCTCAACATCTACACGCAGGTAGGCCTGATCACGCTGATCGGCCTGATCACCAAGCACGGCATCCTGCTGGTTGAATTCGCCAACCAGCAGCGTGAGGCGCATGGCATGCGGCGGCGTGACGCCATCATCGCCTCGGCCAAGGTGCGGCTGCGGCCGATCCTGATGACGACGGCGGCTATGGCGCTTGGCGTGGTACCGCTGATCACGTCGAGCGGCGCGGGTGCGGCGGCCCGCTACTCGATGGGCCTGGTCATCTTCACCGGCATCCTGGTCGGCACCATGTTCACGCTCTTCGTCGTGCCCATGTTCTATACGTTCATCGCCAGCAAGGATCTGCCGCATTTGGCGGAAAAGCCGGATCCCAAGCTGATGCCGGCACTCCAGGACTGATAGAAAACCGAAGAACAAAAAAGAGGCCGGAAAAATCCCGGCCTCTTTTTTTGGCTGCGCTCGATACCGCTGGTTTGAGCGGTGCTCAATACCGCCGGAATGTTCCGGAGGGAGTCCTGAACAGGCACGACAGTCTGCCGGCCCCGTTCCTCAGCCTGCTACTTGACGATGACGATGCTGGTGTTGTCGGGTCCGAAGGTCTCGACAAGCTGGTAGAAATCGGCGGCATTATCGGGATGCAGCCGCACGCAGCCATGCGAGGCCGGCTGGCCGAGGCGCTTGATGGCATAGGTGGCGTGCACCGCGTAGCCGCCGCTGAAGAACACCGAGTGCGGCATCGGCGCGTTGTCGTACTTCTTCGAATACCACATCTCATGCATGCGGGTCGGCTTGAACGAGCCCGTCGGCGTCACATGCGCCCGGTCGCCGGTGGAAACCTTCCAGGCGAAGGTCGGCCGGCCATCGACCGAGACTTCCATGACCTGCTGTGAAAGCGAGACCCGCGCCACGATCTTGTTGGCGGCGTGCGCTGCGTTGGCGCCGAACAGAAGTGCTGCACCCGTGAGCGCGGCGGCGGTGATGTTGATGAGCTTGGCGGAAATGGTGGTGTGCATAATGTCCCCTCTCTCTGCCGGTTCGGCCGGCTGCAATTCGATGAGCGGCTTATCGCTGCGGCATGTTTCGAAGAGATTTCGCGAAATGCTCGTTTGTGTTTCGAATCTGTTTCCTCTGGTTAACAAGCAGGCGGTCATGGCGACAGCGGCCTCGCCCGCAAAACGGAATGAGACACAGCACACATACGTATTTCCCGCGAAACGAAAGTTCGAATACCTTCTATATGAAAGGGTAGAGCTCAATCTCGAAACCAACCTGCAACAAAACGCTGCTTCAGGCGGCATGATGCGGATACGGGCCGGAAGCAAAGTTGACGCAACGAAAGCAGACGGCAACGACCATGGGAACGAAAACGAACACACAGTCCTGGCTCTTCAGGATCAGCATCACGGCAGCGGTCATCGGCGGTGTCGGCACGGTTGCCGGTGGCCCCGCGGCAAGGCTGGCGGCGATGAGTTCGAGTGAGATCTCTACCCTGCACGTCGCTCTGTTTTCCGCCACGGTCTGGATTGTTTCCAGCCTGCGCATCGCCCGATTGATGGCCCTCTGGCGGGTTGGCCTTCGGTTGCTGGCATTGCGCGGCCCCTCCGGCAACTTGCTGCCGAGAGGACCGAAGGCCCGCGCCGCGACGGGGGGCTCCGTGGGCGGCGCGGGCACTTCGGGAGTTTCCTGAAGCGACCCGCGACATTTTGAAGAATTGGCATTTCTGGGGAGTTGGAACGATGAAAACGAAATTCGCGGCCTCGGTGCTTTCCGCATTGCTCTATGCCCAGGGCCTGCTCGGCTTTGCCGCCCTTGCCACCGTTCTCCTTAAGGACCGGGCCCACGCAAACGAAATCGCCATGGCCAATGACATGCCATCGGGGCCGTCGCTGCTGGTGATACGCTGAGTTTCGGGAGCGTCGGTGAGTTGGACCATCCGATGCTCAGCCAGAAAGATAGCCCGAGTGTCCAGCCTTTAGTCGGCAAATTGCTGCGGCGGATCGAACCGGTAGCCGGTGCCGCGTATGGTGGTGATGGTTTCGGTGTCGAGCTTGCGGCGCAGCCGCACGATACGCGAATCGATCGAGCGATCGAAGGCGTCGGCGTTCTCGGCCGGTGCGGCGGCGATAATGTCGTCGCGCGTCAGCACCTTGCGGGGGCTGGCCAGGAACAGCCTGAGCAGCGCCACCTGACCGGGCGAAAGCTGTTCCTCGCTACCGGAGCGATGCATGACGATCGCCGATCTCAAATCGACGGTCGCGTTCTCCAGCACGATCAGTTCCTGGGTGCCCCTGCCGCGCCGCGAAAGCAGGCCGCCGACCCGGGCGGCCAATTCCCTGACATTGAGCGGGCTTTCGACAACGTCGGCCGCACCCAGTTCGAGCGCCAGCACCTTGTCGACGAGATCGGCCGGCCGGCAGATCAGGATGAAATCGGGCCCATCCTCGCCGCCCCCACCTCCGCCGCCATAACGCCTGAGCAGGTCTCGCCCGTCCGCCTGGCTGAGACTGTCACCGACGACAACGACATCGATGCCCCCGCCCGCCAGCAGCGATTCCGCCTCCCAGGGCTGCCGGGCCTGGCGCACATCATGGCCACGCCGCTCGAGATGGTCGCCAAGTTCGGTCGCCACCACCTCGGCGACGGAAACAAGCGCAATGACGGCTCGTGCGGCCATGTTTTCCAACCGTTCCCTTGCAACCGGATATGAGTGCTGGACATCATGTTTATACCCAATCTACTTTCCACTGAAAGTGGGAGCGAGAGCATCGTGCGGGCAAGAATTATTATCGTCGAGGACGAGCCCGACCTGAGGGACGCGGTTGCCGAATATCTCGGCGCCGCCGGCTATGATGTGGCGACCGCCGAAACCGCGGCCGCCGCGCGCAGCCTTATCGAGACTCAAGCCTTCCATTTGGCCATTCTCGACATCGCCATGCCGGGCGAGGACGGTCTGTCGCTCGGCCGCTGGCTGCGCTCGAAAATGCCGATCGGCATCATTTACGCGACCGCCGCCGGCACTGCGCTCGATCGCATCGTCGGGCTGGAACTCGGTGCCGACGACTATATCGTCAAGCCATACGAACTGCGCGAACTGCTGGCGAGGGTGCGCAGCGTGCTGCGCCGCGTTCCAGAGCCGACGGAGCTGCTCGCCAGGAAAGCCAGGACGGACCGCCGTTCCGTCGCCTTCGGCCCGTTCCAGGCCGATCTTGACGGCAGGCTGGTCACCGGCACCAACGGCGCCGTGATCGACATGGCCAAGAGCGAATTCGATGTGCTGGAGGTTTTCCTGACCCGCGCCAACCGGCTTTTGACGCGCGCCGCGATCTCTGAGGCCATCGGCTTCACCGAGGATCCGGAATCGTCGCGTGCCGTCGACATCCGCATCATGCGCCTGAGAAAGAAGATCGAGGCGGACCCGGCCAACCCGAAATTTCTGCGCACGGTGCGCGGCGAAGGCTATATCTTCTCGCTGCCGACCGGCGACAGCAACTGAGCGCCAGGCCCACAGGGTCTCAGGTTCACAGCCGTTGCTCGCCGATCGAATTGGGCCGATCGGATTGGCCCGACCGAATTGGCATGACTTTGGAATAACGGCTGAAAATGACGGGCGAAGCGACAAGCACGGATACACAGGGTTTCAGGCAGGGCGCGGCGATGGCGGCCGTGCGCGTCGTTCGCCGGCTGCGCGAGGCCGGCGACTGGCAGCGCGAGATGGAAGGCATATTGGAAACCCTGTGCCGCGCCATGGAGTGCCAGCGCGGCATCCTGTTTCGCCTGCGCGAACTGCCCGGCCAGGGTTTTGCCCAGTCGGTGTCCGCCTACTGGATCGACCCTGACTTCGGCGGGGAACTTGCATCGCCGACCGTCATCATGCAGTCGATCGTCAATTCGGATCCACTGCTGGAGCGCGTGGCCGAGGACGAACGGCAAGGCAAGATCTTTGCCGGGCATACGCGCAATCTCAGCGGCTTCCTCAGAACCGACTTCGAAAAGCAGAACATCAAGTCGTTCCTGTCGGTGTCGGTCTTCGCGCATGGCCATCTGTGGGGCACGCTCGCCGTCAATGATTGCGTCGAAGAGCGCGAGTGGACCGACGAGGAAGAGGCAACACTGCATATCATCGCGCTCGCCATCGGCGACGCCATCGAACACTCGCCCTCCGACGCCCATGCCAGCGAAGTGATCCGCCGCACCATGCTGCAGGCCTCGCTCGACGCCATCATCGTCATCGACGAGGCCGGATCGATCATCGAATTCAATCCTGCCGCCGAAAAGATGTTCGGCTTCCAGCGCAGCGACATCCTCGGCAAGGACCTGCTCGACACTGTCGTGCCGGAATACTACCGCAAGGGTTATACCTCGGGCGCCGACTACATGTCGGGCCGCGGCGCGCCGATGGTCGGCCAGCGGCTCGAGACCGTAACGCAGAATGCCGCCGGCGAGGTGTTCCCGATCGAGCTGACGGCGACCGAGATGCGGGTCGCCGACCGCCGCTTGATCTTCGGCTCGATCCGCGACCTGCGCGACAGGCTGCGCGCCGAGGAGGAGATCAACCGGCAGCGCGAGAAGCTGCACCAGAACGAGAAGATGGCGGCGATGGGCTCGCTGCTCGCCGGCGTCTCGCACGAGCTCAACAACCCGCTGGCGGTGGTGGTGGCGCAATCGACGCTGTTGCACGAATTCGCCACCGATCCGCAGACCAAGGTCCGCGCCGAGAAGGTGCGCGCCGCCGCCGAGCGCTGCGGCCGCATCGTCAAAAGCTTCCTGTCGATGGTCCGCCTTCATCCGGCAGCCCATGCCGAGACCGACCTCAATCAGGTGATCCGCGCCGCCCTCGAGGTGACCGCCTATGGCGCGCGCTCGAGCGGCATCATCATCGACACCGATTTCGCGCCCGGTCCGCTGCTGGTCATGGCCGACGCCGACCACGTGACGCAGGTGGCGGCCAATTTCCTCATCAACAGCCAGCACGCTTTGGCCGGTGTTGCCGGCGACCGGCTGATCAAGGTGCGGACGTTCCGCAGCGACCTGGGCAAGCCCGGTTTCTCGGTCGAAGACAATGGGCCCGGCGTTCCCGAAGCGATCCGCAACCGTATCTTTGAATCCTATTTCACCACCAAGCCTGTTGGTGTGGGCACCGGCATCGGCCTGTCGATCTCGAAATCGATCATCGAACGGCACAATGGCAATGTCTGGTTCGAGGAAGTGCTGCCCAGAGGCGCGCGTTTCGTCGTCCAGTTGCCGGCCATTTCGGCCGGCATCGCCGCCGCCGGCGAAGCCCAGCCGCGCTCGAGCGGCCTGCGCCATGCCCTGATCATCGACGACGAGCCCGATGTCGCCGGCTCGCTGTCCGACATTCTCGAATTGATGGGCATCAAGTCACGGATCGCGCCGGTCTGGGAATCGGGCGCCGCCACACTGGGCGGCCACATGCCGCCGGACATCGTCTTTTCGGATCTGCGTATGCCCGGCATATCAGGCATAGCCATCTACCGCGAGCTGCTCGTCGAAAGGCCTGATCTGGCGCGGCGGTTCGTGTTGGTCACCGGCGATCTGATCGGCGCCAAGGCGGAAATCGAAGCCTTGCCGGCGCCGCAGCGGCCGCAGATCCTGGAAAAGCCGTTCAGCACGCTGGATGTGCGCAGCGTACTTTCAGCTATTGCCGAGCAAGCGGCACTGAACGGATAGAAAAAAGGCTCCCGGCCGATTGCGCGGCGGGAGCCGAAGGGAGCGCTGGAGGGAGCGCTCGGGGAGGTCAGAGCATTACCCCGAAGAGGGAACCGGTTTCGGGATCACGCTTCGACAAAAATCAGAAAACGTTTGGCGTGTTGGTCAGCGGCGCGGCATTGGCGATCATGCGGATTGCACGGGTCTTGTGCGTCCCGGACTGCTGTGCGATCGCGCGCAGGCAATCGACGCTCTCGGCGCCCCAGGACTGCCCCTTGCAGGCAAAGTCGAGCGTCGGCATCGGCAGGCGAGCGGTCTTGATCGTCGTCGGCGCCCCGTCAACGACGTTGGCCGGCGGATTTAGCGATGCGAAGGCCGGGCCAACCGTCGGCGTGAACGCCATGCCGGCGAAGGCGCAAGCAGCCAGCGCCATGAACATGGCCATGGGGTGGTCGCTGGCGCGCTGGCGCAGGGCCAGCTTCGGGCGGCGGTCAGCGCGCTCCGGAGCCTGGAGGCGGTGTTCGCTGCTGATGATCTCGGCTTTCGCATACATTGCCTTCCCCTTCGCTGCGTTTCTTTTTGATGATGAAACGAACTTAATCGCACTTTGTAACAGCACAAAATTGGCGCAGGTCTGGCAATGTAACCAGATTGAAACAGCGCAATCGGGCAAGACCGGGCAAAATCGGTCATTCCAGCTGTCATTTTGCCGAGTTAAGCGAATCCCGGATCGACTCCCGTCAGACTGTCCCGAACCAGGCGCCTGCCGAACAGCCGATCAGGCCACGCGGGGGGAGCGGTTTTGCCTCCGGCGAGGCGGCTCGTTCTTCAGCTCGCACGCTTTGTGAAACCGCGCGGAAACGGCATTCCGGAACCGGGGCTAACACCCGGATTCTCCGCGATTTTCTGAGGCAGCAGCCGTATCGAATTCCTCCGCCGGCGATCCATGGAACCCACCTCGGAATCCTTAGCATTTTCACAAGCCATTGCATTTCAATGCAAAATATGATTTTATTGAATGATTATTCAACAAAAAGAAGAGACGTTTTATGAACCCGCACCTCCGTGACGTGGCGATCCCCAACGATTGGGACCGGCGGGGGCTACCGGGCTGGAGTTACCATTCCGATGCCCTTCTCGAGCTCGAGAAGGAGCATGTCTTCCGCAACCACTGGCAGATCGTCGGTCATGTCAGCGACGTGCCCAACGCCGGCGACTATCTGACCATGGACGTGGTCGGCGAACGCGCCTTGATCGTGCGCGGCAAGGACGGCGTCGTGCGCGGCTTCAACAACATGTGCCGCCACCGCGGCAGCCGCGTCGTCGCCGACAGCCAGGGCAATTGCAAGAACGCGCTGGTGTGCCCGTTCCATGGCTGGGTCTACAATCTCGACGGCACGCTGCGCGGCGCCGCGCGCCCGCGCTCCTTCCCCGACCTCGACAAGGCCGAGTTCGGCCTGATGCAGCTCGACCTCGAAGTCTGGATGGGGTTTATCTTCATCCGCTTCCGCAATGGCGGACCGCAGCCTTCGGTCGCCGAGCTGATGAAGCCGATCGAGCCCGAATTCGCGCACTACAAGGCCGCCGACATGGTGCCGTCCTGGGGCATCTGGAGCCAGAAGACCCCGGTCAACTGGAAGTCGGTGCGTGATGTCGACAATGAGGGCTATCACGTCGCCATGGCGCATCCTGCCCTGCAGGATCTTTATGGCGCTACCTATTTCGACGAACCCTTCATCAACGGCGTCTCACGCTCCTTCGCCACCTACAACCCGCATGCCGGCCGCCGCTGGAGCGTCAAGAACTACGTCAAGATCGCGCCCGAGCCGGCGCATCTGCCGGACTATCTGAAGAAGGCCTGGGTCTACTACGGCATCTTCCCCAATGCGGTCATTTCGGTGATGCCGGAATCCGTGCAGTTCTATCAGGAGTTTCCGCTGTCGACGGGTGAGACCCTGCTGCGCGGCGCCATCTACCGTTACCGCGACGAAAGCCGCGAGCAGGCCGCCGCCCGCTACCTTTCCTTCCGCATCGACCGCGACACCATGTCGGAAGATGTACAGCTGTCGGTGTGGTCGAACGAATCCATGCTGTCCGAAGCTTTCGAGGGTTTCTATCTCTCCGACCTCGAATATGGCGTGCGCACCCACCACGACCATCTGCGCAAGATGCTGCCGGTGCTGGGGCTGGAGACGGCGCCCGAGGAGAAGGACATGTGGAATCTGAACGACGCGCTCAGGTCACGATCGTAGGACGCTGCCTATCACCGTTTGATAACCAAAGGCACGATAGTGTGGGATCGGCCGCCACTGGCCGTCGGACCCGGGCATGTCGAGCATTTCACCACTTCGGACCAATCCTACGGCAGGCCTGGCCGTCCAGCTCCTGCAGGGCGTAAACTCCAAAGCATCCGGCCGTGATCTGTCGGCAATGCCTGCGTTGTTGGGCGACGATCGCTCCAGCAAGGCGGTCTCGACGATCATCCGCATCCTCATGGACGCGAAGGGCAACACCGCCGTCGCCGCCCAGGCACAGGGCGCAACCGTCAGCATGTCGACCGGGAGCGGCAACGACGCGGTATCCATAGACGCCAACGAGGCCGACAACGTTGACACCGGCGCCGGCAATGACGTGATCGCCATCCGCACCTCGGGCGGCCTCACGAATTGGGACGGCCGCATACTGACCTCTGTCAGCCGCATCTACGCCGGTAATGGCGATGATGCGATCTCGATCGCCGCGCACGGCAGCGCCACCAACATTGATGGCGGCGACGGCAACGACGCCATTGCAATTACCAGCACACAGGCCGGGCAGGAACCATTCGACCGCGGCATAGACGTCATCAACGGTGGCGCCGGCAATGACAGCATCGCTCTGGCGGCGGCATCTCAGGTGAGCCGCGTCTATGGCGGCAGCGGCAATGATGCCATTGCCATAAGCTCCGGCCGCTCCGTCTGGCTAGTCGATGGCGGTGACGGTAACGACCAAATCGCCATCGCCGCCGCCGGCGTGAGCCATGTCTATGGCGGCGACGGTCACGACACGATCAATGTGGCCGCACGCGGCCTGGACCAGATATATGCCGGATCGGGCGATGACACCGTGACCGTGAGCGCCGAGCGCGCCTCGCGCGTGCATGGCGAAGACGGCAACGACCTGCTGCAAATCACGGCCTCCGATGTCAGCGATGTCGATGGCGGTGACGGCAATGACACGATCGTCATCACCGGTGACAAGATCGCCTCCGTCCACGGCGGCGCAGGCGATGACAGGATCGTCCTGAACAACACCGGCGACCGCGCCGCGCATGTTTTTCTGGTCAATGGCGAAGGCCAGGACCAGATCGAGACCAATGGAGCACTGGCGATCTCGCGCTTTAACGATGACGGCACGCAGCGTCTGGACATGGCCAATGCAATGGTCACCCAGAACGACGACGGCACGCTGACCATCGGCTTTTCGGACAGCGCCGACACCATGACCGTCAAGCTGACGGGTGCCATGGCCGGGGCCAAGCTGGCCTTCGATACTCCCCGGGATGGAAGGACGCTCCTTATCCGCGCCGCCGATCAGCCCGTAAAAATGCCGTGGGAATAGTTCGCCGCCAAAAGCGCGGGCGCGGATAATTGGGCGAAACCGTTGACGAGAGCACCCCTATGCCCGTCACTATACGGGGAGAGGATGCCGGCAGGCAGGTGAGGTGCAGCACTGTGCTTGCGAGGATTATCGCGTTGGACCGACGACGCATTTACCGATGCGACCAATCGCCAACGCTGGCGCCGCCCCTCATCCGCCCTTAGGGCGTTCGTCGTTCGAAAAGCCAAGCAATTGGCTTTTCGTCCGCTGCGCGGACCTTCCTCACCTCCCCGTGAAACGGGGAGAAGGAAGAAGCCTCACCCCCGCCACACGCCTTCTTTTCTGAGATCATCCATAGTCCGCGAAATACCCTCGCGCAGAATGCCGACCATGTCGTCGATCTGCTCGCGCGTGATGATCAGCGGCGGCGACATCACGCACATGTTGATCAGCGGCCGCACCAGCAAGCCAAGTTCGTGGCAATGGGCGTCGATGCGTTTGCCGACATCCTTGTCGAGTTGCAGCGGGTCCTTGCTTTCGCGGTCCGCAACACATTCGACGCAGCCCATCAACCCGACGCCGCGCACCTCGCCGACCAGCGGCAGCTCTTCCAGCGTCTTCAACTGCGCCTGGAAATAGGGCGCGACCGCTTGCGTGTGGGAAAGCACGCCTTCTTCCAGCAGGTCGAGGTTTTTCAGCGCCACGGCGCAGCCGACAGGGTGGCTTGTGTAGGTCAGGCCATGGCCGAACATGGCGTCGGGATGGTTCGAGCGGCGCAACTCCTGCAGCAGCCGTTCCGAAATGATGACGCCGCCGAGCGGGAAATAGCCCGAGGTGACGCCCTTGGCGAAGGTGATCATGTCGGGATCGATGCCGAACACCTCGCCCGAAGCGAAGACATGGCCAAGCCGGCCGAAGCCCGTCACCACCTCGTCGGAGACATAGAGGATGTCGTTGTCGCGGCAGATTTCGCGGATGCGCTTGAGATAGCCGTCCGTCGGGATCACGACGCCTCCCGATGCCTGCACCGGCTCGCCGACGAAAGCACCGATCTTGTCGGCGCCGACGCGGGCGACCGTATCGCGGAATTGATCGACCAGGAAATCGGTGAAGGCGGCAAGGCTCATGCCGTGCGGACGGCGGAACGGATCGGGCGAGGACAGCTTGATCACCAGCTCGTCGGCGCCGTCCATCCAGTCGCGGTCGCGCGGACGGCCGTTGAGCGAGGCCGACAGATAGGTCGAGCCGTGATAGGCGCCGCCGCGCGACAGGATCAGCTTCTTTTCCGGGCGGCCGCGCACATTGTTGTAGAACTGCATGAAGCGCAGCGCCGTCTCGACGGCCGAAGAACCGCCGGTTGTGTAGAAGACATGGCTGAGATCGCCCGGCGCGTGGCCGGCGATGCGCATGGCAAGTTCGGCCGACGGCGCGTTCATGGTGTACCAGGGCGTGTTGTAGGACAGCGCCATCGCCTGGTCGTACATCACCCTGGCCAGTTCCTCGCGGCGGTGGCCGACATTGACGCACCACATGCCGGCAGGCCCGTCGATCAGCCGCTTGCCGGTGCTGTCGGTGATGTAGATGCCGTCGCCCTCGCCGATCAGTGCGCGAGCTTCCGCACCGACAGAACCAGCGTACGGCCAGGGCTGGATAAGATGGCGCTTGGCCAGTTCAACGGCATCGTCATCCCCAAGCGTTGCCGGTTCGGTCGCCTTCAGGTCTCTCACCGCAGCCATTGTCGTCTCCACATCTCTATCGAATTTTTCCTGGACCTCAAATTCGGCGGCAAAGGCCGGAAATGGCGGCTTTCTTCACCTAATTTTGAATGTCCGTTCAATCAATATCTCAGAAATAGCGCTTGATTTCAATCCACGGATGCGCGCATGATGAAAGAAAGCCGGCAAGGGGAACGACAGTCGGCGTCAGCACAATGGGATGCCGCATGGCGGAAAAGTCCAAGCCCGCAACCGAGATCACGCCCGGGGCCCTGCAATGACGGCGGCTGTGGAAGGGTCGCCCCCGTGGCGCATGACGCGGGCCAGACGAAATGCCCTTCTGCAATCCGAGCCCGTCCAGGGCTTTGCCCTGATCAGTCCGACCTTTCTCTACGCCCTCATCCTGCTGGTGCTGCCGATCCTGGTGGTCATCGCTCACTCCTTCTGGACGCAGCACTATCTCACCATCGACCGCACATTCACGCTGGAAAACTACCGCGTCGCGCTGACCGAGCCGATCTACCGCGATCTCCTCTGGCGCTCGCTCTACATCTCGCTGACGGTCAGCCTGTTCACCGTGATCCTCGCCTACCCGATCGCCTACTTCATTTCCTTCCATGGCGGCCGTCACAAGAGCCTGTGGCTGTTCCTCATCACCATCCCGTTCTGGACCAGCTATCTCCTGCGCGTCATGTCGTGGAAGGTCATCCTCGGCTACAACGGCGTCTTGAATTCCGGCCTGATGGGCCTCGGCATCATCGATGAGCCATCGACGGCGCTGCTCTACAATTCGACCGCCGTCATCATCACGCTCACCCATGCATGGGCGGCCTTCGCCATCCTGCCGATCTTCGTCTCGCTGGAAAAGGTCGACCGCACGCTGGTCGAAGCAGCCACCGATCTCGGCGACGGTCCCTTGCGCTCATTCCTGCGCGTGACCTTGCCGCTGTCGGCGCCGGGCGTCATCTCGGCGGCGCTGATCGTCATGATCCCGACGGTCGGCGACTACGTCACACCGAAGCTGGTCGGCGGCAAGGACGGCGTCATGATCGCCAACGCCATCCAGGCGCAGTTCGGCAAGGCGGCCAACTGGCCGTTGGGGGCCGCGCTTTCCGTCACCACCATGCTGATCGTCACCCTGATGGCCGGCGCCACGGTGCTGATCATACGCGCACTGCAGAGGCTGGCACGATGAGGGCGCGGCGTTTCCTGTCGGGCGGCTGGCTGTCCGTCTATGCGTTCCTCTATGTCGTCTTCCTCTATCTGCCCGTCATCTTCCTGCCGATCTTCTCGATCAACGCGGCGCCAACGCCGAAATTCCCGCTCACCGGCTTCACGCTGCAGTGGTATGCGGACCTGCCGCATACGCCGGCCCTGCTCGACGCCGCCTGGAACAGCCTGAAAGTCGGTGTCTCGGCTTCGATCCTCGCTACGGTGCTCGGCATCCTCGCCGCCCGTTCGATCACTCGCTACCGCTATCCCGGCCGCCGCACCATCAACGGCCTGATCATGGCGCCGCTGGTGCTGCCCGAGGTGATCGTCGCCATCTCGATGCTGCTGGTGATGCTGCAATTGGGCCTCAGCCTGTCGCTGTTCACCGTCGTGCTTGGCCATGTCCTGGTCTGCATTCCCTATTCGATGACGGTGCTGACCTCCGGCTTCGAAGGCTTCGACCGCAGCCTGGAGGAAGCCTCCGCCGATCTCGGCGAAAGCGCCTTCGGCACCTTCCGGCGCGTGACGTTGCCGATGGTGGCGCCGGCGATCATTTCCAGCCTGCTGGTGTGCTTCACCATTTCGCTGGACGAGTTCATCATCGCCTTCTTTCTGACCGGCACCGAGGCGACATTGCCTATCTACATCTGGGGCCAATTGCGTTTCGCCTCGAAACTGCCGGGCGTTTTGGCGTTGGGCACGCTGCTTCTGGTTGCCTCTTTCCTTTTGATGACCGTCGCCGAAATCCTGCGTCGCCGCGCGGCCAGACGCACCCAGAACGAGGGAGGCCTCTATGCCTGAACAGCCGCAGATCGAGCGCCCCCAATCCGAGCGAGCCCAATCCGATCGGGCCATGATCGAGATCCGCAACGTCACCCGCAGCTATGGATCGTTCAAGGCGCTCGACGACGCGTCCCTGACCATCCGCGAGGGCGAGTTCTTCTCGCTGCTCGGCCCGTCCGGCTGCGGCAAGACCACGCTGCTGCGCATGATCGCTGGCTTCGACAACCCGACCAGCGGCTCGATCGCCGTCGGCGGCCAACCGATGGAAGGCATTCCGGCCAACCGCCGGCCGACCAATATGGTGTTCCAGAGCTATGCGATCTTCCCGCACCTCAATGTCGAGCAGAACGTCGCCTATGGGCTGAAGCGGCTTAGGCTGCAGGGCGGCGAGGAAAAGCGCCGCGTCGAGGAAGCGCTGGCGCAGGTGTCGCTGACCGGGCTTGGCAAACGGCTAGCCACAGAGCTTTCCGGCGGCCAGCGTCAGCGCGTGGCGCTCGCCCGCGCGCTGGTCATGCGGCCCAAGGTGCTGCTGCTCGACGAACCGCTGTCGGCACTCGACAAGAAGCTGCGCGAGCAGATGCAGGTCGAGCTGCGCCGGCTGCAGCAGGCGGTCGGCATCACCTTCGTGCTGGTCACCCACGACCAGTATGAGGCGCTCGCCATGTCCGACCGCATCGCCGTGATGTTCGGCGGCAAGATCGCACAGGTCGCCTCGCCCAAGGAAATCTACCAGCGGCCGGTCAACCGCCAGGTCGCCGACTTCCTCGGCGGCATGAACTTCGTCAAGGCTGAGATCGTCGAGGAGAACGGCACCTCGCTGGTCGTCGACACGCTGGGCTTCGGCCGCGTCAAGACCGAGAAGCCGAAGGCTTTCGTGCGCAATGGCGGCGGCGCCACGCTGGGCATCCGCCCCGAACGCCTGCGCGTGCTGTGGGACAATGCGACGGCAAAGTTCGAGGTCGCCGGCAAGGTGGTCGAACGCCACTATTTCGGCGAGATCACCCACCTGATCGTCGAGATACCGGGCTTGGAAAAGCCACTGTCGGTAACCGAAACCAACGATTTCGGCGCCGACGACATTCCGGTCGGCACCCCGATACGCCTCGCCTACGATCCCGAGGCGCTGGTGGCGATGGGCGACTGAAGCTGCGCCACGATCTTGCGCGCCGCGATGCGTCCCGCAACGATCGCACCCTCGACATAGGCCGGGAATGACGGCGACAGTTCCGAAGCGGCGAAATGGACTGGCGATGCACCGCCAAGAATCGTCCGCTCGGAATCCCTCGCCGTCACGTCGACAATGAGGTCGCTGTAGGCCCCGCCGCTCCAGCGGTCCTGTATCCAGTCGCGCGACCTGAAATCGATGACATCTCCGGCATCCGGCCCGAGTGCTTCCTGCAATCGGGTGGTCACTTCCGCACGCAGCCCCGCCGCGTCGAGCGCACGCCAGCGCAGCGCGAGCGGGCCGCCGATGAAAACGACGAGCGCTGCATGCTCCGCGTCCTTGCTGGCGTCGCAGGCAAACAGTCCCGGCAGGTCGCGCCACATCACCATGCCGCTCAAGTCCCGCTCGCGCCAGAACGGCCGGGAATAGCGCACCAGGATCTTGATCACCGCCCCGCTTTCCCAGACGCCAAGCGCGTGCCCGAGAGAGGGCGGCAAGGCGGGCGCGAAATCGAGCTTCGCGGCCGTCGCCGGCGGCAGGGCGACCAGCACTTGACGCGCTTCGATCGCGCCGTTGGCCGAGACGACACGAACGCCTTGCGGCCCATGCTCGATGCGCAGGACCGGCTCATTCAACAGCACCCGGTCGCCGAGGTCGTCAGAAAGATCCTCGGCCAGCGACTGCATCGTCTCGCGCAGAGAATATTGCAGCTCCGGCACCTCGTTGGTGATGCGTCGGTCATTGTCGATCAGGTACCAGAGCGGCACCCTGTCCATCGGCAGGCACCACAGGCCTTCGATCATCGACCGGAAAGCCGTCTTGGCATCGATGGGATCATGCTGCTGTTCCAGCCAGGCGGCGACGGTCATGCCTTCTATCGACGGGTCGTCCGGCTCGATACCATTCATCCGCTCGCGGATCGCCATGGCGCCGTGATAGGTCCGCTTGGCGTCCTTGGCCGACATCGACGGATGGGTGATGAAATCGCCCTCGACATAGGTTTCGACGAATGTCTTGCCTCGCGCCCTCGCCAGCGCCATCACCTCCGGCATGTCCTCGCACAGGAATTGGCCGCCGCTGTCGATGCGCTCGCCAAGACCGTTGCGGATCGCCTCGACCCGCCCGCCGACGCGGTCGCGTGCTTCAAGCAACAGGAAGCCGACGCCGGCCTGCTTCAGCTCAAGCGCCGCCGACAGGCCGGTGAAGCCGGCACCGACGATGACGACGTCGGTTCTTTCCAGCTCGCTCTTCAATAGCCGGCCTTGATCTTCTCGAACTCGTCGACCATGCGCTTCTTGAGTTCGGGCGCGACCGGCTGCTGGAACAGCGTCTTGTCGAGGAATTTGTCGATGTCGTCGAAACCGCGCTCGGCCAGCACCTTGTGGTCGATCGCGGCCATGCCGGCGCTGTTGCCATGGCCGTAGCCGAACGTCGTCACCATGTATTTCGAAATGTCCGGCGCATTGACCGCGCTCAGGAAATCATAGGCCTGGTCGAGCTTGCCCGGCGCGTCCTTCATCAGCACGTAGCCGCACACCCAGGTCGACATGCCTTCCCTGGTGTCGCGGTTCATGGCGACGGGAACACCTTGCCCATTCATCGCGATCAGTGTCTGGCCCCAGCCCCAGGCGAGATCGACCTCATTGCCGGAGAACGCCTGGTCGATGTCGCTCGAGTCTGTCCAGTAGAGACGGACATTCTTGTGCACCTGGCGCAGGAAGTCGGACGCCTCCTTGAACTGCGCGTCGGTCATCTTGGTCCAGTCCTTCAGGCCGATGACCAGGCTCGCCAGCGCGTAGGCATCGTCGACATTGTCGCCGATGGTGACGCGGCCCTTGAACTTCGGATCGGCGAGGATCCGCAGCGACTGCGCCTCTTGAGCCGTCACATTGTCGGTGCGATAGAGCAGTGCCGTATTGCCCCAGTCAAACGGCATGAACCAGGCCTTGCCGTCGGCCGTGGTGGCGAGGTTCTTCATCGCCATGATGCCGGGATTGAGATCCTTCCAGCCGGCAATCCGGGAGGTGTCGAGCGGCTGCAACAGGCCCGCGTCACGCCATTTCGCAACGCTTTGCGAACAGGGATGCGCAATGTCGGTCTTGAACCCCGCCCGCATCTTTTCGAAAGCTTCGTCCTCGTCGCCGAAGAAGGCGAAGGTCGGCTCGGCGCCGTGCTTGGCCGTGTAGGCGGGATGCAGCAGAGGATCCTCGTAGCCGGACCAGTCGAACACCACGAGATCGCCGCCGCCTTCCGCCCAGGCATAGACCGCGCCGGCGCCGATCACACACGCTGCTGCAAGGGCAAGGCGGCGTAGCACTGACGTCATGGCGAAACTCCCCCATCGCGAAAAAGCTGCTGCGAGGTTAGGAGAAATCATCCGCTTTGGCGAGGCCCGTCCGCCCGCGCTGTCGGCGACGGACGGGCAGTCGGGACGGGATCAATACCCGGCTTTGATCTTCTCGAATTCGGCGATCATCTTCAGCTTGAGGTCGGACGGCAGCGGCGACTGGAACAGTGTCTTGTCGACGAACTTCTGCACGTCGTCATAGCCCTTTTCCTTCAGGATCGCCGGATCGACGCCGGCCATGCCCTTGGCGTTGGCCTGGCCATAGCCCCAGTCCTTGACCAAGATCTTGGCGGTCTCCGGATCGTTGACGGCGTTCAGATAATCATAGGCCTTGTCGACGTTGCCGGGCGCGTCCTTGAACAGCACATAGCCGCAGACCCAGGTCGAGATGCCTTCGTTGGTATCCTTTACGGACTTGATCGGCACGCCTGCCTTGACGGACTGCACAGTCGCATCGTTCCAGGCCCAGGCGAGGTCGACCTCACCGCCGCTCAACAGCTGCACGATGTCGGTGGTGTCGGTCCAGTAGGAGCGGACGTTCTTGTGCACCTGGCGCAGGAAGTCGGACGCCTGCTTGAACTGGTCATCCGTCATCTTGGTCCAGTCCCTCAGGCCGATGGCCAAGCTCGCCAACGCATAGGCGTCGTCGACATTGTCGCCGATCGACACCCGGCCCTTGAACTTCGGATCGGCGAAGGCCTTCAGCGACTGCACGTCCTTGGCATCGATCTTGGAGGAGTTGTAGGTAAGCTGCGTGTTGCCCCAGTCCCACGGCATGAACCACGCCTTGCCGTCATCGGTCGTGGCGAGATTTTTCATCGCCATGATGCCGGGATTGAGGTCCTTCCAGCCTGATATCTTCGAGGTGTCGAGCGGCTGCAGCAGGCCTGCCTCGCGCCACTTCGTCACGCTCTGCGAGCAGGGGTGGCCGAGATCGGCCTTGAAGCCGGCGCGCACCTTCTCGAACGCCTCGTCCTCGTCGCCGAAGAAGGCGAAGGTCGGCGAATCGCCGTTCTTCTCGACATATTTCGGGTGAAAGCTCGGATCCTCATAACCGGACCAGTCGAACACGATCAGGTCCTTGTCGGCGGCGACGGCGAACGCTGCCGCCGAAGCCGCAAGCGCGCCGCCCAGCGCCAATGTCAATGTCAGGCGTCGGCTAAGTTTTTTCATGCTGTTCCATCCTCTTTTGGTCTTGCCGGTCTTGGCGGCCGGCTGTTGCTAACCGTAATGCTTCGGGAAAGCCGCGGCCAAAAAAGCGTTGGCCGCCTGCAAGGCTGTTTCGCGCGTTGTGTCCTCGGTGCCCATCATCAGCCGCAGCCACAGCCCCTCCAGCATGGCCGACAGCGCCAGCGCCATCACCTGCGGCTCATAGGCATACGCGCCGCTCTGCTTGAGCGTCGTGCAGAGATCGATGAAGACCTGCTGGTAATAATTATCGCGCGAACTGCTCAGCGCCTGATAGGTCGGCCGCGACTTGGCCTCGCCCCAGAAGGCCAGCCAGGCGGCGAGCTTGCGCTTGTTGCAGATCGAGCGATCGAAGTCGGCCCACACCAGTTGCTGCAGCTGCCGCGCCGGATCGTCGCCTGCCTTCTGCAGGGAAGCGCGCCAATGCGTAGAATACTCGTCATACATGTACTGCAGCGTCGCGATCAGCAGCTTTTCCTTGCTTTCGAAATGGAAGTTGACGATGCCCCGCGAGAGGCCCGCGCCATCAGCGACATCGGCCATCGTCGTCTCGGCGTAGCCGCGCTTGGCCAGCGAATCGATCGTCGCCTCGATCAGCTGCAGCTGACGGACCTCCTTCGAAGCCTTGCGACCGCGCTTTTCGGCATCGCCCTTTCGCGCCGTTTCGGCGAGAATGTCCTTGGCCTCGGAAGTCTTCATGGATGTGACGGTCTCCAGCATTGCCGGCTATCCAACCGGCTTCCAACCGCGCAGATGAGTGGGACGGTGCTCGCCACTGTCAAGCACCTTCTGCATGGCCTCCCAGGTCTTGATATTCTTGTCGACATAGGCCGCGCCGACCACGGCGGCGACCGGCGCATAGAGCGGTCCTTTCAGCCTTTCCAGTTCCCCGCGCGCGACCTCGCGGTACCAGGGATTGCGGTCGCGCACGGTGACATCGGCAAAGCCGGCGCCACGCATCGCCTGGGCGTAGCGTGCCGGCGAGGCCATGGCGAAGGACAACCCTTCGGCGGCGACATAGGCCTTCATCTCGGGTGAAGGTTCGCCATCATGAGAGATCATCCAGTTGGAGGCGGCAAAGACACCGCCCGGCTTCAGCACGCGGAATATCTCGGCGAACAGGCCGTCCTTGTCGGGCACATGCAGCAACGCGTCCTTGGAGAAGACGACATCGAAGGAGCAATCGGTGAAAGGCAGTGGCCCGGGTGCCGCCTGGACAAAGCTGGCGCGCTTCGCCAGCCCACGCGCCGCAGCCCGCAGCCTGGCCGCCTCGATCACAGGCTGCTCGACATCGAAGCCGGTGGCATGGTTAGCGCCATGGCGCTCGATCAGATGCAGGGTGATGCCGCCGGATCCGCAGCCGATATCGAGGATCGTCTTGCCCTCGAGCGAGAGTCCGTCGACCACCCGGTCGACCTCATCAGGCCCGCCCGGCGACAGATAACCATCGCCCCACAGCGCCTCGAGGAAGCGGATGGCGGTGTCGTCATACTCGGGCTCGGCATCTGCCGTTTCGATCATCGGCTCTCGGTCCCCAATCGCCGAAATTGCGCACTGTCGAATGTCGGCAAAGCGTAGCGCATGTCAGGGAAAACGCAACATCATTTGTTGAACATTCATTCAGTATGGCTAGACAGAACGGCTGAAACCATGCCAAATTCCGCGCATTCGGGAACAGATCACGCAAAAATGAACAGCGGGCCGTACAGAGCAATTCCAGGAAAAGTGTGAGCGGTTTTCCCGGGAAAAGCGCGGCGCTTTCCCTTGGGAATTGCGTAGAAACAAAGAGATTAGGGCACAATGAAAGCTTGGGACGCGATCATCATCGGCGGCGGACACAACGGTCTGGTCAATGCCGGCTATCTGCAGCGCGCCGGGCTCGACGTGTTGGTGGTCGAGAAGAACGAATGGGTCGGCGGTGCCGCCACCAGCCGCGAGCTGACGCCGGGCTTCCTCTACTCCAACTGCTCCTATGTCTGTTCGCTGTTCCGCCCCGAGATCATGCGCGACCTCGAACTGCCGCGCTTTGGCCTGCAGGTCATTTCCTATGAGGGCGGCGCGGTATTCACCCGCGACGGCGACTACCTCGCCAACTACCGCGACCACGATGCGCACCGGCGCGAATTCGCCCGCTTCTCCAAGCGCGATGCCGAAGCCTATGACCGCTACGCCCGCGACGTGACGCGGCAGTGCCGTTTCATCCAACCGCTCTTGATGCGCACCGCCCCGGATCCGACCAGCCTCAAGCCGCGCGACCTCGGTGAGTTGCTCTATCTCGGGAAGAAGTTCGCCGGCCTGTCGGCCGAGGAAATGGCGCTGACGCTGCGCTTCTGGACCATGTCGATCTCGGAATTCCTCGACGAATATTTCGAGACCGATGTCATCAAGGCGAACTTCGCTTTGTCAGGCATCATCGGCACAGCACTCGGGCCGATGTCGCCCGGCACGGCCTATGTGCTGCTGCATCACTATATGGGCGAGGTCGACGGCTCGGTCGGCGCCTGGGGCTATGCGCGCGGCGGCATGGGCGCGGTGACCAAGGCGCTGGCCGCGTCTTTCAAGGCCTCTGGCGGCACCATCCGCACCGGCGCCGAGGTCGACCATGTGCTGGTGAACCGAGGCAAGGCCAAGGGCGTGGTTCTGGCCGGCGGCGAGGAGATTTACGGCAAGCTCGTCGTCTCCAATGCCGACGTAAAGCGCACCTTCCTGAAGCTGGTCGAGGAAAAGGAACTCCCCGACATTTTCCTGCGCCGGGTGAAGAACTTCAAGATCCGTGGCTCGTCGGGCAAGGTCAACATCGCGCTCGATTCGCTGCCGGAATTCCCGGCACTGCCGAAGGACTCGCCGGTCTATCGCGGCGACATGCATTTCACCGATTCGATGGAGCGCATGGAGCGCGCCTATGACGACTGGAAGGCCGGGCGCTGGTCGGCCGATCCCTTCCTCGACATGGTCATCCCAACGACGCTCGATCCAACGATGGCGCCGCCGGGAAAACATTTCATGAGCTGCTTCGTGCAGTACGCACCGCCCAAGGTGAACGGCCGAGAATGGACCGATGCCGATCGCGACGGTTTCGCCGAAAGCGTGATTGCGCAGATCGCTGAGTACTCGCCGGGTTTTCGCGACCGCATTGTCCACATGGAAGTGCGCACGCCGCGCGAGATCGAGGCCGAGGTCGGCCTCACCGAGGGCAACATTTTTCAGGGCGAACTAACCTTCGACCAGCTGCTGTTCAACCGCCCGGTGCCGGGCTACGCGCAATACCGCTCCCCGGTCGGCGGCCTCTATATGTGTGGTTCCTCGACCCATCCCGGCGGCGGCGTCATGGGCGCGCCGGGCCGCAATGCAGCCGCTGAAATCCTGCGCGATCTCGCCAAATCCACCTCGCATATGAGCCCGGCCCATGACGTCATTTGATGCAATCGTCATTGGCGGCGGCCACAACGGCCTCGTCGCCGCTGCCACGCTGGCCAAAGCCGGCCGCAAGGTGCTGGTGCTGGAGGCTGGAAGCGAAGTCGGCGGCGCAGCGCGCACCGAGGAATTCGCTCCGGGCTTTCGCGCGTCGTCAGTCGCACATCTGCTGAATCGTCTGCATCCCGATGTGGTGAAGACGTTGGAACTGGAGAAGCATGGGCTGCAATTTAACCGCGCGGACTTCCTGCCGTCAGTAGCCCTGTCCAGGGATGGCCCGCCGCTGATGCTGCATGGCGCCTATGGCGAGGTGCTGACCGGCGCCAGTTCCTCCGAGCAATCCGCCTGGAAGGAATTACGCGAACAGCTGCTGCGCTATGCCGGCATCCTGAAACCTTTCTTGTCGCGCCGGCCTCCCGATCTCGCCGGCATGTCGTTGCTCGAGACCGCTGCCCTCGGCCAGACGGCGCTGGCCCTGAAAAAGCTCGGCAAGGAAGACATGCGCGACTTCCTGCGCGTGCTGCTGATGAACGTCGCTGACCTGCTCGACGAGCAGCTTGCCGACATCAGGCTGAAGGGCCTGCTCGCCTTCGACGCGACGCTCGGCAGCCATCTCGGCCCGCGCTCGCCGACCTCGCTGCTCGGCCTCTACTATCGCCTCGCCGGCGAGACCGGCGGAGCAACCGGTGCGCAGGTCGTGCCGCAAGGCGGCATGGGCGCTGTCGTCGCCGCCATTGGCGCTTCGGCGGAACAGGCCGGTGTCACCATCCGCACATCGGTTACCGCAGCAAAAATCATCGTCGAGAAAGGCCGCGCCGTCGGCGTCGTGCTCGACACCGGTGAGGAGCTGCGCGCCAGGACCGTTGTCTCGGCCATCAACCCGGCAACCACTTTCCTCGACCTTGTTGGACCGCGCGAGATCGACACCGGCTTCGTGCGCAAGGTGAAAAACATCCGCATGAAGGGCGATGCCGCCAAGCTCAATCTGGCGCTCGACCGGCAGCCGCAGTTCACCGGCGTCGATGCAGCCGGCCACAAGGGCCGGCTGGTCATCGCGCCCTCGCCCGATCATGTCGAGCGCGCCTTCAACCCGTCCAAATATGGCGAATTCTCACCCGAACCGGTGATGGAGATCACGCTGCCCTCGCTCGCCGACCCGTCGCTCGCACCCGCCGGCGCCTGCGTGCTGTCGGCGGTGGTGCAATACGCCCCCTATGCTCTCAAGGAGGGCTGGGACGCCGGCAAGCCGAAATTCCTTAGGGCAGTTATGGCGCAGCTCGAGGTTTTCGCGCCCGGCATCGGCAAGAGCGTTGTCCACGCCGAGCTTCTGACGCCGGCCGATATCGAGACGCGCTACCGCATGCCGGGCGGTCACTGGCACCACGGCGAATTGCAGGCCGACCAGATGCTGATCTCGCGGCCCGTGGCCGGCTGGTCCGGCTACGACACGCCGCTCGAAGGACTGTTCCTGGCCGGCGCCGGCTCGCACCCCGGTGGCGGCGTCTCCGGCGCACCCGGGCTCAATGCCGCACGGCGCATCATCGCGATGAAGGGGTAGGCCATGGCTCAGGCAACCAGGAAGAAGCCCGTTGCAAAGACAGCCGATGCGGCTGTTTCCGCCCGCATCGCCGCCCAATCGCATTTCCGAACGCTGCGCCTCGGCACGCCATTCCAGCCGCGCATCGATGCGCTGGCCAAAACCCAGGACTGGTACAATTGGGCCGGCTACCGCGCTCCGCATTCGCTGTGGGATGAGGAGCTCGAGTACTTCGCCATCCGTAGCCAGGCGGCGCTGTTCGACATCTCGCCGATGACCAAATACCGGATTGAGGGGCCGGGAGCCGAGGCCTTCCTCGGTCGGGTCACCTTGCGCGATGTCACTAAGCTCAAACCCGGCCGCGTCCACTACACAGCGTGGTGTGACGACGAGGGCTTTGTCCTCGACGACGGCACGCTGTTCCGGCTATCGCCGACACGCTTCCGCCTGTGTTCGCAGGAGCGACATCTGCCCTGGCTGCTCGACAGCGGCATCGGCTTCGACGTCATCGTCGAAGAGGAAACCGAGGCGGTCGCCGGCCTGGCGTTGCAGGGGCCAACCTCCTTTGCCGTGCTGCGCGATGCCGGCTTTGCCGGCGTCGAGAAATTGAAGATATTCGACCTCGCCGATTTCCCGCATGACGGCGGCACCGTCACGATCTCGCGCACCGGCTTCACCGGCGATCTCGGCTATGAACTCTTCGTGCCGGCCGACAAGGCGTTGAGCCTGTGGGACCGGTTGATGACGGCAGGCGAACTGCGCGGCATCCGCGCCATCGGCTACACCGCGCTCAACCGCGCGCGGCTGGAGGCCGGACTGATCGTTGCCAATGCCGACTTCACCACCGCAGAGCATGCCATCCGCGCCGACCGCTTGCGCAGGCCCGACGAGATCGGCCTAGGCTTCATGATCGATCGGGAAAAGGGGCATTTCAACGGCCGCCGCGCCATTCTCGAAGCGCGTACCAAACGCAAGCTGCGCCATGTGTTGGTCGGGCTGGAGATCGAAGGCAACATTCCAGCCGAACACGCCATCGTCTATTACAAGAAAAGCCAGGAGGTCGGGCTGGTCAGCGCCGCCATGTGGTCGCCGATGGCCAAGCGCAACATCGCCATCGCTTCGCTTGAGCGACCGTACGGTGATACGATGGTGGAGGACCTCTGGGTCGAGATCTATGCCATGCGCGAGCTGCAATATCAGAAGCTAATGAAGCGGGCCAAGGTGGTGCCACGGCCGTTCATCAAGCTCGATCGTCGCACCGCCAATCCGCCGGCGGATTTCTGACCATGGCCGACGAAGCCGACAAGCTGCAAGAAGATGGGGAAGTCGCCGAACAGTGGGAGCTGGTCAACACCCCGCTCGGCGAGAAGTGGTCCGGCCGCACCCGCTATGCCGCCGCCATGTTCTTCTACAAGCGCGACGAGATGAGTGCCGAGACGCTCGAGGTCTACCGCATCTGTGCGCGGCTCGATTCAGAAAACCCGCTGCCGATCATCCGCGACCGTGGCGTCGGCAAGGACTGGCTGAAGCGTGTGGGCTTCGATCAGTAGCGTCGCCTCAGCCTATCGTGCGCTCAAGCATGCTCAACCAATTGCGATAGGCGATCTTCTCGATCAGCGCCCGGCCAAAGCCACGCGCGGCCAAGGCATCGATCAGCTTCGGCAGGCCGGCAACGTCGCCGATGACGGCCGGGATCATGGCGCCGTCGAAATCCGAGCCGAGACCGACGCCATCCTCACCCAGCGCCTGCAGCAAAGAATCGACATGGCGCACCATGATGTCGAGGCTGGTATCGGCATTCATGCGGCCGTCTTCACGCAGGAAGCCGGTCGCAAAATTCAGACCCACCATGCCGCCGGACTCGCGGATCGCGCCGAGCTGCCAGTCGGTGAGGTTCCGCGAATGGGTGCAGAGCGCATGCACGTTGGAATGGGTGGCGACCAATGGCGCATCGCTCAGCGCAGCGACATCGCGAAAGCCCTTCTCATTCAGGTGCGAAAGATCGATCACGATCTTCAGCTCGTTGCAGGCCTTGACCAGCGCCTTGCCGGCATCGGTCAGACCCGGGCCGGTGTCCGGCGAAGACGGAAAGCGGAACGGCACGCCGTGGCCGAACGCATTCGGCCGGCTCCAGACGATGCCGAGCGAGCGCAGGCCGGCGGCATGCAGCACGTCGAGCATGGTGAGTTCGGGATCGATCGCCTCGACGCCCTCGATGTGGAACACCGCGGCAATCGTGCCTTTGGCCATGGCGTTGTGTATGTCGGCGGCAGTGCGGCAGACAGCCAACGCTCCGGCGCGTTCCAGCCGAAACAGGATGGAGGCCATCGCGATCGTCGAATTGAGCGCATCAGCGCGCGGCACCTCCGGCGGCAGCGGCTCGCTGTCGCTCGGTGCCAAGGGCACGGCGCTGCGCCTGGCTTTCTCGACCGGCGGCGGGAAGATCGCGAACATGCCGCCGGCAAAGCCGCCGGTCTTGGCGCGCGGCAGATCGATATGGCCGCCCGATTTCCCCTCGATGAACAGCTTTTCGACGTCCGTGTCCTTGGACTGATAAAGTCGCAGCAGCGTATCGTTGTGGCCGTCGAAGACGGGGACGAGGTCTGTTTCGGTCATAGGGGGATCATTCACTTCGTTTGTCGGCACGGCGATATATCATATCTAGGCAAGATATCCGGTCGCGGCAAATTACAAAGCCAATCGGCTGCCGCGACCGCCCCTTCTTCCCATGCACACCGATCGACGAAGTGCCTGCGCGCCCCTACAGCTTCAGCACGTCGGCCCATTCAGGATGGCGGCGGAACTGGGCGTTGGCGAAGGGACAAAGCGGGATGATCTTCTTACCCACTGCCCGCGCATCCTCGACGGCACGGGTGACGAGCCGAAGCCCGGCACCCTGGCCGCGAAACGCATCCGGCACTTCCGTGTGGTCGATGATGATCTGGTGTTCGCCGATCTTGGTGAAGGTCATCTCGGCCTCGGCGCCACCGGGTCCGCGCAGGACATAGCGACCCTTGGAGCCGTGATCTTCCAGTTCGATTTCGGGCAGTTGGTCGGGCATTTCTACACTCCTTGAGCGACACCGGCGAAGAGCCGCCGGGCCGCTTCGATTTCATTCGGCCGCACCTCGTGCCCGCCTTCGTGCCACTCCACTGTGACATCGGCGCCATCGGCACGCAAATAGGCCTCGAGCCGCGTCGTCAGGTTCGGCGGGCAGATCGGATCGCGCTTGCCGGCGGTCATCAGAATATGCCGGCCGGCAAGGCTGCCCTTCACCTGCGGTTCGAACGGGATCAGCGGATGCATCAGCACCGTGGCGTCGAACAGCTCAGGCTCCGCGAACACCAATGAGGCCAGGATGTTGGCGCCGTTGGAGTAGCCGAGGCCAAGCACCGCCGACGGCTTCGCTGCCTCGACATGCGCCTTGACGAATTCAGCCATCTTGCTCGTCCCCCGCGCCAGATCGTCCATGTCGTAGACGCCCTCGCCGGTGCGGCGGAAAAAGCGCGCCGCACCGTGTTCGGATACATCGCCGCGTGGCGAGATGATGGTGGCCTGGGGCACGAGATCGCGTCCCAGTGACAGAAGCTGGCTCTCGTCACCGCCCGTACCATGGAAGACGAAGACCAAGGGGCCGCCCGGCGAACCGGGCAGCATCTTATTGATGTAAGCGTCCTTGCTCATGGCCTTAGCCTTCCAGCTTCTGCAGGTGCTGTTCAAGATAGGGCCGCAAATGCTGATGCTGCGTCGGCAGCTTCAGCGCTTCGCCCAGATGCGCGGTGTCCTCGTCCTTGTCGAAACCCGGCTCGTTGGTGGCGACTTCGAACAGCACGCCGCCCGGCGTGCGGAAATAGATCGCCCAGAAGTAATCGCGGTCGATCACCGGCGTCACCCCATAGCCCGTGTCCATCAACGCCTTGCGCACTTCGAGCTGCTTGGCGCGGTTCTCGACGGCGAAGGCGACATGGTGGACCGAGCCGGCGCCGAGATCGGCGAAGGCCGCGGTCGGCAGCGATTCGATGTCGACGACATCGGCACCATTGCCGTTCTTCACGGCAAGCCGCGTGATAGTGCCTGATTTATCGACTTCCTCGTAGCCCATGAACTTCAACAGCTCCTCGGTGGCGCCGCCATCCTTCAGCCTGAGCGAAACCGAGTGAAAGCCACGGATCGCTTCGTCGGTCGGAATGCCGCCTTTCGCCCACGGCGCACGGCCGTCTGCCTTATCCTCGACGAGCGCGAAACCGTCACCGTCGGGGCCGGCAAATCTGAGCCGCTTCTCACCAAAACTCTCCTCGCGGGAAACACCGGCCACGCCTTCATCAGCGAAGCGCTTTTCCCAATAGGCGAGCGTCCCTTCCGGCACGGAGTAGGCCGTGGTGCCGACTTCGCCGACACCGTGGCGGCCCTTGCCGATGTTTGGAAACGGAAAATAGGTCATCACCGAGCCGGGCGTGCCGGCCTCGTCGCCATAATAGAGGTGGTAGACGTCGGGCGCGTCGAAATTGACTGTCTTCTTGACCCGACGCTGGCCCAGCTTGTGGGTGAAGAAATCATTGTTCTGCCGAGCATCCCTGGCCATCGAGGTGACGTGATGCAGGCCCTTGATCTGGTCGAGCATTGTCTTGCTCCTTCCCTTGGTGTTTGTGCGGCCCTTGCCGCTGTCCACGCCAATATGAGGACACGACAGCTTGCGGCAAAGGCGGCAAACACAGAATGGACTGTGCTGTAAAAGTGAACAATCAAAAGATATTTGTTCACCAATCGACTACGCGGACGGTCTTGCGCCGCTGCCGGAAATCGGTTCCATGAACGGCATTCGACCATCCAGCGAAAGGTATCGCGCGTGACAGGAAAAGCCAGGCGCCCGAATGTTCTCCTGATCACCTGCGACCAGTGGCGCGGCGATTGCCTGTCGGCTGCCGGCCATCCCGTGGTGAAGACGCCGAACGCCGATGCGCTGGCTGCCGAGGGCATGCTGTTCAAGCGCCACTATGGCGGCGCCGCACCGTGCTCTCCAGCCCGCGCGTGCCTCTACACCGGCCTCTACCAGATGAACAACCGCGTCTGCCGCAACGGCTCGCCGCTCGACGCCCGCCACGGCAACATCGCGCTGCATGCCCGGGCCACCGGTTACGATCCGACGCTGTTCGGCTACACCGACGTGGCGCTCGATCCGCGCTTGCTGGCGCCCAACGATCCAAGGCTGAAAAGCTATGAAGGCGTGCTGCCCGGATTCACGGCGCGGCAACTGCTGCCCGAGCACCAGAAGCAATGGCTGTCCTGGCTGAAGCAGCAGGGCATCGATGCAAGCGCCGGATCTCCGGGCATTCACCGTCCCGTGGACGAGGACGCTGACGCAGTGACCGAGGCGCCGCCGATCTATTCGAAAGACCAAACGCCGACGGCTTTCCTTGCCGGTGAATTCATCCGCTGGCTCGGCGAGCAGGAGCAGGCCACGCCCTGGTTCGCGCATCTCTCCCTCATCAGCCCGCATCCACCCTTCATCGTCCCGGAGCCCTACAACACGTCATACGATCCGGCCGAAGGCCCGGCTTTTCACCGCGCGGAGAGTTGGCGGGCCGAAGCGCAAAGCCACCCCTATCTCGCCTATGATCTCAGCCGGCAGAAGCGCGCGAAATTCCGCCCCGGCGCCGCAGGCAAGGTGCACGACTGGAGCGAGGACGATTTCCGCCGCATCCGGGCGATTTATTACGGCATGATCGCGGAGGTCGACGCACAGCTTGGCCGGATATGGCAGTCACTGAAGGCTTCGGGCGCGTGGGACGACACTATCATTGTCCTCACCTCGGACCACGCCGAGATGATGGGCGACCATTACATGCTGGGCAAGGGCGGCTACTTCGACGGCAGCTACCACATCCCGCTGATCATTCGCGATCCGCGACATCGCAAGGCGGCCGGCAGCACGGTCGATCGCTTCACCGAAGCGGTAGACATCTTGCCCACACTGATAGATCTGCTTGGCGAAGCCCCAGAACCGCATCTCGACGGACACTCGCTGAAACCATTCCTGAGCGGCGGAACTCCCGTTATCTGGCGCGACGCCGCGCATTGGGAGTTCGATTTCCGCTCGATCGCCGGCGGCGAGCCCGAGCAGCACTTCGGCATTGCCTCGCGCCAGTGCAACCTCGCAGTCATCCGCACCAAAAAATTCAAATACGTGCATTTTGGCGGCGGCTTGCCACCCTTGCTTTTCAACGTCGAAACAGACCCTAGCGAACTGACCAACCTCGCCACCAGCCCTGCCCACCTGTCCACCCGTCTGGAATTCGCCGAGCGGCTTCTCGCCTGGCGCGCCGAGCATCTCGACCAGTCACTGGCGCTGGCGGAGCTGACGCAAAATGGCGTGGTTGGACATGTCAGCAGGGCAGTAAGGGAATAGGGCAGTAAGGCAGTATGTTTGGGTGTACCCGCATCGACGCCGCACCCTACTGCCCTACTGCCCTACTGCCCTACTGCCCTACTGCCCTACTGCCCTACTGCCCTACTGCCCTACTGCACAATCAACCGTTGCTGATCACGCTTCTCGGCATAGCTGCCCTTGTCATAGGCAGGCTGTGCCTCGAGCTGTTCCTTCGTGAAGGTGGTGTAGAGGTACTTCTTGCCGTCCTTGTCGGTCATGAATTTGAGGTTATCCATGCCGAGCGCCACTTCCTTCTCGCCGATGCCAAGGAAGCCTCCGACATTGACGATCACCGCATCGGTCTTCTTGTCAGGCGCCAGCACGACATCGCCGATCTCACCGACCTTGGCGTCATTGGCGCCATAGACCGTCGCGCCCTTTAGATCGTCGGCCCTGATCTCGCCGACCGGCATCTCCGTCAGCGTCGATTTGTCGATGGCTGCAGTCTGTGTCTGGTCGGGAGCGGCGGCATCAGGGGCCGTAGCCGCTGGCGCCTCGGCAGTCTTCTCCGCTGGTGCCGCGGCGGGAGCCGTGGTCGCGGCTGGAGCTGTTGCCGCAGGCTCATTGGAAGCCGTCGTTGCCGGCACCGGGTCATAGGCCTTGCGGTTGAAATCCGGCTGCGCCTGCAGCTCTTCCTTGGTGGTCTGCGCAACCAGCCAGCGGTCGCCGTCCTTCTCCGCCCACTGTGCCTTGCTGAAATCATAGGTGACGTTCTTGGCGCCTAGGCCAAGGAAGCCACCCACGCCGATGACAAGGGATTCGGCCTTGCCGTCCTTGCTCAGCACGATGTCGTTGACGTTGCCGATGTTCTGCGCGTCATCGCCAGTGCCGTTGTACACGGTCTCGCCGATGATGTTGGTGGCAAGGTTGCCATCGGAACGCTTCACCGGCTCGGCCGGGGCGGCGGCAGGCGCCTGTGCGGTATCCGTGGTCGCTGGCGCCGCCGGTGCTGCTGCGTCGGTAGACGTGGCAGGCGCCGTTGCCGGTCCGTAGGGCTTGCTGTCGAACTCCGGATGCGCCGTCAGTTCGTCCTTGCTTGTCTGGGCAACCAGCCAGCGGTCGCCGTTCTTCTCGGCCCATTGCAGCTTGTCGTAGTCGAAGGCAACGTTCTTTGCGCCAACGCCAAGGAAGCCGCCGACGCCGATGACAACCGATTTCGCCATGCCATCCTTGTCGAAGACGACATCGGTGACCTTGCCGATGTTCTCGGCATCATCGGCGGTGCCATTATAGACGGTCTCGCCGATGATGTTGGTGACGATGCTGCCTTCGGCGCGCGGCACCGGAGCGGTGGCCGCAGGCTCCTGGACGGACGGCGCGGCGGCCGGAGCCGGGGTCGTCGCGGTCTGCGCAAAGGCGCCCGTCGCGATCAGCGTTGCGAGTGCGGTCGTGGCTAAAAGGGTGCGGATCATGATGGTCTCTCCTGATGCGTGATTGGTGCAAGCCGCGTCCGGTCTAAAGTGTCGTTGAGAACCTTGGCGCGGCATCTCTACGGGTTCACAACGTTGTGACCATGCCGTTGTTCCGACAAAACTGGCGGGGATTTCTCGGCCAAAAACACGGAGCGGTTGCACAGAGTTGAAGAACACGCGCGGAATTGCGCCTTCAGACGGAACCTTTCCTGCATCGCCACGTTTCAGCCTGCGGCTGGGTTTTCCCGGCCTGTTTTGGGCTGGCATAACGGAGTGGGGCATGAAATTTGCGGCGGTGCTGAACCGGGACGGCGGCACTTTGCGCACCACTGACCTCGCCGCCTTTTCCGACAGGATGCGTCAGACGCTGGAAAGCGCCGGCCACTCCTTGAGCATCGATGTGGTTGCGGGCAAGGAGGTGGTGGAAACGCTCAACGATGCTGCTTCGCGCCGCGCCGTCGATGTCGTGCTGGCCGGTGGCGGTGACGGAACCATTTCAGCGGCGGCCGCCAGGCTGATGGGTAAGGAAAAAGCGCTTGCCATACTGCCGGCAGGCACCATGAACCTGTTCGCGCGTGGCCTTGGCATTCCACAGTCGCTTGACGCCGCGCTGAAGTCCTTCGCCGACGGCGAAATCATCGCCGTCGACATGGCCACGGCCAACGGCCGGCCGTTCATCCACCAGTTCTCGATCGGCATGCATGCCAGGATGGTACAGTTGCGCCAGGGGATGGAGTTCGGCTCGCGCCTGGGCAAGATCGGGGCTTCGGCGAAGGCAGCGTGGGCGACGATCAAGAACCCGCCGGCGATGAACGTTACGCTCGGCATCGGCGAAGCCGAGATAACGGCGCGCATCTCAGGCATCGGCGTCACCAACAATCTGTTCGGCGAAGGCCACCTGCCCTATGCCGACAACCCTTCGGGTGGCGTGCTCGGCATCTATGTCACGGTGGCGCAGCAGCGCGCCGAACTGGTGAAATTCCTGTTCAATGTGGCGCGCGGCAAATGGCGCGACAACGAACATGTCGAAATCCATCAATCCGACCGCACCGTCCTGAAAATCCATTCCGGCAGCAGAAAGTTCCGCGCCGTCATGGATGGCGAACTGGTCAGGCTGGAGCGCGAGACGACGATCGAAATTCGGCCTGGCGCGCTTAATGTCCTGGTGCCGGCCAGCATTGCCGCGGCAAAGGCGGCCTGATGCGATCTCGAACGATGACGGCCGAAGATCTAGCCGCCCGACGCATTTCCCTGCTCCGTCGCCGGCGTCTTGGCCGCTTCACCATAGATTTCAGCGATGCCCCAGGCGGCGAAGGCCAGAAGCAGCGCGGCGATCAGGATACGAAGGCCGTGCCAGCCCCACCGGCCCTGACGCGCTTTGTCCTGAGGAATGATCTTGGTCATGGTGGATCCTTGTCTCGTTTTGCCCCCGCCAGCCCGCTCGGCAAATCACGGTCGGGTAACGGTTCCTTGTTAGGATGGTTCCGAGGAAGCCGGACCCATGGGGTAAGACGGCGGGAGCCAGGCATTGGGGATTGGCTTGAATAGCAAGGCGGAAATAGGGGCGGGCCTGCCGGCCGAGGTGGCGCTTGCCGTCAATGCCGAAGACCGGCTGTCCGTGCTGCACGGGCTGGAGATGCTGGATACGGCGGCCGACCCGGACTTCGACCGCATCAGCAGCCTTGCTGCGGCCGTCATGCAGGCGCCGATCGCCCTGGTTACGCTGGTCGATCTTGAGCGGCAATGGTTCAAGTCGTGCGTTGGCCTCGACGAAACCGAGACCGCCACCGACATCTCCTTCTGTGCCCACGCCATCGCCGCCGGCGACGAGCCCATGGTGGTGACGGACGCCACGGCGGACCCACGCTTCAAAGCCAACCCGCTGGTCACTGGCAAGCATCATGTGCGCTTCTATGCCGGCGCGCCGATGGTGGTGGCAGGTGCCAGGATCGGCACGCTATGCGTGCTCGACCACGAGCCGCATGCCTTTCCATCACAGGCCAAGCTCGACCAGTTGAAGACGCTGGCAGGCCTTGCCGCCAGCCTGTTCACCTTGAAGGACGCGACCCGCAGCGGCGCCATCGCCGAGGCCGCCCTGGCGCGTGAGGAAAAACGGCGCGCCATCGCGCTCGACGCCGCCTCGCTCGCCAGCTGGGCATGGGACATCCGCACCGACATGATCGAATGCGATGTCCGGCTGTCGGAGCTGTTCGACCTGCCGCGCTCGACCCGGCTGCGCGCACGCGACATCCTGACCGCGATCGATCCGCGCGACGTCTACCAGACCGAAACCCGCTTTCGCGATGCCTTGTCCGGCAGTGACGACTACTTTGGCGAATACCGGGTGAAAGGCTTTCATCCGCCACGCTGGGTGGCGACACGCGGCCGTGTCATCGAGCGCGACGGCGACGGCAAGCCGACACTGATCTTCGGCGTCAACTACGACATCTCCGAACGCAAGCTGGGCGACGAGCGGCAGCGGCTCCTGCTGCGCGAACTCAACCACCGCGTCAAGAACACGCTGGCGACCGTCCAGGCGCTGGCGACGCAGACCGTGCGTCATGCCCGCCAGCCGAGCGAATTCCTCGAAGCCTTCGGCGCCCGGCTTCAGGCGCTGGGTATCGCCCACAATCTCTTGTCCGACCGCGAGTGGCGTGGCATCGGCATCCGCGAGCTCGTCCAGATAGAGATCAGGCCCTTTGACACCGCCGACCAGCCGCGCATCACGATCTCCGGCGCCGACCTGTTGCTGTCGCCCGACCAGGCAGTCGGCCTCGGATTGATCCTGCACGAACTGGCCAGCAATGCGCTGCAATACGGATCGCTGTCGGTTGCATCGGGCAAGGTCGATCTCGCCTGGAAGACACAAGGCAGGAAGGGTGACCGGCGCCTGGTGTTGACGTGGCGCGAAAGCGGCGGCCCTGAAGTCGCCCCGCCCGAGCGGCACGGCTTCGGCTCGATCCTCATCCGCCGCAGCCTTGCCAAGGTCATTTCAAGCGAAGTGACCCATGAGTTCCGGCCGGAGGGCGTCTTCGCCGAAATATCGCTTCCGCTGGAAGATCTGTCGAAGTGACGGAGCTTTGATCCGAGGCGGGCGCCGACGTTACTTCCCCTCGCCGGCATCCGGATCGTCGGGCTTCACATTCTCACGATAGATGGCATAGGCGGCGAGCGCCACGGCCGGGCCGAGAATGACACCGAGGCCACCCTTTCCCTTGAGCAATGCCGGCAGCACGGCAAGTGCTGCCGTGATGCCGAGCGCCTTCATGTCGGCGTTGCGCCGCCTCGCCGCGCGGCGGGCACGGGCGCCGGACATCAACCGATGGACCAGAAGAACGAGGCCGGCGATCACCAGAAAGCCGACACCGAACCCAAGCGCCGCCGCGAACGATCCATAGCGGGCGGCGGCCCAGATATAAGCTGCCCCGACCAGGAAGCCGAGACCGCAGAATGCCGCCAGCGCGGCAAGCGCATACATGATGGCCGCCGTGCGCGCACGGCGTATGGCGGCCACGGTTTCACCCGAGGCGAAACCCGAGAGCAGGGATGCCAGCAAACCCATCTCAGGCGGGACTAGCGACGCGCAAGCAGCGCGAAGAGGAAGCCGACGCCGGCGGCGATCGCCAGCGACGTCACCGGCTTTTCGCGGACATTGGCCAGCAGCTGCGCCTCTATATCCTTGGCACTGCCGCGAAGGTTGTCAAACGCCGCTTCGCCCTGCGCGCGCAATTGCTCGACGCCCTCGGTGGCCGCGCGGCGGGCAGTGCCATAGCCATGTTCACCGGTCTTGGCCAACTGCTTGGTCAGCTTGTCGATGTCGGCCTTCAACTGCCGGATGTCGGCTTCGAGGTCCGAATTCGCACGCGCTTCGTTGGCGGTCTTCCCTGCGGCGGTTGCCATTGCTTAACTCCTTGTGATTGCTCGATTTCAAACGCGCCGTGCGTCTCAAGGTTCCGGCATCGGGACAAACTAGCCGAAAACGCTAGCGTGCACCAATCGCCAACCCGTGGCGAAGGCGCTTCGTCAGATCAGCGGCCGGCGGCCCTCGCCCAGCCCTTCCCAGCCGGCGAGCGACTTGAGCCCCTCGATATCGACGACCTCGCAGCCACCATCGCGCCAGAGGATCAGCTTACGGTCCATGAGCTTGCGAATCGTCTTGTTGGTGTGAACCAGCGACAGGCCAAGCGTGTCGGCGATATGCTGTTGCGTGATCGGTATCTGGATGGATTGCTTGCCGTTCAGCCCGACAACCTTTGCACGGCTGGCTATGAAAGCAATCAGATAGGCGGCGCGCTCGATGGCGCTGCGGCGGCCGACACTGAGCAGGTTCTCATCCAGCATGCGTTCTTCACGCGATGCGATCCAGGTGATGTCGTAGCCGAGGCCCGGATGGCTGCGGTAGAGCTCGTGCAGATTGTCGCGCTCGAAGACGCAGAGCAGCATCGGCGACAAGGCCTCGACGGAATGCTGCATTTCCCCCATGACGCTGCCTTGCAGGCCGATGAGATCGCCAGGCATGAGGTAATTGAGAATCTGTCGACGACCGTCCGGCAACAGCTTGTAGCGAAACGCCCAGCCGGACAGCACCGTGTAGAGATGGGCGCTGTGGCTCCCCTCGACCAGCACCGTGGCGCCCTTGTCGACCGCGAGTTCCCCCTTTTTGAACTTGCTGATGAAAGCCAGTTCCTCCTTCTCGAATTCCCGGAAAACCGGCAATGGCCGCAAAGGACAATTCTCGCAAGGATACTGTCGGCCGGATAAAGCACGCCCATTCTGGCTTGGCATTTCGACCCTCTTCGAAAGCCTGCTCATCAGCAGGCCTGTTTTAAACGCTTTGCCGGGATCGGAGTTCCGGGGTAGAAGGCATGTCTTTTTTAAATGACAACACACGCAATAGCGATCATGACTCCCGGCGTTTCAAGGAGCCTCCACCTGTGCCCACATTGCTTGACGGATTGCGGATTCTTGTCCTGGAGGACGAATTCCTCATCGCCATGGATGTCGAGCAGCTTTGCCGCGACCATGGTGCACAAGAGGTGGTGATCGCCCGGGACCTCACGGAGATCGACGACCGAAAGGTCGCAACGCAATTCGACGCGGCTATCGTCGACCTGATGCTGGGCGGCACCTCGACGCTCGAATTCGCCGCTGGCTTGCGTGAAACCGGCTTCCCTTTCGTGTTTGCCTCCGGCTATTCGGACGCGGACGAGATCAAGGCATCCTTTCCAGGGGTGAGGCTGGTCACCAAACCCTATTCAGGCGACGATCTCGTCGAAGCGGTGGCGCTGGCCTATGGACGCGGTTCTCCGGGGTGATATTGATGCGGCAGGTCCGGATTGCGAAATCCGGACCTCACATCAGTGTGCCGCTGTCCCCGTGACCTGAGCCGAGATCGCATCGGGACCATATTCGTCCTCGCCGGATATCTTCAGGATTTCCTGCAGGCGGGTGCGGGCCCTGCTGACGCGGCTCTTGATCGTTCCGACCGCGCAACCGCAGATTTCCGCGGCCTCCTCGTAGGAGAAGCCCGATGCGCCGATGAGGATGATGGCCTCGCGCTGATCCTCCGGCAATTGCTCGAGAGCGCCCCGAAAATCCTTGAGGTCTAGTTGGCCGTGCTGGGCCGGATGCACGGCAAGCCTGGCCGTCATGATGCCGTCGCTGTCCTGCACCTCGCGGCCGCGTTTGCGCATCTGCGAATAAAATTCATTGCGCAGGATGGTGAAAAGCCATGCCTTGAGGTTGGTGCCGGGCTGAAAGCTCTCGTGCTTGTCCCAGGCTTTGACCAGCGTTTCCTGAACGAGGTCGTCGGCCTTGTCGGCATTCTGCGTCAGCGAAACGGCGAAGGCCCGCAAGCTCGGGATTGCCCCAAGCAGATCGGTCTTGAAGCCTTGGGAGACCGCGGCCATGCCTCAGTCCTTCTTCTGTGCGGGTTCGGTCTGTTCCAATTGGCTGAGCAACTGGGCAAAGCGATCCGGCACGTCGTCGGAAACCAGCTCGTCGTAATATTGTTTGAGTTTCCGCCCGATTTCGGAGTTAGCCCCTAGCGGGTCGCCTACTCCGTTCCGGCGCCTGCCCGCGGCGCCAGCCAAAATATCTTTCGTCATATCCTTCATTTCGCCCTTATATTCCCAGTACCCAGGCCGCTCATATCCAACTCAACACAAGGCAAGCGGCACCCTCGTCTGGTTGCCCATCCCGACACCAAACGCCGTTCCCGCCTATTCGTTCCATATGGGCGGAACTTTTTCGGAAAACCGGCGTTGTATTAGCGGGGCTTGCAATCAGCTTGACCTGCAATCCATGCAATCACGTCATTCTGAGGGAGACGTCTTACCATGAGTTTATCCGCCACCATCGCACCGCACCTGCCGTTCCTGCGCCGCTTCTCGCGCGCCGTATCGGGATCGCAAGAGAGTGGCGACGCGCTGGTCGCCGCGATGCTTGAGGCCATCATCGCCGACGTCGATATTTTCCCCGAGGCCTCGAGCGACCGTATCGCGCTCTACAAGGTCTTCGCCAAACTCTTCACCTCGATCGCCATCCGCGTGCCGCAGGAGCAGGCACAATCGGCGTGGGAGCAGCGCGCCGCCGCCAATCTCAACGCGATCGCACCCCTGCCCCGCCAGGCCTTCCTGCTGGTTGCCGTCGAAGGCTTCAGCGAGGACGAGGCGGCAGAGATACTGGACGTCGGCGACCAGCAATTCTCCGAACTGCTTGCCCAGGCAAGCAATGAGATTTCCCGCCAGGTGGCGACCGACGTGCTCATCATCGAGGACGAACCGCTGATCGCCATGGACATCGAGGAGATGGTCGAGAGCCTCGGTCATCGTGTCGTTGGAACGGCGCGCACACACGCCGAAGCGGTAACGATGTTCGCCAAGACACGGCCGAAGATGGTGCTGGCCGACATCCAGCTCGCCGACGGCAGTTCGGGCATCGAGGCGGTCAACGAGATCCTGTCGTCAACCTCGGTGCCGGTGATCTTCATCACTGCCTTCCCCGAGCGCCTGCTGACCGGCGAGCGCCCCGAACCGGCCTTCCTGGTGACCAAACCGTTCAACCCCGACATGGTCAAGGCGCTGATCAGCCAGGCACTATTCTTCGACCGCCAGGCGAAGGCTGCCGCATAGTTTCGCTGCTTTTTTGGCAGGGGCACACGAAATCAAAGGCCGTCTGATGCCATGCATCGGGCGGCCTTTTTTAGGCCGAACCTATCACCGAAAATTTCGTGGGGCTCCGCCCGAACCATTGGCAAGCACCGTCTTTTTCGGCAAAGGGTGGAACAAACCGCATCCACCCACGTTTTTATTGCACCATTCGGAAGGAGATGAACCATGCTTTACTGGGCGCTCGTATTTCTTGTCGTGGCGATCATAGCCGGCGCGCTTGGTTTCGGCGGCATCGCCGGTACATCTGCCGGCATAGCGCAGATATTGTTCTTCATCTTTCTCGCCTTCCTGGTCATTTCGCTTTTGGCCGGCCTGTTCAAGCGGGCGTGACGCGAACGCGCCTATTCGAGCGAACACTGGAAGCCGCACCCCTCAAACGGTTTCCAGCCACCGCCGGGCGGTATCCTTCAAAGGGACACCGTCCGGCGGACCTTTTTGGAGGCTGCTCGGCGATTTCATTTTGGGAACCCATTTGAGAGTGGGCCGTTCAGCCTGAGTTGGGTGGACAGATTGACCGATGCGTTCCAGGACTGCAGATAAAGAGGGAAACACACGGAGCGACGAAGTCATCGCGTTGCATCCTGCCGAAAGTGGCATGCAGCTTGGCCGGGCTCTTCTCCACGCACTCCACAATGCCGGCATTTCCGTCCTCTATCAGGATCGCGACATGAAAACCGTCTGGGCCCGCAACATGCGCGCCCCCTGGGTTTCGGACAGTGCCGACGGCAATGGCATACTGCCGGTGGCGCAGGCCGACCGCATCAGCGCCGCCAAGCGCGAAGTGGTCGCGACCGGCAATCCGGAGCGCCTTGAGATCAGTGTTCCGGTCGAGAATGGCGTCCGCTGGTTTCAGGTCTGGGTCGATGCCGACCGGGGCGACGCCGGCGACGTGCAAGGTGTCGTCACCACCATGGTCGAGACCACCGAGCAGAAGCGGCGCGAACAGACACTGACAACGCTGCTGCGCGAGGTCAGCCACCGCTCGAAGAATCTCCTGGCGATCATCCAGAGCATCGCGACCCAGACCGGTCGCTATTCCGACGGCATCGGCGACTTCCTGACCCGCTTTCGCGGCCGGCTGCAGTCGCTGGCCTCGTCCCAGGATCTGGTGACCTCCTCGAACTGGCGCGGTGCGGCCCTTCATGAACTGGTGATGGGCCAGGTCGGCCGTTATGGGACAAACACATCGCACAGCCTTCGCTTCCGGGGCGCCAACCCCTATCTCAATCCCAATGCCGCCCTGCATATCGGCTTGGCGATGCATGAACTTGCGGTCAACTCGGTCAGTTACGGCGCCTTGTCCCGGCAAGATGGATTCGTCGAAGTGACCGCCAATCTCAACACCGCCGCCACTGGGGAAGTCGCCCTGTCGCTGACATGGGCCGAAACCATCGGAACCGATGCCGGTCGCAATCAAAAGCGCTTCGGCAGCGTCGCGCTGGAGCGGGTGGTGCCGGCATCCCTGAGCGGAACCGCGAGCCTCGACATCGCGGACGGCCACCTCGAATACCGCCTTGTCGTCCCGCACAGCAATTTCGAGACGCAGTGAGCCGCCTGCGGCAACAACGATCCTTAACCGGCTGTTCACCATAAGAGCGGATGCTGTTTTACCCAGATACCGCCGCAATCCGCCGGGTTGCGGCACGGTGTGGGGAGGAATGCTTGACAGTCGCCGACATGAACAGACTGGAACAGGCCGCCCGTATTTCGATGGGCGAATTCCAGGATCCTGAAGCATCCGCGGAAACGCTTCCCCAGCCGCATCACACATTGCTGTGGGGCATCGTCCTGGCGGCGGCCGCGACAATCCTCCTCATCGCCCTGTTCCAGCTGACCTGACCGAAATCTGCTGCCGGCAATAGTGCGTGGTGTTTAACCGCTTGCTGCAGCGGCATTTATTCGCGTGTCACCCCACCCGCTCAGGAACTTTTGACCGATGTGGGTCGTTATTGCGGCGAGAGGGCATGTCGCCATGGAACACATCGCTGCATTTTTGCTTGTCATCGGTTGCACCAATTCGATGACCGAGTGCCGTGAGTTGCAGGTGCCGGTGAGCATTTTCGAAACCGCCGACGAATGTACCGCAGAGCGCCCCTTTGCCATGGGCGACGTGCAGGGACAGGCACAGCGTATCGTCGCCAAATGTCTCGCTGTCGATCCCGCGCTCGAGGATGACTATGATCAGATCGTCTGGAATGTGCGTCCGGATGGTAACCTTGATGCCTCTCTGGCAATTTCCAGCCTGGTCATGGCATCGAACGCAATGCGCCCAGAAAAAGACTATCTTAGCCAACAATAAATTCCAGCAGCAAAGGCCGTCATTTCGTGCTAAATGGCTGTCGGAGCTTACCAAAGTGTGGACACAAAGTGAGGAGTGACTCTATGCGGAAGATTATTATTGCCATGGCTGCGGTGGTTGCCGTCAGCGGCTGTACCTCGACCGAGGAGAACGTTGTCGGCGGCGGCTTGATTGGCGCCGGTATCGGCGGCTTGGTCGGCGGCGGCAAGGGCGCGCTGATCGGTGCGGCTGTCGGTGCCGGGTCCGGCCTGCTGGTCCGCAGGCTGCAGAACGGCCGATGCAAGTATCGTGATAGGCACGGCAATATCTACATCGCCCGCTGCAACTAATTCGGCGATAACAGTCGATCCGGGGACCGGTCCGCTGGTCTCCGGATTTTCTCGCTTGGAACGCCTTTACGTCTGACGGTGCGCCGTCAGCCCGTGAGCGGAATTTTTATTTCCACCTTCAGACCATCGGCTTGAAAATCGCGCTTGATCGTGCCGCGCAGTTCGCGCGTGACGTTGAGGTCGATCAGCTTGGTGCCGAACCCGGTCTCGGCAGGCGCCTCGACTTTCTTCTTCCCGGTCTCCCGCCAATTCAGTGCCAGCGTTCGCTCGCGCCCTGGCCCTTCCAGCGACCAGTCCACCTTGAGCGCCCAATCACTTCTGACCGAGTTGGCGAAAGTTCCGGCTTCGCCATATTTCAGCGCATTGGTTGCCAGCTCATGGAAGGTCAGGCCAAGCGCTTGCGTCGTGGTCTCGTCGAGCAACACCTCCGGCCCCGACAGCAACCCTTCCGGCAAGTCCTTGCCGAACACCTGGCCAAGTTCAATGCGCAGCAGATCGGCGAGATCGGCCTTCTGCCAGCGCGAGCGCGTCAGCATGTCCTGGGAGGCCGCCATCGCCTGCAGCCTGGCCGAGAAGGATGCCGAAAACTCGCTGACGTCGGTCGCCCGCAAAGCCGTCTGCCGCGCGATCGCCAACACCCTGGTGATCGAATTCTTGATGCGATGCTTCATCTCCTGCAGCATCAGGTCTTTTTCGAGCAAGCTCTTTTCGGTCGTCTCGTGCAGGCGCGATGCCGCCTCATAGGCCCGCTGCTGATAGCGCGCCACCAGCGCGATGGCGCCCGCCGCCAGCAGGCCGAACAGCCCCAGCATCACCGGAATGGCGCGCGACGACGGCTGCGAGAAGGCGCTGGTCGGCCTGAACAACACCGTCCACGGGCGCCCGGCCACCGTGATCTTGCGGGTGACCAGCAACCGGTCGCCAAAGGATGAAGCCGGCGGCGTCTCCGACCGGAACAACAGGTCGTCGCTGTTCACCGCGCCGTCATAAATCTCGGTGTTGACCGGCAGCAGTGGCGCCCGGCTGAGTGCGATCTGGAACAGGTCGCGGGCCCGGAAGGCCGCGTAGAGAAAGCCCGCGGTCGAGGATCGCGATGCGTTGATGACCTCCGGCGCGGTTTCGACATTGAGCCGCACGAAGACCAGGAAGCCGGTGAAGGTCTGTGTCGCACCCGTGCCCTGGCCCAGTTGCACCAGCCCGCTCGCATGCTGCTGGTCATCGGCCATAGCCTTTTCGATCGCCACGCGCCGCACCGGTTCGCTGAACATGTCGTAGCCGATGCTGGACTGGTTGGACGGATCCAGCGGCTCGAAAAGCATGATGGGCGCGCGCCAGGGCTGCGTCGTGTCCGGATAGACCGGATGGCTGGCGCCGAAATCGTGGAGGATGTCGCGTTCGACCGCCGCTTCGTCACCCGTCTTGACGAGGCCGAGGAAGCCGATGCCGCGTAGGCCGGCGAAATTGTTGTCGACATCCAGCGCGTTGAAGAACGCCTTGAACTCGTTCTGGGAGATGTCGCCATTGCGGGCGTCGAACAGCGCCTGCGTCGACCGCAGCAGCGACAAATGCAGGTCGATACGGCTCTCGATCCTGTTGAGGGCGTCGTCGGCCGCCGCTTCGAACTTGATGCGGGAGGCTTCCTGCGTCGCGAAATAAGCGTACCCCGCCATGGTCATGCTGATCAGCGCAACGGCGATGAACGCGACAATCGGAAAGAGTTTCTTCAACGGATGATGCGGTCCATGGGGCAATACCGGACCTTTATGGGCAAGTCGCCGGGCCAACACAATGGCAAGGCCAAGCCATCGCGATCACTGGCATATCACGTGACCGGCAACCGGCCATGCCGATCAAACCCATACCGGACCGCCCGCAGGCCTCAGGCGGCGATCTTCAGCGCGCCCGGCCCGGGAATGGCACCCGGAGGACATTTGCCCAGGATGATCATGCCGAGCACCTCGTCCTGCGTCACATCGGTGGTGCGCGCGGTGCCGACGACCTGGCCGTTCTTCATCACGCAGACCCGGTCGGCCAGTTCGAACACATCGTGGATGTCGTGGCTGATCAGGAAGATGCCTATACCATCGGATTTGAGCTGCTTGACCAGTTCGCCGACCTGCGCCGTCTCCTGCGGGCCAAGGGCCGCCGTCGGCTCGTCCATGATCAGGATGCGGGCGTTGAACAGGATCGCGCGTGCGATCGCCACCGACTGCCGTTGGCCGCCAGACAGCTTGATCACCGGCTCCTTGAAGCGCTGGAAGCGCGGATTGAGCCGGCCCATCACCTTGCGCGCCTCGGCCTCCATCGCAACGTCGTCGAGCGTGCCCCATCCGGTCATCAGCTCGCGGCCGAGGAACAGATTGGCGGCGGCGTCGACATTATCGGCCAGCGCCAGCGTTTGGTAGATCGTCTCGATGCCGTATTTCTTGGCATCGCGCGGATTGGCGATCGAAGCCTCCTCGCCATTGACGAAGATCTGGCCGGCATCGCGCTTGTAGGCGCCGGACAGGATTTTGATCAGCGTCGACTTGCCGGCGCCGTTATGGCCAAGCAGCGCCACGACCTCGCCCGGGAAAAGATCGATCGAGGCGTCGTCGACGGCCCGGATGCCGCCAAAGGCGATCGAGATGTTGCGCATGTCGATCAGGGCGGTGGCTGCAGGAGCAGTCTTGTCAATCATGGCGATGCCTCCCCTAAACGCGCTTGCGGTAAACAGTGTCGAGCCACACGGCGATGACCAGCACTGCGCCGACGACGATGCTCTGCAGCGGCGAGTCGATGCCGAGCAGCACCATGCCCGACTGCAATGATTGCATCAAAAGCGCGCCCAGCATGGCGCCCATCACCGTGCCTGCGCCGCCGGCGAGTGACGTGCCGCCGATGACAGCGGCGGCGATGACCAGAAGCTCGTCCAGCGTGCCCAGCGCATTGGTCGACGCGTTGAGGCGGGCCGACGAGATCGCCGCGCTGATCGCGGCCAGCACACCCATAATCATGAACACCTTCATGGTCACCCAACGGGTGTTGATGCCGGCAAGTTCGGCCGCCTCCGGATTGCCGCCAATGGCAAAGACATAGCGGCCGAAACGCGTGCGCTTGGTGATGAAGGTCATGATAATGCCGACAGTCACCGCCATCAGCACCGGTATGGCAATGCCATGCGCGATGAACAGCCCGCCTGCGGGAATGGTAATGCCGTTCTGCTGGGCGTACTGGCGCACGATGCCGATCGGCCATGGATAGGAATTGGCGATCCAGACGGCGCCAAGGATGGCGGCGCAAGCAACCACGCCAAGCAAGGTCTCGGCCCAAACCGGGCGCAGCGGAAAGTTGAACCGCTTGCGCTGCGACCTGCCGTTGAGCAGCATGAAGGCGACCGCCACGCAGGCGACGACACCGACGATCCAGCTGGCGGTAGCGCCGATCGAGCCGCGTGGTCCGCCGCCCATCAGCTGGAAGGTTGTGTCGAGCGGCGCGACCGTGCGCCCGCTGGTGATCAGCCATGCCATGCCGCGCCAGACCAGCAGGCCGCCCAGCGTCACGATGAAGGCCGGAACCTCCATATAGGCGATGATAAAGCCCTGGAATGCGCCGATCAGGAGACCAAGCACCACACCGGCCGCCAGCGCGATGATCCAAAGCCACGGATTTCCAAGCTGGAAACCGATGACGCGAATGAGGAATTCGGCCTGCGCCACGCCCATGATCATGCCGATCACGCCTTCGACGGATCCGACCGAGAGGTCGATGTTGCGCATGACGATAACCAGCACCATGCCGGTCGCCATGATCGCGACCGACGAGGTCTGCACCGATAGGTTCCACAGATTGCGCGGTGTCAGGAAAAGCCCGCCCGACAGGATATGGATGCCGACCCAGATGACCAGCAGCGCCCCGACCATGCCGAGCATGCGCGTGTCGAGTTCGGTAGCCTTGAGGAACCGTCCAACGGCGCTGAGTTCGGATGCACGCGCCTTGTCCGCCGCGGTGCTGCCGACCGGTTGATTAGAGGTCGTGTCGGTCATGCTATCCTCCCACCGGTTTACCGTCTGGCGCGGATGCCGGAACATGGATGCTATTTGCTTTCCGCAGTCATTTGAAGCGGGAAGCCCCTTGAGAAACGCCGCGGCTTTTGGGCCGCGGCGTCGATATCGAACGGTATTACGCCGTTTAGTTGCAGGCCGCGACGCTGCCGGCGGCGACGCCCGCACAGACTTCGTCCTTCTTGATCCAGCCGGCGTCGATGACGACGTTTAGATTGTCCTTGGTGATGGCGACCGGGGTCAGGAACAGCGACTTGACGGTGTTGCCGCCAGGCGTCGTGAAGTCCTTGACGCCGGCGATGTCGGTCATCTTCTTGCCGTCGGCCAGCTGCGAGGCGATCTCGGCGGCGTTCTTGCCGAGCTCGCGCGCGTCTTTCCACACCGACACGGTCTGGGTGCCGAGCGCGATGCGGTTCAGCGCGGCATGATCGCCGTCCTGGCCCGACACCGGCACGGTGCCGGCCAAGCCTTGCGCCGTCAGCGCCGCGACGACGCCGCCGGCGGTGCCGTCATTGGCGGCGACCACGGCATCGACCTTGTTGTCGTTGGCCGTCAGGAACTGCTCCATGTTCTTCTGGGCGTTGGCGGGCAGCCAGCCGTCCGTATAGGCTTCGCCGACATTCTTGATCTTGCCGCTGTCGATGGCCGCCTTGAGCACTTCCATCGAGCCCGAGAACAGGAAGTCGGCGTTCGGATCGGCGCCCGAGCCCTTGATGAAGACATAATTGCCTTCCGGCTTGGCCTTGAACACCGCAGCCGCCTGCAAGCGGCCGACTTCCTTGTTGTCAAAGGTCAGGTAGAAGACGTCCTTGTTCTCGATCAGGCGGTCATAGCCGACGACCGGAATGCCTTCGTCCAGCGCCTTCTGCACGGCCGGGCCGATGGCCGAGGCATCCTGCGCCAGGATGATCAGCGAATTGGCGCCCTGCGAGATCAGGCTTTCGACATCGGTAAGCTGCTTGCCGGGATTGGACTGCGCATCGGCGGAGATGTACTTGTCGCCGGCGGCCTCGATCGCCTTCTTCATGGCGGCCTCGTCGGTCTTCCAGCGCTCTTCCTGGAAGTTGGACCAGGAAACGCCGATGACCTTGTCCTTCGCCTGCGCGACCGACACAAGCGTCAGCGACATGGCGACACCCGCCAGGATGGCGGCTGTGAATCTCTTCATGATATTCCTCCCTGCGCCGCGTATGGCGCGACCAAACTGGCCCTAAGGCCGGCACAGAGGCTCTATTTTTTCGAGCCTCGAAAAAACACTGATCCAACACCGGAACGCTGTCAACAACGATTCTGATGGATTTTGATGTCCTCATGAATTTTTTTCGAGCCTCGGAATAAATAAATGACAGGACGGGCCGCTTCTGCCAGTATTTGACCGTGTCGCCGGCAGCGTTCGAGGGGCTGGAGGAACCGCGGCGACCGGGAGGATGTGGGAAAACATGTCGGTCGGAATCCGCCACGACGATTTGCGCCGGCGCAACCGCGCGATGGTGATTGCGGCCGTGCGCCGGGCCGGTCGGCCCTCGCGCACCGAGATTGCCGCGACCACCGGCCTCAGCCACTCGACCATATCGGCGATTTCTTCCGACCTGATCGGCGAAGGCATACTGGCCGAAGGCAAGCCGAGCGAGGCCGGCGCACTCAAGCGCGGCCGGCCGCAGGTCGGCCTCGGCCTCAACCCGGAGGCTGCGGCTGTCATGACCGTGGTGCTGTCGCTGAATTTCCTCTCCGTCGCCGTCATCGACTATGCCGGCCAGGTGGTATCGGAAGAACAGCGCCGGCTGGACACGCTGACCATGTCGCGCGAGGCGCTGATCGGCGAATGCGTCGCCATTGTACGGCGCCGCCTCGAGGATCCCGATATCGACGTGCGCAGCGTCGCCCGCATCGCGCTGGCGATCCAGGGCATCACCGACACCGAGGCCCGGGCGATGCTGTGGTCGCCGATCACGCCGCAGACCGACATCGCCTTCGCCGACATCCTCGAGGCAGAGTTCGGCATCCCAGCCACCATGGAGAACGACTGCAACATGATGGCGGTGGCGCTGCGTTGGCGCGATCCCGAGCGCTACCGCGACGACTTCATCGCCATCCTTCTGTCGCACGGCATCGGCATGGGCCTGGTGCTGAAGGGCGAGCTGTTCACCGGTACCCATTCCTCGGGCGGCGAGTTCGGCCACATGATCCATCGGCCAGGCGGCGCGCTCTGCCGCTGCGGACGCCGCGGCTGCGTCGAGGCCTATGCCGGCAACTACGCCATCTGGCGCAACGCCAGGCAGCTCAGCGAGGACACCGAGCCGGTCGCCGATGTCAGCGACGCGCAGATGCGGGCACTGGCCGCGACGGCACGGGAACGCGACGGGCCCGAGCGCGAAGCCTACCGCAAGGCCGGTGAGGCGCTCGGCTACGCCCTCGGCAGCCTGTTCGCGCTGATCGACCCCGCACCCGTCGCGATGGTCGGCGTCAGCGCCGCCGCCTTCGACCTGATCGAGCCGGCATTGCGCGAGGCCATCGCCCAGACGGCCGGCGGCCAGCACTCGAAATCGATTTCCTTCGACACCGAACCGAACGAACTGCCGCTGATCCGCGAAGGCTGCGCCATGCGCGCCCTGACCTTCGTCGACCAGGAGATTTTCGCGCCGGGCGTGCAGGCGAGAGCTGGCACCGGCAAGAACGTTGCCTGAATCAGGTCCCGCTCAATCTTCCCTGATCGCGTAGCCCGCGCCACGAATGGTTCTGATGACATCGGGCATGCGGCCATTGTTGACCGCCTTGCGCAGGCGGCCGACATGCACGTCCACCGTACGCTCGTCGATATAGATCGTCTCGCCCCAGACATTGTCGAGCAACTGGCTGCGCGAGAAGACGCGGCCGGGATGGCGCATCATGAATTCGAGCAGGCGGAACTCGGTCGGCCCGAGCCGGATCTCGCTCTTCTTGCGATAGACCCGGTGCGATTCACGGTCGAGCACGATGTCGCCGACCTTGAGCACGCTGGACAGGACTTCCGGCTTGGCGCGGCGCAGCAGCGCCTTGACGCGAGCCATGAATTCCGGCGTCGAGAACGGCTTGACCAGATAGTCGTCGGCGCCGGTCGAGAGCCCACGGACGCGGTCGCTTTCTTCGCCCCGCGCGGTCAGCATGATGATCGGCAGCCGCTCGGTCTCGGGCCGCATCCGCAGGCGCCGGCAGAGTTCGATGCCGGACACCGCCGGCACCATCCAGTCGAGCACCAGAAGGTCGGGCACGTTCTCCTGCAAGCGGATCTCAGCCTCGTCGCCGCGCGGCACCACCTCCACCTGGTAGCCTTCGGATTCAAGATTGTAACGGAGCAGCACCCCCAGCGGCTCCTCATCCTCCACCACCATGATGCGTGGCGCGATCATTGATTGGTCACCTCTTGCGTCAGGCCGCGGGCGCCGACATCGCCGTCTCGTCCTGCTTGGGACGATTGGCGGGCAACTGCGTGCCGGTCAGGACATAGTAGGCGTTTTCGGCGATGTTGGTCACGTGGTCGCCGATGCGTTCGAGATTCTTGGCGCAGAACAGCAGATGGGTGCAAGCCGTGATGTTGCGCGGATCTTCCATCATGTAGGTCAGCAGTTCGCGGAAGACGGAGGTGTATTTGACGTCGATGCGTTCGTCGTCGGCGCGCAGCTTCGCCAGTGCGGCGGCATCGCGCGCCGCATACTCCTCGATCACGCCCTGCACCTGGATCAGCACCAGCTGCGCCATGGCGTCGATGGAATGCGACAGGTCGCGCGGCGTGGCGCTGAGACCAACGGTGCCGACACGCTTGGCGATGTTCTTGGCAAGATCGCCAATGCGTTCGAGATCGCCGGCCATGCGGATCGAGCCGACGACGTGGCGCAGATCGTCGGCCATCGGCTGGCGCTTGGCGATCAGCGTGATGGCGCGATCGTCGAGTTCGCGCTGGCGCGCATCCATGATGGCGTCGTCGGAGACCACGCGCTGTGCCAGTGCGTTGTCGGAATTCAGCAGCGCCTTGGTGGCGCCGCCGACCATCGAGCCAGCGAGATCGCCCATGTCGCTGATCAGCCTGCTGATCTGTCCGAGATCCTCGTCGAAGGCTGCGACTGTGTGTTCGGCCATGATCCTGGTCCTCGTATGCGTGCGATCAGCCGAAGCGGCCGGTGATGTAGTCTTGCGTGCGCTTCTCGCGAGGCGACGTGAAGATCTTCTCGGTTTTGTCGAACTCGACCAGCTCGCCCAGATACATGAAAGCGGTCTGCTTCGAGACGCGCGCCGCCTGCTGCATGTTGTGGGTGACGATGACGATCGTGTAGTCGGCCTGCAGTTCGTCGATCAGCTCCTCGATCTTGGCGGTCGACAGCGGGTCGAGCGCCGAGGCTGGCTCGTCGAGCAGGATGACTTCCGGCTTCACCGCCACGGTGCGGGCGATGCACAGCCGCTGCTGCTGGCCACCGGACAGGCTGAGGCCGCTGGCGTTAAGCTTGTCCTTGACCTCGTTCCACAGGGCTGCGCGCTTCAGCGCCTGCTCAACGCGGCCGTCCATCTCGGCCTTGCTGATCTTCTCATAGAGCCTGACGCCAAAGGCGATGTTCTCATAGATCGACATCGGGAACGGGGTCGGCTTCTGGAACACCATGCCGATCTTGGTGCGCAGCAGGTTGAGATCTTGCGAGCGGTCGAGGACGTTCTGGCCGTCGAGCAGCACCTGGCCCTCGGCGGTCTGCTTGGGATAGAGCTCATAGATGCGGTTGAAGACGCGCAGCAGCGTCGACTTTCCGCAGCCCGACGGTCCGATGAAGGCGGTCACGCTGCGCTCGGGCAGCGACAGCGTGATATCCTTCAGCGCCTTCGACTGGCCGTAGTAGAAGTTGAGGTTCTTGACCTCGATCTTTACCTTGGCGGCTGCCTCGGCGGCGATCGTCATGTCTGGAGACAACATCTGGCTCATTTGTCCTCTCTGCGTCCGGTCAAGCTGCGCGCAACGATGCTGAGCGCGAGAACCGTCAATGTGATGATGAGTGCGCCAGTCCAGGCCAGCTGCTGCCATTCCTCGTAAGGGCTGAGAGCGAACTGGAAGATGGTGACGGGCAGGCTGGCCATCGGCGCGTTGAGATTGCTCGACCAGAACTGGTTGTTCAGCGCCGTGAAAAGAAGGGGTGCGGTCTCGCCGGAGATGCGGGCGATGGCCAGCAATATGCCGGTGACGATGCCGGACATTGCAGCGCGGTAGGCAACCGACTTGATGACCACCCAGCGCGGGGCGCCGATCGCGGTGCCGGCTTCGCGCAACGCGTTGGGCACCAGGTTGAGCATGTCCTCGGTGGTGCGCACGACGACCGGGATGACCAGGATGGCGAGAGCGACGGCGCCGGCGATCGCCGAGAAGTGCCCCATCGGCCGCACCATCAGCTCATAGACGAACAGGCCTATGATGATCGACGGCGCCGACAGCAGGATGTCGTTGATGAAGCGCACCACGGTGGTGAGCTTCGAGAAGCGGCCGTATTCGGCCATATAGGTGCCGGCCAGCACACCGATCGGCGTGCCGACGATGATGCCGATGATGGTCATCACGATGCTGCCGTAGATGGCGTTGAGCAGACCGCCGGCATCGCCGGGCGGCGGCGTCATTTCCGTGAAAACCGCAAGATTGACACCTGAAAGGCCTTTGTAGAGCAGGGCGCCGAGGATGAGCGCCAGCCAGGCAAGGCCGATGCCGGCGGCGGCAACGCACAGCGTCATCATCACGCCATTCTTGCGCTTGCGGCTCTGGTGAAGCGACGTGGCTGTCGACATCGGTCAGGCTCCCGTGCGGGCGTCGATGCGCATCAGCATGTAGCGTGCGATGGCAAGGATCAGGAAAGTGATGACGAACAGGATCAGGCCGAGCGCCACCAGCGAAGAAGTGTAGAGATCGCCGACCGCTTCGGTGAATTCGTTGGCGATGGTGGCGGAGATTGTCGTTGCCGGCGCGAACAGCGAGGTCGAGATGCGGTGCGCGTTGCCGATGACGAAGGTCACCGCCATGGTTTCACCGAGCGCGCGGCCGAGGCCGAGCATGACGCCGCCCATGATGCCGATGCGGGTGTAGGGAATGACGACGCGGCGGGTTACTTCCCAGGTGGTGCAACCAATGCCGTAGGCCGATTCCTTCAGCACGGGAGGCACCGTGTCGAAGACGTCCTTGGTGATCGAGGTGATGAACGGCAGCACCATGATGGCCAGGATCATCGACGACGTCAGCAGGCCGATGCCGTAGGGCGGGCCGGCAAACAGGCTGTTGAGGCCGGGAATGCCGTGGAACACGCTGATGACGAAGGGCTGCACCGTCGTCTGCAGGAACGGTGCCAGCACGAACAGGCCCCAGATGCCGTAGATGATCGAAGGGATGCCGGCCAGCAGTTCCACCGCCATGCCGATCGGGCGCCGTAGCGGGCGTGGGCAAAGCTCGGTGAGGAAGACGGCGATGCCGATGCCGAGCGGCACGGCGATCAGGATGGCGATGGCAGAGGTGATGATGGTGCCGTAGATCGGCGCCAGGGCACCGAATTTCTCCGTCACCGGGTTCCAGCTTTCGCTGGTCAGGAAGGAAAAGCCGAAGGTCGAGAGGGCTTGCCAGGAGCCGGCAAACAGCGAGATCGCAACGCCGCCGAGCAGGACCAGCACCAGGATCGCGGCAGCACGGGTCATTCCGTGGAAGATCGAGTCGGTCAGCGCGAAGCGTCGGACGATGGCATCACGCGAACCTCTAACGGCTGGCAAGGCTTCCTGGACAGCGCTCATGTCAAGCTCGGCTCTTTCGAATTGAAGGAAAAGGAGCGCCGCAAGCGCGGCGCTCCTTCAAGGGATGTTACTCGCCGGCGTAGACGGGCTTGCCGTCGGTCTGGATGTCGGTCTTCCACGAAGCCTTGATCAGGTCGACGACGCTGTCGGGGATCGAGACGTAGTCGAGCGCCTTGGCGGTTTCCTTGCCGTCCTTGTAGGCCCAGGCAAAGAACTTCAGGGCTTCGCCGGTGGCGGCGGCATCATCCGGAGCCTTGTGGATCAGCACCCAGGTGGAAGCCGCGATCGGCCAGGTGGCGTCGCCGGGCTCGTTGGTGATGATGACGTTGAAGTTCTTGGCAGTCTTGAAGTCGGCATTCGAAGCGGCAGCGCCGAAGGATTCGAGCGACGGCTCGACGACCTTGCCGGCTGCATTCAGCATCTTGGAGTAGGACAGGTTGTTCTGCTTGGCATAGGCGTATTCGACGTAGCCGATGCCGCCATCCGTCTGCTTGACGGTGTTGGCAACGCCTTCGCTGCCCTTGGCGCCAACGCCCGTCGGCCATTCGACGGCCGTGTCCGAACCAACCTTGTCCTTCCAGTCGGGCGAGAGCTTCACCAGATAGTTGGTGAAGTTGAAGGTGGTGCCCGAGCCGTCCGAACGATGTACGACGGCGATCGCGGTCGACGGCAGGGTGAGGGTGGGGTTCAGCGCCTTGATCGCGGCATCATCCCAGGTGGTGATGGCGCCGAGATAGATCTGGGCAATCGTCTGGCCGTCGAGGACGAGTTCGCCCGGCTTGACGCCGGTGAGGTTGACGATCGGCACGATGCCGCCCATCACCATCGGGAACTGCACGAGGCCGTTCTTTTCCAGGTCGGCGTCAGACATCGGCTTGTCGGTGGCACCGAAAGTCACGGTCTTGGCGATGACCTGCTTGATGCCGCCGCCGGAACCGATCGACTGGTAGTTGAGGCCGATGCCGGTATCCTTCTTGTAGGTGTCGGCCCACTTGGCGAACACCGGGTAGATGAAGGTCGAGCCGGCGCCGGAAAGGTCAGCTGCCATTGCTGCGGAAAGGGTGAAGGTAGACGCTGTAGCCATTGCGATCGCAACGGCCGCCGAGCGGATGAAATGTCTCATGTGGCCTGCTCCTGTTCGGAAGATGGTCTCTCGGCGCGTTTTCCTAACCAGCGCCCGCTGAGGCCAATAGCCTTCGATTATAACAGTCGCATGACAGTTTCGTGTCAGCCCGGTAACGCGTTGCCGGCACTGGAAAAGGCGGTGGCGTCGGGCGATCATGGCCTGATCCGAGTTTGCCCCCGGAATCAGTGGCTTGAGCCATCCACCGGCTCGAGCCGCCGCCGGATTCGGCGGGGCTTTTTCAGGTGAAGAAAATCCGGACGGGAGTGCGCTGCTCAAGACCAGAGCGTGTCATGGCCGGGCCATCGCCAAAAACAGGTCCGTTGGGGTAGGTTGACGCTGTTCCATACTGGCGGTCGCTGCTCCCGCCCGTAACTGCAAGGGCGGAATTCGATGTTGCCATTGTCCCGGCTCGGCGCGGCCTTTGATATGGTGCGATCGCACCATAGGCATTGCACGCAGGGGTAGCAGCAAATCGGCGATTGATTCCCTCGGCTTGCCTCCTCGGATCCCTGAAACCACGCGGCCGGATGCTATCCCGCGTTGCGTTGGACCTGGCTGCCGGCGCCGATCCAGCGCTCGACTTTCTCCAGCAGGGCCCTGGGGCTGATCGGCTTTGGCAGATAGTCGTCCATGCCCGCCTCCAGGCAGCGCTCGCGGTCGCCCTTAAGCGCATGCGCGGTGACGCCGACGATCGGCACATGCGTACCGGTTTCCTCTTCCAGCCGGCGGATCGCGGCGGTCGCCTCGAGCCCGCTCATCTCAGGCATCGAGACATCCATCAGGATCATGCACGGACTGAGCTTGCCGAAGGCGTCGAGCGCCTTGCGGCCATTGCCGACGATCTCGAAGCCGTAGCCGGTCTCGCCGAGGATCTGGGTGAAGACCATCTGGTTCACCTCATTGTCCTCGGCCACGAGGATATCCAGCCTGTGTCCGCCATCGCCGGTGGCAGGCAGCCTGGGACGAACCGGCGGCGGCTGCAATTGCGCGCGTTGTTCGTACGGCGCCAGCGGTGGCCGCTGGGGGGCATCAAGCCTCTCGGTTGCGATTTGCTGAACCGGCCCATCCATGGTGTGGCGATGGCGCTGGATGGTCGCCACCAGCGTTTCCAGAAGCACGGAGGAGCGCGCCGGCTTGATCAGCTGGGCATCGATGCCGAGATCGCGGTAGCTGGTGTTGGCGAGCGACTGGTCGACCGAGGTCAGCATGATGATCGGCGTGTCGGCGAGGCCTTCGGTGTTGCGCACGATGCGCGCCATTTCGGCGCCGCTCATCTCGGGCATCTGGTAGTCGAGCACGACGCAATCCACGGCCACGCCATAGGCAGCGGCGGCGATCAGCACCTTCAGGCCCTCGGCGCCGCTCTCGGCCGCACAGGAATCGAACGTCCACGAGGTCATCTGCTCGGTCAGGATGGCCCGGTTGACGGCATTGTCGTCAACGATCAGCACGCGTGCGCCCGTCACGTCCACCGGCATGATGCGCTGCCCGTTCTGCTGACCGGCCCTGGGCAGCGTCACGGTAAACCAGAAGGTCGAGCCCTTGCCCTCTGCGCTCTCGACGCCGATGGTGCCGCCCATCAGCTCGACCAGTCGTGAGGTGATGGCAAGGCCAAGCCCGGTGCCCTCGTGCCGCCGTGTCGAGGAGGTGTCGACCTGGCTGAATTTTTCGAACACCAGTTTCAGTTTTTCCTCGGGGATGCCGATCCCGGTATCGGTAACCGAGATCGTCAGCTTGGTTCCGGTCGGGACCTTCTCGCCGGTCACATCGACCAGCACATGGCCCTCATCGGTGAATTTCACCGCATTGCCGACGAGGTTGGTGACGATCTGCCTGATGCGGCCGACATCGCCGATGAACAGGCTTTCGAGCCTCGGCTCGACACGCACGATGAGCTCGAGGTCCTTTTCCTTGGCGCGCGTCGACACCAGCGTCGCCACGTCCTCGATCGCCTCGGCAAGGTTGAAGGGTGCCGGATCGAGCACCATCTGGCCGGCATCGATCTTGGAGAAATCCAGGATGTCGTTGATGATGGTCAAGAGCGCGTTGCCCGACTTGACGATGATGTCGGTGAACGTCTTCTGCTTCGGATCGAGATTGGATTTGGCCAGGAGTTCCGCCATGCCCAGCACACCGTTCATCGGCGTGCGGATCTCATGGCTCATATTGGCGAGGAACTCCGACTTGGCGCGGTCGGCGAGCACGGCGCGCTGGCGCGCCTCGCTGAGCTCGGCCTCGCGCATCTTCAGTTCCGTGATGTCGGTGGTCGATCCGATCAGGTAGAGCGAACCGTCCGACGCGATCATCGCGCCCTTGCGCGCGAACTGATGCCTGACGCTGCCGTCGGCAAGCCGCACGGTCTCCTCGATCTCCTGGGTGTCGCCGGTGCGCAGCACGGCCAGATCGCCGGCCACGAAAGCCTCGCCGTCCTCCCCGAAAATCTCGATGTCGGTCTTGCCGATCGCATCTTCCCTGCTGAGACCGGTGAGGTCGCACCAGCCCTTGTTGACATAGAACTGCCTGAGATCGGAGCGCTTGGCGTAGATCGACACCGGTACGTTGTCGATCAGACTGCGGAACACCTCGTTCTCGCGCATGCTCTCTTCCAGCGCCCGCTCGCGCGCCTTGACGTCGGTGATGTCGGTGCTGGAGCCGACCAGGTGCATCGATCCGTCGATGGCCACCAGCCGGCTCTTGCGCGTCATCAACTGCCGCACCGTGCCGTCGAGATGGGTGACGGGCTCCTCGACCTCGAGGCCCTTGCCGGTTACGACGACCTCGGTGTCGTCATGGCTGTAGCTTTCCGCGTCTTGCGTGCCGAACAGCTCGCGGTCGGTCCGGCCGATGACGTCTTCCTTGGCAAGGCCCGTAATCGCGCACCAGGCCTTGTTGACGAACTCGATGCTCAAATCCTGCGCCTTGATGAAGGCGGCCACCGGCAACTCGTCCATGACGTGCCGGAACAGATCGATCTGGCGCATCGAATCGCGCAGCGCCGCCTCACGGCTCTTGATGTCGGTGATGTCGACGCGCACGCCGATGAACGTGCCGTCCTCGGTGCGCATGTCGTAGACCTGGTACCAGCGACCGTCCGCATTGAGGCGCTCATAGGACGAATTCGGTAGATGGTAGCGCGCCAGCACGCCGTCGGCCCAGCGTTCGGTGTCAACGTCGTAAAGCTTGTCGAGCTCGGGATCGCCACACGAGCGGAAATAGCCGACCGCATGGCCGAACTCCAGCGCCTCGCGGAAGGTACAGCCGGGCTGCCAGACGGGCTTCAGCGCCGGCAGCGAGTCCTGCAGCTTGCGGTTGGCGAAGACGAACTTGTCGTCGCGGTCGTAGATGATGACGCCGGCCGGCAGCGATTCCAGCACGCTGGCGAGATGCTTGCGCGCATCCTGTGCCTCGGTCTCGCGGCCCTTCATGTCGGTGACGTCGACATAGGAAATGAGCCGCTTGCCTCCGGCCAGCGGCGCCAGTGATGCGACAAGCGTGCGCCCGTCATTGTGTGGCAATTGTCTGGAGCCGGCGACGCCGGCCCTGATTTCGGCTTCGCGCTCGGCGGTATGACGTTGCCAGGCAATTTCATCGGCGCCGTAAGGGTCAATGCCCCGGCTGGCTTCCATCAGCTCGCGAAAGGCCGAGCCGATCCCGGCACGGCCTGGGTCGATCCTCCAGAAGTCATAGAAGGCGCGATTGATGACTTCGGCGCGCATATCGGCATCGATGACGAGAACGCCGATCGGCATCTGGTCGACCATGGTGCGCAGATTGACGAAGGTCTCGGCGATCTTGGCGTTGGCGCTTTCGATCTCGGCATCGCGCCGCTTGAGTTCGGTGACCTCATAGTAGGTCAACAGCCGCTTGCCCCCGGACAGCGCCGTCACCGAGAATATCATCGTCCTGCCGTTGGCATGGATAAATTCGCGTGGCGCGACGAAGCCTGCGCTAATCTCCTCGATACGGGTGGCGAGGTAGCGCTGCCACTGCAGGTCGTCGATGTCGCCATAGATGCCATTGCGGCGGTTGAGGTCCATCAACTGGCTGAACGGAGCGCCGACGGTCACTGCATCATCCGGGATCCTGGACAGATCGCGATAGGCCTTGTTGACGATCAGCGTGTCGAGCTTGGCATCGAGAAGCACGACGCCCATGTGCATGGCGTCCATTGTCCGTTCGAGATCGGCAAGATGCCGGTCGGGTTCGCTACCCGGCAACGGGTTCTGCTCAGCGGTCTCGAAGGCGCTGGCCAGCGCGGTGACGTTGCGGCCTATGCCGCGATAGCCGGCGAATTTTCCTTCGCCGTCAAACCGTGGGAAGCCTGAGGTCAACACCCAGCGGCAGTCGGCGCCGCCTCCCTTCAATTCATAGACGAAGTCGCGGAAGGGCCGGCGCGCCTGCAGATCCTCCAGATGCGCTGCCGCGCTGTGGTTGCCCTGATTGAGGAAATCGAAGCGGAACCGGCCGAGCACATCAGCCGGATCGATACCGGTGGCCGCCTGGTAGGTGGGGGAAAGCCAGGAGAATCGCAGTTCGGCGTCGGTCTCCCAGATCCAATCCGAGCCAGCCTCGACCAGTTGGCGAAGGGCGTCGGGCGAATCCATGTCTGCACATGGCGGCGCGTCGCCGCGGTGCACCGCCTTGCCGGGCCCACGCTTGCCGCGCGCGCCGATTGCTTCTTCCGCTTCCGCCATGCTGCCCCCACCCCGAAAATCAAGGCCGAACCCTCCCTCCGCGGTTCGTCGGCGGAATGTGCCCGAGAAGCATTAACGATCCGCTAACCTTAACGGCGCAACCAGTCCGTTCCTCCTGCGTTATTCGGTCCGGTTGTCGGGTGCACCAAGGCCGCGTTATAAGCCTGTGCAGGGGTGTTGCTTATGATTGGACGGATAGGGCCTTTCTTGCTGGGCGTGGTGCTGCTTTTCGGCAGTGGCTGTTCGCGCAGCTATGACGGCACGGTCATCATTCCGCGGCCGCTCGACGCCAGGCGCTTCTGGGACCGGCCGCCGCCCAATGTCGACTACGCGCCGCAGGTCGACAACGGCGCCTTTCCGGTGCCGCCACAGTCGCCGCCCGGACGATTTTCCGAGCGCAAGGTTTTTAAACCTGGCGTGCAGAGACGGCATCAGACGAGATTTTCCCCGCCGCCTCCCCCGCCCTCTGACCCGGAAAAGCAATTGGCGTGCAAGAACGTAAGCGCGCCAGGACAGCGGGTCCGCATGGTCTGCGAATAATTTCGGGAAAAATCTCGAGCCTTGTGCGGACAGGGCCTATAGCGATGCCGCGCCCTTCTTCGGTTCCTTCGCTCCAAGCTTGTCGAGCGCAAAGCGAACCTGACGCAAATCGTCCTGCCAGCCGTCATCGTCGCCCATGGAACTCTCCGACGCGGCCCGCTGCAGGCCCCGCGCCTCGGATTCGATCTCACGCAGTTCGGCTATCTTCTCGTCATTGGTCAGGGAGCCGTTTTCGACGATCTCCAGAACCCGCATTTCCCTGAACGTGGCCATGGCGTTTCTCCTGGCTGATGTCGACCACAACGCCGTGAGCGCCCCTCTGTTCCAGACGGTCCTATAGCCCGCCGCAACCTGTATCTGATGGATGCGCAGGTAGAGCGGCGGTCATTCAGCCGGGAAGAAGGCCGGGCCAACCACGCGCACTGGCCGCTTGCTGGCCTCGATCGACTGCTCCTGAGCGACACCCAGAGCCTCCGCCTCGGATTGCGGGATTGCCGCAACGCTGCCGACTTCCGGGCTGCCGACGTCCGGCTTTGACTGCGGCAGCGGAATGATGGCATTGCTCATGTCTGTCGGCGTCACAGTCCTTGCCCTCAGTTCGGCGACCCGCTGGTAGTAGCGCTTGGCGTCGCAGGCCTTGAAATTGGCATCGTCCCGGTAGCGGAAAGCCGACGGCAGTTCAGTGTAGGGTTTGCGCGTATCAAGCGCGACCATCTTTTCGGTTTCCAGACTGGCATCGCTCAGCATGTAGAGATCGACGGCCGGATCGTCGCAGATGTAACGGCACTGATCGGCCATATCCTTGACATCTTCGCTGCCGGCGAATTGCGACTTTGGCGCGGGGAAGAAATAACCATCCGACAGGCGCACGCAAAACAGCATCGAATTGCCGGCATAAATCGCTCCGCCCGCCGTGGACTGGGTCTTCGGGCGCTGATCCTTCGCACCGCAGCCAAGCGCCGCGAACCGTGCCTGCAGGCCCGAAACGTCCCGGCCGGAACCAGCCGCAATCTGGCGCAGCACCTCCGTCCGGTTTCTGGCAAGATCGGCACAAGCGTTGAAGAAGCCGCCCGTGGCACTTTGCGCCGTGCACCGGCGCTGCCTCTCCAGGCCTTGGATCGCCGCAAGCTGGCGACGCAACTGCGCCAATTCAGGGCTCACGCCCCCACCGCGGCCGCCGGAAAGCAACTGACCTCTGATCGCGCTGCAACTATCCGCAAGGGAAGACGTCGTGCCGAGCGCAAAGGCGGCCACCGTCAGCGCGATCATGATGAGAAGCCAGGAGCGGATCATCGCGACGACATTGTCCTTGCGGTTGACGGACTGGGACCACATTCATTCGACTGGGGTAACTTTCGACTAAATGAGCTATACCTAATAATTAAAGAATTATGACCTGAGTAGGCCTTCATCTATTGTAATAGAATGGCCCCTGTAAATTCGATATTACATTTTTATTTCAAGATTGAGACGACCCGGAAAACAATGCGGTCAGACCGGCGACTGTCGAGATTGCCGGGCTATGGCATCAGCCAACGATCAATCCGGCGTTATCGGCAGCTGACGCTGAAACCTTTGCCTGACTGCGGCGTTGATAGGCAGAGGAGAACGCAGATGTCGATCCACTTCACGGTATCGGAACTGACAAGGAACCTTTTCCATTCTCTCGGGCTGGATCATGAGCGCGCGCCACGACCGCTCAATCCCGAGCAAAGCCTGCTGCTGGAGTGCTATCTGGCCGGGCAAATCCCGGAATCGGCCTGGAGCGACTATGTATTCGAGACACCGGACCTGGCACGGCATGCCGAGGTTCGGCGCCTGAGCCATTGAGCAATTGGTTGTGAAAAGCAGCTTGGCGGAGGCGGACAGCCTTGCCCGGCGACGCGCTTTGGTCCGGCGATTTCTCGATGAAAGATCGCTCGAGCCGCTATTGCTTTGGGGAAGCCAGTTGCAGCGTGAAGACGTTGCCGCCAATGCCTTTCGCCAGCGCCGGCGAAAGGGTCAGGGGCGTGCAATTCTTGACGGCCGCGATGGCGGCATCGATGAACGCCTTCCGCGCCTTGTCATCACCGGCCACCTTGGCGGCGGTCGGCCGCGGCGGACCGATCAGCGAGCCGTCACGCTTGAAGCTGAAGCTCAGGGTTACGGTCGACTTCCCGGCATCCGCTGGCGGCGTCCAGCACGCCTGGATCGCGGCCCCGACATCATCCATCGTATTGAGCACTGCTGCCTGTGACGGGAGAAGCGTTCCAGCCAGCGTGCCACCAGCGATCATCAGCATTGCTGCCACGCATTTCATCGCAAACCCTCATCTCACTCCAGGTCGGCATTCCAAGCCGAATCCGCTGAAAGGGATGTTAGAGCCAACACCGGCGGTGACAATATACTGGCGCAAAAAGTTGATGCTTCGGCGCTGCCTGATCACCGTCGCGCGATGTCCCGGCATGAGGCCCGCTAGAGCAATTCCAGGAAAAGTGTGAGCGGTTTTTCGTCAGGAATTGCGTCAAAACAAAGCGTTAGAGCGGTTCGCCGTTTCCATGAAACGGTGAACCGCTCTAAAAGCAAAAAGGCCGGCACGGAGCCGACCTTTCCTTCCGCCGATAGTGCGCCAGTACATCCGTGGTCGCGCGGCGAATTCCCAGCAGTAGACAGGGCTTAGGTTAACGAATCCTTAAGCTGAGGCCTTCGCCTGCGACCTTACATAAGCGATATAGCCACGCACGTCGCCGGCTGGCTCGGCGTAAGCCTTGCCGAGCTTCTTCTCGATAGCCGCCATATACTCCTTCGCCCATTTGGGCAGGGCGTAGTCGATGACCGCCAGGAACTCGAGCGTCGCCGCCAGCCGGATATCGGCGATCGACGGGTTCTTGCCGCCGATGAACGGCTTGCCGTCCCTGAAGAAGCTGTGAAAAACCTCCAGCGGCTCGGCGATCGCGGCCATAGCGGCCTTCTGTGCTTCCGACTTCTTGTCGGGATGAGCATCGCTGTGGCCGACCTCGCCGGCATAGTGCGGGAAGCCGAGCGCCGGATAGGTGGCGCGCGCCACATAGGGATAGAGCGTTCCGATCAGGTAGAACATGGCGCTGTCGATCATCGCCCGCTTGGCCGGCGCCTTCGGATAGAATTTCTCCAGCCCGTGCTTGTTGGAGAGATACTGCATGATGGCGCAGCTTTCCCAAAGCACGCCTCTGGGCAGCCCCTTGTCCTCGATCATCGGCGTCAGATGCGCCGGATTGCGCGCCAAATATTCCGGCGAGCGCGTGTGGCCCCAGGCGTCGGTCTCGGCGGCTTCGAACCCGGCCGCGCGGGCGAACACCCGCACCGTCATGTTGTTGACGCTCGGCTTCAGCATGCTGAGCTTCAGCGCCGGCTTTTTCGCCGATTTCGCCTTGGCCTTCGGTGCGGACGTCTTGGCCACCGGTTTTGCCGCCGCCTTCGCGGCAGCCTTTGGCGCCGGCTTGGCTGCAGGCTTCGCAGCCTTACTTGCCGGCTTGGCGGCTGCCTTGGCCGCCGGTTTCCCAGCACTCTTGGTCACTGTCTTTGCCATTATTGTCCTCCCTCTGTTTTTGTTGGCCGTCAGTAAGGGTTCTTCGGCGCCCGGTCGTCCGACAGGGTCGCGCGGGAGCTCTCGACAAGCGCCTGGATCGCGTCGGCGAGGTGCACCTCGGCAATGTTGTAATCGCCGCGCGCGACGCGCAGCCGGTGCGCCTGCATCAGCACGTCGGCATGGGTGAAACCAGCCGGCGGCTCGAAGCGGTAGGAAGCGAGCTCGATCAGCAGGCCGAGCGGATCCTCGAAATAGATCGAATCCATGAAGCCGCGATCCTTGACGCCGCTGTGCTTGATACCGCGCTCGCCGAGCCGGGCGACCGCCTGCAGGAAGGTGACGCGCGACACCGCAAACGCGATGTGGTGGACGCAGCCCGGATCGGTCGGCGTGCGTCGTTTCTGCGGCGTGCGGCTCTCATCGGTGAAGATGGTGATCAGCCGGCCGTCACCCGGATCGAAATAGAGATGGCTTTCGCTGGCCTTGTCGAGGTTGGGCTGCTCGAAGATGAACGGCATGCCGAGCACGCCTTCCCAGAAATCGATCGACGTCTGGCGCCCGGCGCCGACCAGCGTGATGTGGTGGACGCCCTGCGATTGCAGCTTCTGCATTGGCCTTCTCCCCGCGGCATCGGTTGCCGTCCGGATCCGCCTGGCACGCGGCATTCTCTGTGCCGCTTGAGCTGTGCCTCGAAATCCAGACGTGATGCTAATGCAATCGGCCCCGCCGCGCCAGAAGCGGCGAGCCCTATCATTGCATGACGGTGAAACCGCTCTTGGCCGTAAAAGCCTGGAGGATCAATTCAAGAGATGGCGGGCGCTATCGCAACGCGGAAGCCGCCCTCGTCGCGTCCTTGCCGAAGCGGAGGCTACGCGACGGCCTTGAGCTCAGCTTCCACCAGCATCCCCAGGCCGCCACATTCGGCGCACGCGACGGTCTTCCCCGGGCAACTGATCTGGTGCGTCCCTTGGGGGCAGCAATGCCCCTTCGACTCGCTCCATCTGGAGCAATCGAAAATCTTGCCGCCGCCATGGCAGCGCGAGCAAATCATCTTCCCTGACGCCATTCCAACTCTACCCAAACCCAAAATCCGCTGTCCGCAGATGTTACCCCGGCCTCGTAAGTAACAGGGATTGTTGCGCTTTCAAGCGCCGCGGGCTGACTTAAATTGGGGGTATTCGGGCATGCGAGCCGCCGGGTCGCGGGCGTCGCCAGTCAAGAGCAACCTACATCGTGCCTTGTCTGAATGCCGCCAAGGCTAGTCGAGAAACCTGATCTTCGTGAAGGACATCATCTCTCCCATCACATTGCCGCTGTCATCGACCTGCTGCCCTTGCCCGACTGTAACGGTCACGCGTTTTCCCTTGTAGCGGGACGGCATCACGGTTTGCTCGTTCCAGCTTGCGCACTCGGGCGCGGCACACAGGCCGACTTGCTCGACCTTCTTGCCGTCGACAATGGTCAGATAGCAATTGTCGCCACATTCGAAACCTCGAATGGTGCCGGTGATCTTCCTGTCCTTGGAGAACGACGGACTGCACTGGGCAATCAGGGACGCGGAAATGAGGAGCGGCAAAGCCAATTGTTTCATGCCGCCAACTTGCTGCAACATGCCGTACTGCGCAAGCATCACATCTGGCAGAAAATCCTTGGTACGCCCAAGGGGAATCGAACCCCTGTTCCCGCCGTGAGAGGGCGGTGTCCTGACCGCTAGACGATGGGCGCGCTCAAGAACCGGCGATATAGGCTGACGGCTGAGAAAAAGCAACTGGGGTTCGGCCGCTTTCCCTTATCGGGGAAAAGTCGGCTGCAGGCCTAGCGTTTCGGCTCGATCAGATCCCAGAGATTGCCATGGAGATCGGCGAAAACCGCGACCGTGCCATAGGGCTCGAAACGTGGCGCCTCACGGAATTCGACGCCCTTTTCCAGCATCGCCGCATGATCGCGGGCAAAGTCGTCGGTTTCGAGGAACAGGAAAACCCGGCCGCCGGTCTGGTTGCCGATACTTTGCCTTTGCGCCTCATCAGACGCCTCGGCCAGCAGCAGTCTGGCGCCCTGCCCGTTGACCGGCGCCACCGTGACCCAGCGCTTGCCGCCGCCAAGATCGACGTCCTCGAGGAGCAGGAAACCCAGCCGCCCGACATACCAGGCGATCGCCTCGTCATAATTGGCGACGACCAGCGCCACGGTCGCGACACGCCGATGTTCGGCAAAGCCGGTCATTTCGGCGACAAACGTGTTTGTTGCATCGTTGCTGGCAGCCTATTTATTGCGAATTGCAAACTGGCCGATCAGCCTGCGCTCGGCGATATCATAGATGAAGATCGCGCGGCTGCCGTCGGCAAGCTCGGCGTCGATCGAGATGCGATTGCCGGACAGCGACTGGCTGACCACTTTCGCGCCGACCGGCAGCACAATGTCGCCACTCAACGGCTCGCCGGCGGGCACCTGGATATCGCCAGCCAGTGGCGGGGTCACCGATGGTGCTTTACGGGCTTTGTAGACAATCGCCGCGATCACCACCATAAGGGCCAGCAGCAGCAGGCCGAGATTGATGGCCATGAAGCGGACGAGCTTGCCACGCATCTTTTCGACCCCGGGGTCGAGCGGCTTTTCCTGATCTTCGTCGGCATCGGGCCGGGCCATGGCAAATATTCCGGAACGGTTTTTCGATGAGCGCTCATAGCGAAGAGGACCCTGAATTGATAGAGGCGGCACCAACTGTGCTTGTGGCAGGCCCGGATGCGGCCGGACAGCGCCTCGACCAATGGCTGGCGGCGAGCCTCGGCCCCGACATGTCGCGCAGCCGCGTGCAGATGCTGATCAGGGAAGGCGCTGTGAGCATCAACGGCAAGCCGGTCGACGAAACCAAGCGCAAGATGACCGCAGGCGAGAGCGTGTCGGTCGCGATGCCGGAACCGGAGCCCGCCACGCCGCAGGGCGAGGCCATCGCGCTCGACGTACTCTATGAAGACGACGCGTTGATCGTCATCAACAAGCCGGCAGGGCTTGTCGTGCATCCCGGTGCCGGCAACTGGACCGGCACACTCGTCAACGCGCTGATCCATCACTGCGGCGACAGCCTGTCCGGCATCGGTGGGGTGCGCCGGCCGGGCATCGTGCACCGCTTGGACAAGGAAACCAGCGGCGTCATGGTGGTGGCCAAGACCGACCGTGCCCACAAGGCGCTGTCGGAAGCCTTCGCCGATCATGGCCGCAGCGGCGACCTGGAACGCGCCTATCTGGCGCTGGTCTGGGGCATACCGCAGCGGCCGACCGGAACAGTGGATGCGCCGCTCGGCCGCGCTGCGGACCGGGTGCGCCGCGCCGTGGTGCCGGCAGGCCGCGACGACGCCCGCCATGCCATCACCCACTTTGGCGTCCAGGAGCGTTTTGGCGAGAAGCAGCAGGAGTTTGCCACCGCAAGCCTGGTCGAATGCCGGCTGGAAACCGGCCGCACCCACCAGATCCGCGTCCACATGGCCCATATCGGCCATCCGGTGATCGGCGACCCCGACTACGGCCAGGCCTTCCGCACCAAGGCCAACCGGCTGCCGGAGCCGCTGAAAAGTCAGGTCAAGGCATTTTCCCGGCAAGCTTTGCATGCCTGGCTCCTTGCATTTCGTCACCCGGATACCCATCTACCTCTGAGGTTCGAGGCGCCGATACCGGGGGACATGGAGGAACTCGTCGGCGGATTTCGCAATCTCTGAACCTGCTGCCGTCAAGCTCGAAACCAGCCATCAAAAAACCTGACTGGCATTGTTCACTTCAGCGTGACACACTGTTTCGTGTTGAACAAATGCCTGTCTTTTCTGGTTTTGTTCCTGTATAAGATCTGATGTCGCGAGCGAGCCTTTTGGTGTTCGCGTCACATGCCCGCCGCGTTTCGGGGGCATCACTCCAATAGAGAGGGGGCGCTATCATGGCCCAGTCACTACCCAGTATTGTTTCCGGCGAAGGCGGCCTCAGCCGCTACCTGGAAGAAATCCGCCGCTTTCCAATGCTTCAGCCGCAAGAAGAGTACATGCTCGCCAAGCGTTATGCCGAGCATGAAGACACCAGCGCTGCGCACAAGCTCGTCACCAGCCATTTGCGGCTCGTCGCCAAGATCGCCATGGGCTATCGCGGCTACGGCCTGCCGATCGGCGAAGTGATCTCGGAAGGCAATGTCGGCCTGATGCAGGCCGTCAAGAAATTCGAACCCGAGCGCGGCTTCCGCCTCGCTACCTACGCCATGTGGTGGATCAAGGCCTCGATCCAGGAGTACATCCTGCGCTCGTGGAGCCTGGTCAAGATGGGCACGACCGCCAACCAGAAGCGCCTGTTCTTCAACCTGCGCAAGGTGAAGGGCAAGATCCAGGCTCTGGACGACGGCGATTTGAAGCCCGATCAGATCACCGAGATCGCCACGCGGCTGAACGTGTCCGAGGCCGAAGTGGTGTCGATGAACCGCCGCCTGTCCGGCGACGCTTCGCTCAACGCCCCGATCCGGGCGAGCGAGGGCGAGTCCGGCGAATGGCAGGACTGGCTGGTCGACGACCACGAAAGCCAGGAAGAGATGCTGATCGAGCAGGACGAGCTGGAAAACCGGCGCGGCATGCTGTCGGGCGCTCTTGCCGTGCTCAATGAGCGCGAGCGGCGCATCTTCGAGGCCCGTCGCCTCGCCGAGGAGCCGCTGACGCTGGAAGAGCTGTCGGCCGAGTTCGACATCAGCCGCGAGCGCGTGCGCCAGATCGAGGTGCGCGCCTTTGAGAAGGTCCAGGATGCCGTCAAGGCCGCCGCCAAGCGCCAGACCCAGGCGCTGCGCACCATCGAGGCACAGCCAGCGGCGTAAAGCCGGCTTCGGCCAGGAAATATCAAGGCGGCGTCACGAAACTGGCGCCGCCTTTTTTGTATTTTGCCGGTGGTTAGCGAAAGCGAGGGCGACAGCCAATCTCCCCCCTTGCGGGGGAGATGTCCGGCAGGACAGAGGGGGGTGTGAAGGATCGCTACTTTTCGATTTTTGGCATTCCCGACCGGAAACCAGTTTGAAGGCACAGCTACATCCGGCTGACAGGTCGGCGGGACAGCACCCCCCTCTGCCCTGCCGGGCATCTCCCCCGCAGGTGGGGAGATCGGCAGTTTCACCGGCGGCGCCCGCCACAAAAGAATACCCTCAAAGCCCGTCCAGCGGAAACTTCAGGTACCGCCGGCCATTGGCTTCCGGTTCCGGCAGCCGGCCGCCATTCATGTTGACCTGCAGCGCATGCAGGATCAGCCGCGGCATCGGCAAGGTCTTGTCGCGCGCTTCGCGCAGCGCCACGAACTCAGCCTCGCTGTGCGCGGCAACGAGATGAATGTTGGTCGCCTTCTGCACGGCCACCGTGCTTTCCCACAGGGCTTCGCGGCCACCGGCCTGATAGTCATGGCCGACGAAGACGCGCGTCTCGTCCGGCAACGCCAGTATGCCCTGGATCGAGCGCCATAGCCGCGCGGCACTGCCGCCGGGAAAATCCGCCCGTGCCGTGCCGCTGTCGGGCATGAACAGCGTATCGTGCACGAAGGCGGCGTCGCCGACCACATAGCTGATCGAGGCCAGCGTATGACCGGGTGAGAACAGCACCTTGACTGGAAGGCTGCCGATCGCAAACGTCTCGCCTTCCCGGAACAGCCTGTCCCACTGCGAGCCGTCGGCGGGAAAATCGGGCCAGTTGTAGATCACCTTCCACAGCTTCTGGACGCCGACAACCCTGTCGCCGATCGCAGTCGGCGCCCCGGTCTGCTGTTTAAGGTAGTGCGCAGCGGAGAAATGGTCGGCGTGCGGGTGGGTGTCGAGGATCCACTCGAGCTCCAGCCCGTTTTTCCCGACAAAATCGAGCAGGACATCCGCGCTCTTCGTACCCGTGGCGCCGGATTTCTCATCGAAGTCGAGGATCGGATCGATAATGGCGCATCGCTTCGTCGCCGGGTCGGTGACGACGTACTGGATGGCCCCGGTCGGCTTGTCATAGAAGCCGCTGACCACTGGCCTGGCCAAAGCTACGTCCACGTCCGGCTCCCTCAACCCACCGGCAGGAACGATTTTCTCCACCGGAACCCAACAAGAGCATGGTTGTCCACGCTTGCGGGCCAGTCAAGCATGACTTGGCTCGCAAGGGCGGAAACGGCAAAACCCGTTCCGGCGCCTGTTTCAGGCAGAAGGCTGCTTGGTCTTCCTGAGATAAGGCAGGATGGTCTCGAAGGCGCCAAACCGCTTGATCGCATCCTCGTTGGAAACGGCGGCGGTGATGATGACGTCCTCACCCTGCTTCCAGTTGGCCGGCGTCGCCACCTGATGCTTGGCGGTGAGCTGCATGGAATCGACCGCGCGCAGGATCTCGTCGAAGTTGCGGCCCGTGGTCATCGGGTAGGTCAGCACCAGCTTGATCTTCTTGTCCGGCCCGATGACGTAGACCGAGCGCACGGTGGCGTTGTCGGCGGGCGTACGGCCTTCCGAGGTCTCGCCGGCGCCGGCGGGCAGCATGTCGTAAAGCTTGGCGACCTTGAGATCCTTGTCGCCGATCAGCGGATAGTGCACCGTTTGGCCCGTCGCCGTCTTGATGTCGGCCTGCCATTTGTCGTGGCTCGCCACCGGATCGACAGAGATGCCGATGATCTTGACATTGCGCTTCTTGAATTCGCCCTCCAGCCCCGCCATCGTGCCGAGCTCGGTCGTGCAGACCGGTGTGAAATTCTTCGGATGGCTGAACAGGATCGCCCAGCCGTCGCCGATCCAGTCGTGAAACTTGATCGCGCCTTGGGTGGTCTCGGCCGTGAAGTCCGGCGCTATGTCGTTGATACGAAGGCTCATGGTCCCTACCCCTGTGAAATACCGCCGGATGGCGGGTTCCGACCCTTTTACCACTCCGGCGGCGACCTTCAAAACGTTGAGGTCGCCGGCAGCGATGCAGGCCGCGAAAAATTTTCGCAATTTGTTGGAGAATGCAGAAATTTCGCTGCGGACGCTGAAAGAGTCTAGGTTTTCACCGCCAGTGTCGACGTCAAATCTTCCATGCGCTGCGCCAGCGCGCCAAGCGCGTTGGTCAGCACACTGTCGCTCTTGTCGGCCTTGGTCAGCGCCTCGTCGCGCGTCTTGCGCAAGGTCAGCACTTCGCTCTCCATGCCCTTGACGCGCTTCTGCAGTTCCGAGAGTTCGTCCATCACCATAATGCCGGCCATGACGGTCAGCCGCTGGTCACCGATCTCGCCGAAGGAATCTTTCAGATGCGAGACATAGCGGTCAAAGCGTTCGGCGAGATCGATCAGATGCTCTTCCTGGCCCTCGTCGCAGGCCATCCGATACTGTTTGCCGTCGATTGAAACCGTGACCTGTGCCATGGGCCAGCTCCTATCTGTCCAACACGGCGCGGATGGTTTCCATGGCGGTCACCAGCCGTCGCGAGACTTCCTTGTTGGCGTCCTCCAGCCGTTCGGCGCGCGCTTCGGAATTGTCGAGTTCCTGCGCCAGCCGCGAGCGGTCGGCATTCATCCGCTGCACTTCGGCCTCGGCTTCCGAGTAGTCGCGCTCGTGCTCCAGCTTGGCCGCGACAGCATTTTCCAGCCCCTCGATGGCCTTGCCCAGCCTGGCGATGACTTCCTTGAGTGTGGTTTCCCCGGTCATGGCCTTCGTCCTGTGCCCTGCCCATCACCGAATCGTTCGCGTTCAGAACGCCTTATCCCGGAAACATTAGGCACCGGGTGAAGGCAACGTCAACAAAGCTCTCGCGACTGTCCCCCGCTAACGCTAATGTAGACCCGCCATCGGCATCACAAGACCGGCAAATGTGCTCCCGATTTGTTGACTAAAAGCCCGCGCCTGCTATGTGTCGCGCACCCTTTTCAAGGGCTCTCCCAAGCCCCAAACCCCCATTTCTGGAGGAACCATGACGTCGCGTGAACAACATGACCGGATGGCAAATGCGATCCGCTTTCTCTCCATGGATGCCGTCGAGAAGGCCCAGTCCGGCCATCCCGGCCTGCCCATGGGCTGCGCCGACATCGCCACGGTGCTGTTCACCCGCTTCCTGAAATATGATCCCAAGGCCCCGCACTGGCCCGATCGCGACCGCTTCATCCTGTCGGCCGGCCATGGCTCGATGCTGCTCTATTCGCTGCTGCATCTGACCGGCTACGAGGACATGACCCTCGACCAGATCAAGCACTTCCGCCAGTTGGGCTCGAAGACGGCAGGGCATCCCGAATACGGCCACGCCACCGGCATCGAGACGACGACCGGTCCGCTCGGCCAGGGTCTCGCCAATTCGGTCGGCTTCGCACTCGGCGAGCGCATCATGAACGCCGCCTTCGGCAACGACCTCGTCAGCCACTACACCTATGTGCTGGCCGGCGATGGCTGTCTGATGGAAGGTGTTTCCCAGGAAGCCATCGCGCTTGCCGGGCATCTGAAGCTCAACAAACTGATCGTCTTCTGGGACAACAACAACATCTCGATCGACGGCCCGGTCTCGCTCGCCGACAACACCGACCAGGTCGCCCGCTTCCAGGCCTCCGGCTGGAATGCCAGCCATATCGACGGCACCGATCCGGAAGCCATCGCCTATGCCATCGAAGCCGCCCGTCATTCCGACAAGCCGACGATGATCGCCTGCAAGACGACCATCGGCTTCGGCGCGCCGACCAAGGCCGGCACCAACAAGGCGCATGGCTCGCCGCTCGGCGCCGACGAGATCGCCGGCGCGCGCAAGTTCTTCAACTGGGACTCGCCACCCTTCGAGATTCCGGCCGACATCCTCGATGCCTGGCGCACCGCCGGCAAGGCCGGCGTCAAGCCGCGCATCGACTGGGAAGGCCGCCTCGCCAAGGCCGAGCCGAAGCTGAAGGCCGAGTTCGAGCGCCGCCTCGGTGGCAAGCTGCCGTCCAACTTCGACGCTGTCATTGACGACTACAAGAAGAAGCTCTCGGCCGACAAGCCGAAGGTCGCCACCCGCAAATCGTCGGAAATGGCGCTGGAAGTCATCAACGGCGCCGTGCCGGAAACCATCGGCGGCTCCGCCGACCTGACCGGCTCCAACAACACCAAGACCAGCCAGACTAAGAACATCACGCCGGACGATTACGGCCAGCGCTATGTCCACTACGGCATCCGCGAGCATGGCATGGCCGCAGCCATCAACGGCCTGACGCTGCATGGCGGCCTCATCGCCTATGGCGGCACCTTTATGTGCTTCTCCGACTATGCCCGCCCGTCGATGCGGCTTTCCTCGCTGATGGGCATCCGCTCGATCTTCGTCATGACCCATGATTCAATCGGTCTGGGCGAAGATGGCCCGACCCACCAGCCGGTCGAGCATCTGGCGGCCCTGCGCGCCATCCCGAACCACAATGTCTTCCGTCCGGCCGACGCTGTGGAAACCGCCGAATGCTGGCAGATCGCGCTCGAATCCGAAAAGACGCCGTCGACACTGGCGCTGACCCGCCAGAACCTGCCGACGGTGCGCACCGAGCACTCGGCCAAGAACCTGAGCAGCCAGGGCGCCTACGAGCTGGCCGCGGCCAGCGGCGAGGCGGCGGTGACGATCTTCGCCACCGGCTCCGAGATCGAGATCGCCCTTGGCGCCCGCGACTTGCTGGAAAAGCACGGCCATCCGACCCGCGTCGTCTCGGTGCCTTGCTTCGAACTGTTCGACAAGCAGAGCGACGACTATCGCAAAAAGACGATCGGCAACGCGCCGATCAAGATGGCGATCGAGGCCGGCATTCGCCAGGGCTGGGATCATCTCATCGGCTCGGACGGCATCTTCGTCGGCATGACCGGCTTTGGCGCCTCGGGCACGATCGAGCAGCTCTATCCGCATTTCGGCATCACCGCCGAGGCGGCGGCCAAGGCAGCGGAAGGACGCTTGCACGCCAAGTAAGGGTTTGGCTTCAGCCCGGCGAAATCGCGCAAAGCGATTTCGCCGGGTTGCCCCAACCTAATCGATTTAAATCTGCGTCGCAGCGGCTGGATTCTTTCCGCTTGCGCCGCTATGAAGCTGCGGACTTGATCTTCGGCCTCCAGCTCCCAGGGAGAGAAAAATGACCGTCAGAGTTGCCATCAACGGATTCGGCCGCATCGGCCGCAACATCCTGCGCGCCATCCATGAATCCGGCCGCAAGGACATCGACGTCGTCGCCGTCAACGACCTCGGCCCGGTCGAGACCAATGCCCACCTGCTGCGCTACGACAGCGTGCATGGCCGCTTCCCGCACGAGGTGAGCGTCGATGGTGACCAGATCACCGTCGGCAAGGAAAAGTTCAAGGTCACCGCCATCAAGGATCCGACCCAGCTGCCGTGGAAGGAACTCGGCGTCGACATCGCGCTCGAATGCACCGGCATCTTCACCGCTCGCGACAAGGCCGCCGCGCACCTGACCGCCGGCGCCAAGCGCGTGCTGGTCTCGGCGCCTGCCGACGGCGCCGACCTGACCGTCGTCTACGGCATCAACCACGACAAGCTGACCAAGGACCACATCGTCATCTCGAACGCGTCCTGCACCACCAACTGCCTGGCGCCGCTGGCCGCCGTGCTGCACGAGACGGTCGGCATCGAAAAGGGCATGATGACGACGATCCACTCCTACACGGGCGACCAGCCGACGCTGGACACCATGCACAAGGATCTCTACCGCGCCCGCGCCGCGGCCCTGTCGCAGATCCCGACCTCGACGGGCGCCGCCAAGGCCATCGGCCTTGTGCTGCCCGACCTCAAGGGCAAGCTCGACGGCATCTCGATTCGCGTGCCGACCCCGAACGTCTCGGTCGTCGACTTCAAGTTCATCGCCAAGCGCGCGACCACGGTCCAGGAAATCAACGAAGCGGTCATCGCCGCCTCCAACGGCAAGCTCAAGGGCATCCTCGGCGTCACCCATCACCCGAACGTCTCGATCGATTTCAACCATGATCCGCGCTCGTCGATCATGGCGCTCGACCAGACCAAGGTGATGGACGGCAACTTCGTTTCCGTGCTGTCCTGGTACGACAATGAATGGGGCTTCTCCAACCGCATGAGCGACACCGCCGTCGCCTTCGGCAAGACCATCGCCTGATCGCGGACCCAGCTTCCAGAGACTTGAAACGCCCGGCTTCGTCCGGGCGTTTTTCATTTGCCGGAGCAGCAGTGCCAAAACCCGCGAAAATCCGAGGCATAAGGCAAAAAGCCACGCCGCCGCCTTGCACTGGTCACGTCTTCGCCCCACTCTGCCGTAAACCAGGAGACAGACGAATTTGAGGGGCTGATTTTAAGATGGAGCATGCGATCTATCTCGTCACGCTGGTCGGCACTGCTCTTGTCGTCGCCGCCGCGTTTTCGAGCCTGATCGCCTTCCGCTTCGGCGCCCCCCTCCTGCTTCTGTTTCTCTGCATCGGGCTCGCCACTGGAACCGACGGCCTCGGTATCGAATTCGACAACGCCCGCATCGCCTATTTTGCCGGCTCACTGGCGCTGGCCGTCATCCTGTTCGATTCCGGCTTCGGCACGCCGCTCAACGCCTTGCGGCAGGCGGCGGGACCGGCGCTGTCGCTGGCGATTTTCGGCGTGCTTCTGACCACCGGCCTGTTCGGCGCCGCCGCCCACTATCTGCTCGACCTGACCTGGCTGGAATCCTTTCTGCTCGGCGCCGCCGTCGCTTCGACCGACGCGGCCGCGGTGTTCTTCCTGCTGCGCGCCGGCGAGATCAATCTACGCGAGCGTGTGCGCTCCACGTTGGAGGTGGAATCCGGCACCAATGACCCGATCGCCATCTTCCTGACGATCACCCTGGTCGAGATCATCGCCGCCCACGCCAACCCCGAGACCAATGTCCTGGTCACCAGCCTGATCCTCGGCTTCCTCCTCAATATGGGGCTCGGCGCCATCGTCGGCGTGCTCGGCGGCCTTGCCATCGTGCGTCTCGTCGACCGGCTCAATCTCGACCACGGCCTGCTGCCGATCTTCGTGCTGACGCTGTCGCTGATGATCTTCGCCGCCGCCGGCGCCATTGGCGGCTCGGGCTTCCTGGCGGTCTATATCGCCGGTCTCATTGCCGGCAACTCCGACATCCGCGCCGTCACCATCCTCAAGCGCTTCCAGGACGGCATGTCGTGGCTGGCGCAGATCATCATGTTCCTGATCCTTGGCCTTTTCGCGACGCCCTCGCAATTCCCAGCCATCATGCTGCCGGCGATAGCGCTTGGCCTGTTCCTGATGTTTATCGCACGGCCGATCGCGGTCTGGCTCTGCCTGATCCCGTTTCGCCTGCCGCGCCCCGAGGTCGCTTTCGTATCCTGGGTCGGCCTGCGCGGCGCGGTGTCGATCCTGCTCGCTATCACCCCACTGCTCGGCGGGCTGGAAAACGGCCGCGTCATCTTCAACGTCGCCTTCATCATCGTGCTGGTGTCGTTGGTCGTCCAGGGCTGGACCGTTGGACCGCTGGCGCGCCGCCTTGGCCTGATCGTGCCGGCGCGGCTCGGACCGCTGGACAAGGTCGAGCTGGAATTGCCCGGCTCCGCCCATCACGAGCTTCTCGCCTATCGCGTGGCGCATGGCAGCCCGGTGGCGCGCGGCGAGCGCATTCCGCGTTGGGCGCGGCCCTCACTGGTGCTGCGCGACGGCCGTTCGATGCGCTTCCAGGACATGGGCCGGCTCGCCGCCGGCGACCAGGTCTACATCTTCGTTCCGGACCGCTATCCGCGCCTGCTCGACAAGCTGTTCGCCAGCCGCGCGGTGGTCGACCCGGAAGATGCCGATTTCTTCGGCGCCTTCGCCGTCGACCCGGCACGCTCCGCCGCCGAGCTGGAAGCCGCCTATGCGCCGGGCCTGACCGAGGCGGAGCAGAAGCAGACCGTCGGCGCTCTGGTCACCGCACGGCTTGGCGGCCATGCCGAATATGCCGACCGTGTGCTGATCGGCCAGATCGAGCTGATCGTGCGGGATGTTGACGACAAGGGCAAGATCACGGGTCTTGGCCTTTCCTTCGAGCCGACCGCGCCGGTAGCGCGGGTGCCAGTGTTCCTCAGTGCCGGCGAGATGGGCGACCGTCTTAGCGCCTTCATCCGCAACTGGCGCAAGCCGACGGAGACACAGGAGGCGGCAGTACAGACGGAAGACGCCCCTGAGCCCCCGGTCGAAAAGGCAACGACCGGGGGCTGACAAGGGCGATCGTTCGCGCCGCTCCCCATCACGTCGGACAGTCTTCACGGACTATGTCCCCGCCCGCCTCAAAATTTCGCGCCGCACCGCCGTCAAAGCCTTGCATCGTCACGGATGCGGGGTATGTTCCCCCGATTTTTCGCGAAAGGAACCCGCATGGCCGCCTTCAAGACCTTGGACGACATCGGCAACATCAGCGGCAAGCGTGTGCTGGTGCGCGTCGACCTCAACGTTCCCGTCGCCGACGGCAAGGTCACTGACGCCACCCGCATCGAACGCATCGCGCCGACCATCGCCGAATTGTCCGGCAAGGGCGCCAAGGTCATCCTGCTCGCCCATTTTGGCCGGCCCAAGGACGGCCCCTCGCCCGAATTCTCGCTCGAGCCGATCGCCAAGGCGACGGCTGAGGTGCTCGGCCGTCCCGTTGGCTTCGCCTCGGACTGCGTCGGCGACACGGCTGGAAGTGCCGTCGCGGCCATGAACAAGGGCGACGTGCTGCTCTTGGAAAACACCCGCTTCTACAAGGCCGAGGAAAAGAACGATCCTGTCTTCACCGAAAGGCTCGCCGCCAATGGCGACATCTTCGTCAACGACGCTTTTTCCGCAGCGCACCGCGCCCATTCCTCGACCGAGGGGCTGGCGCACCTGTTGCCTTCCTTTGCCGGCCGCACCATGCAGGCCGAACTCGAGGCGCTGGAGAAGGGCTTGGGCAACCCGGTCCGTCCGGTCGTCGCCATTGTCGGCGGCGCCAAGGTCTCGACCAAGATCGACCTGCTGATGAACCTGGTGAAGAGGGTTGACGCACTGGTCATCGGCGGCGGCATGGCCAACACCTTCCTTGCCGCGCGCGGCACCGACGTCGGCAAGTCGCTGTGCGAGCATGATCTGGCCGCCACCGCCAAGCAGATCATGATCGAGGCGGCCGAGGCCGGTTGCGCCATCATCCTGCCGGTCGACGGCGTCGTCGCCAAGGAGTTCAAGGCGGGCGCGGCCTGCGAGACCGTCGCCATCTCCGACGTGCCGGCCGACGGCATGATCCTCGATGTCGGCGCCAAGACCGTGACCACGATCGGCGAATGGATCGATCGCGCCGCGACATTGGTCTGGAACGGTCCGCTCGGCGCCTTCGAAATCGAGCCGTTCGACCATGCCACGGTGGCCGCGGCAAAACACGCCGCCGCGCGAACCAAGGCCGGCAAGCTGGTCTCCGTCGCCGGTGGCGGCGATACGGTGGCGGCGCTCAACCATGCCGGTGTCGCCGACGACTTCACCTATGTCTCGACCGCTGGTGGCGCCTTCCTGGAATGGATGGAAGGCAAGCCGCTGCCCGGCGTCGACGTGCTGAAGAAGTAGGCCCCGGCGGGATCGACGACGCTGCGGACGGCGCCCGAAACTTTCAATCGATTCGAGCTTTCCGATGCCATTCCTTTGGCGGTAGACTTCCGTTAAGCGCGGAACGAACCCCTCCAGGAGAAGCATGATGAGCGAACGTCTCGAAGACATTGCCGCCGCGATCGTGGCCAACGGCAAGGGCCTGCTGGCTGCCGACGAAAGTTCCGGCACGATCAAGAAGCGCTTCGACGTCATCGGCGTCGAATCGACCGCCGACAGCCGCCGCGATTATCGCGAGATGATGTTCCGCGCCAAGGACGCGATGACCAAGTATATTTCCGGCGTCATCCTCTATGACGAGACCATCCGTCAGAAGGCCGCCGACGGTACGCCGCTGGTCGACATCATCAAGGCGGCCGGCGCCATCCCCGGCATCAAGGTCGATGCCGGCGCCAAGCCGCTGGCCGGCTTTCCCGGCGACACCATCACCGAGGGTCTCGACGGCCTGCGCGAGCGCCTTGCCGACTATTACAAGCTCGGCGCCCGCTTCGCCAAATGGCGCGCGGTGATCGACATCGATACCGGCAAGAGCGTGCCCTCGGTCAATTCGATCAACTCGAACACCCATGCGCTCGCCCGCTATGCCGCGCTTTGCCAGGAGGCCGGCATCGTGCCGATCGTCGAGCCGGAAGTGCTGATGGATGGCGCCCACGATATCGATACCTGCTACGAGGTTTCCAAGGCGACGCTGATCAAGCTTTACGATGAACTCCATGCGGCCGGCGTCGTACTCGAAGGCACGATTCTGAAGCCCAACATGGTCCTGTCGGGCAAGAAGTCGGGCACCGTGGACAGCCCCGAAAAGGTCGCCGAGATGACCATAAAACTGTTCCGCGAGACGGTGCCGGCGGCGGTACCGGGTATCGCCTTCCTCTCCGGCGGCCAGGAGGACGAGGAGGCGACCGCCAACCTCAACGCCATCAACGCCATCGGTCCGCATCCCTGGAAGCTGACCTTCTCCTATGGCCGCGCGCTGCAGGCCGCCCCGCAAAAGGCATGGAGCGGCAAGGCATCGAACATTGCCGCCGGTCAGGCCGCCTTCACCCATCGCGCCCACATGAATTATCTGGCCGCGCTCGGAAAATGGAAAGCGAGCCTCGAACAGGCCGCCTGAACACAGTTCTTTCGTCTTCTTCGAACCCGGGCCATTGCGCCCGGGTTTTTGTTGCCTGCGGATTTGGGGGAAGACCTCCTCATTCCTATTTCCTCTGGGCGTTGCCGGCGGCGATGTCGGTTTGCGCTCATCCCGAACGTCCTTGGGATGAGAGACAGGGAGAGGTTCATGCATCGCAACAAGATCGTTTCACGCGAAGACTGGTTCCAGGCGCACAAGGCGCATCTGGCGCGCGAGAAGGAACTGACGCGGCTTCGCGATCGCATCGCGGCCGAGCGGCGCGAACTGCCCTGGCTGAAGATCAGGAAGGACTATGTTTTCGAGACCGAACAAGGGCCGAGGAGGCTGGCCGACCTGTTTGGCGCCAACAGCCAGCTGATCGTCTACCACTTCGTGTTTGCGCCAGGTTCCAATCATCACTGCGAAAGCTGTGCCTTCGTCGCCGACCATATGGATGGCGCCAACCAGCATCTTAGGCATCATGATGTGTCGCTTGTCGCCGTGTCGCGGGCGCCGCTCGCCGAATTGCTGCCCTACAAGCAGCGCATGGGTTGGAAGTTCGACTGGCTGTCTTCTTATGCCTCGGACTTCAATTTCGATATGCAGGTGTCCTTCACCGACAAGCAGATTGCATCTGGCGAAGCGGTCTACAATTTCGAAACACCCGTGCTGACGTCGAAAGACCTGCCCGGCACCACTGTCTTCCACAAGAGCGAAACCGGTGACATCTTCCTGACCTTCATGTCACGCGCCCGCGGCAGCGAGCAGTTCATCGGCGCCTATCAGTATCTCGACATTGCACCGAAAGGCCGCGACGAAACCGGTCCTTACAGGACCTTCATGGACTGGGTGCGACTGCACGACGAATATGGAAACAGGTCGCTATGAGACGACGCTTGCCCTTGGGGCAACGGCCGGCTGTGCAAGGATCCGTTCACCTCGGCCGAAACATGCGCTAAGCCTGCCGCAGATCATTCCACGGTACCGCCATGCGCTTCCCCGCCCTGTTCACCTGGCTCGCCTTCCCTGTCTATGTCTGGCAGGGGCTCGGCGTGCGCCGCCGCACCTCGCGCATGCTGCCGGCGCAAGGGCCGGTCATGCACGAGATATCAGGCGAGGCGCCTGATATCTCGCTGCTGGTGCTGGGCGATTCCTCGGCGGCCTCGGTCGGCATTGGCAATTCGGAGAACGGGCTTGCCGCACAACTCGCCGTTCTGATTTCCGAGCGTACCGGCCGCGCCGTACGCTGGCGCGCCGCAGGCTTCAATTCGGCGACGTCGGGCCAGATCCGCGATCATGTCCTGCCCAATCTGTCGGCTGATCCGTGGACACATATCGTGCTTGCCATCGGCACCAACGACACCAAGAATTTTCATTCGGTGCCGCGCTTCAAGAAGGAGTTCGGCGGCTTGCTCTATGCACTGCGCGCCAAATGGCCGGAGGCGCGCGTGGTGTGGTCGCCGGTTCTGGAGTTCACCCGCGCACCGGCCATGCCGCCGCTGCTCGGCAAGATCCTCGAAATCCGCGCTACTGAAATGAACCGTATGGGCGAACGCCTGTGCCTGGAGCGCGGCGCGGTGCCCGCACCTCGCCTGCCGATCACCAATCCTGAACAAGGTTTTGCCTCTGACGGCTTTCATGCCTCAGAGGCAGGTTACCGGGCCTGGGCGGAACATCTTCTCGGCCCGGTGCTTGCTGACTGAACACCGACGAAGGGGTTGTGGCCCGGGCCTAGGTCAAATGCCCGAGCACGGCCGCCAGCGAAATGGCAGCCATCGCCAGCAGCGCCAGCTTCCAGAAATCGCCGCGACGCTTGAGCCCGGGCCAGCCCAGTGGCTTGATCAGCTGGATCACCATGAAGCCGATGATGACAAGGGCGAGGAGTTTCGTCATGCCGCCTTTGACCAGCAACGCGGCCGGCTGTCAAAGCGCGTCGTTTGGTCTCTGAGAAAGAACGGGCGCCACGTTCCCGAACCGGAACGTCGCGCCCGCCGTTTTGGAGCCCGATCTACTTCAGCGGCTTGAGGCCGGCTTCGATCGAGGCGCGCTTTGCTTCGAGGAAAGGCGGCAGGGCAAGGCTTTCGCCCAGCGTCTCCAGCGGCTCGTCGGCGGTGAAGCCTGGCCCGTCGGTGGCGATCTCGAACAGGATGCCGTTCGGCTCGCGGAAATAGAGCGAGCGGAAGTAATAGCGCTCGACCTCGCCGCTCGACGGCAGCCGGAATTCGGCCAGACGGGCGGTCCACAGATGCAACGTCTCCTGGTCTGGCGCCCTGAAGGCGACATGGTGAACCGCACCGGCGCCTTGCCTTGCCGGCGCCAGCCCGGGCTGCACGGCAACATGAAGCTCGGCTGCCGGCCCACCCGCACCCATTTCGAAGACATGGACCTGGCCCTCGCCATCCGGCGAGCCATAGTCGCGAACCCCGCGCATGTTCATCACCCGGGTCAGCACCGCCTCGGTGTTGGTGATGTCAGGAACACTGATGACGATCGGCCCGAGCCCGCGGATCTGGTGCTCGGCCGGCACCGGGCTTTGCGCCCATGGGTGGCTGCCGCCCTTGCCGCCATCGCTGACCAGCCGCAGGCGCTGGCCTTCGGGATCTTCGAAATCCAGCGACGGATAGCCGCCGATGTCGGCAATCTCACTCGTTACGATGTTCTCGCCGGCGAGGTGCTGCTTCCACCAGGCAAGGCTTTCCGGGCTGCCGACCCTGAGGCTGGTCCGCGCGATGCTGTTGGTGCCGCGCCGTTCGCGGCCAACCGGCCAGTCGAAGAAGGTAAGGTCGGTGCCTGGCGTCGCTTCGCCGTCGGCATAGAAGAGATGGTAGGCCGATGTGTCGTCCTGGTTCACCGTCTTCTTGACCAGCCGCAAGCCAAGAACCTTCGTGTAGAAGTGAAGATTGCCCGGCGCATTGGCGGTGATGGCAGTCAGATGGTGGATTCCTGTCAGTTGCAGGCTCATGGTCGTCTCCCTGGTTTTGGGGAAGAATTTCTCCTTTCATATCAGAACTGCGAGCACCTCACTAAAGGCCGCCTATCCTGACAGTCCGTCGCCATGCGGTGAACAATTTTGTCCTCACTGTCATCCGATTGGTGAACAATCGGTGCCCCGCAGGCTTCCTGCGGCAAGGCACGATGGCGGCGGAAAACAATGCTATCCCTCGGCAGACGCACCGAACGAAACTATCGTCGAGCGCCTGACATCCTCCTGACAGACTGCTGTCAGGAGGGGTGTGCGATAGTGTCTCCATCAAGAGAGAGGAGACTGGTCATGAACGGTTACACCATTCTGCGCGGCATGCAGCACTATGTCGGCAAGGTTCGCACCATGCGCAACGAAATCCGCACGCAGCGCTTCATGAATTCACTTCCCGCGGACATCCGTAAGGATATCGGCTGGCCCGACATGTATTCGGAACGTCGCTCCCGCGGCAATTGAGGCGAATTTTTCGACGTCGATATTGGACATGGACGCGCCAATGCCCAGATATCTGCATGTCGCCCAAAAGTGGCCCCCGGTTTTGGGGGCACGACATGCATGAAAACAAAGCTACGGCGCGCCGAGGGATGGAGCGAGCTTATGCCCGATCAGAAGACAATCGGCTTCCTTTTCATCGAAGGCTTTGCCGACTGGGAATACGGCTTGCTGGCGGCCTCGGCGGTTGAATGGTTCGGCGCCCGCGCCGTCTCGCTGACGCCCGAAGGCAAGCCGGTGACCGGAATCAGCGGTTTTCGGCTAACGCCCGATCGTTCGGTCGATGTTGATGAGAACGCCGATCTCGATGCTGTAGCCGTCATCGGCTCCGACCAGTGGGCGGGCAAGGCGCCGCCGGACGTCGCTGAACTGCTCAACGCCGTCGCAACGCGCGGCGGCGTGGTCGGCGGTATCTGCGCCGGCACGCTGGCACTGGCCCGAGCCGGCATGTTCGAAGAAGCCAGCCATACCAGCAATGGCCGTGACTGGATCAACGGCCATGAAGCCGGCTATGCCGGCGACAGCAACTATCAGGACGTGCCGCATGCCGTCGCCGACGGCAAGATCGTGTCCGCGCCGGGCTCGGCGCCTGGTACCTTTGCCCTTGCCTTTCTGAACACGCTCTATCCCGAAAGAGGCAGCGATCTCGCGCAGATGCGGACGCTGTTTGCCAAGGAGTATGCTGAAGCCTCCTGACAGTATGCTGTCAGGAGGGGCGTGCAATGATGCAAGATCGAGACACCGCGCGTCGACGGTCGAAAGGACGATCGATGAAGAGTTGGAACGACAGGCTGAACACGCCGGGCATCAACGGCGTCAAGCCGACACCGCGCACGATGGCAGACGTGGTCGAGGGCCAGCCTATGCTGGTGCCGACCGCGCGCCAGGTCGACGATTTCATCCGCTCGATTCCGCAAGGCGTCGAGATGGATATCCGCGCGTTGCGCACTGCCCTTGCCATCGAACATGGCGCCGAAGTGACATGTCCGGTCACCATAGGCTACCATCTGCGCACGGTTGCCGAGGCCGCCAATGAGGACCTTGAGCGCGGCATGACGCTGAGCGACATCGCGCCCTTCTGGCGCGTGCTCGATGCGAAGACGCCGACAACGAAAAAACTGTCCTTTGGCGCGGAGTTCGTTGCCGCCCAGCGCAAGCGCGAGGGACTGAAACCGTAATGCATGTCATCTGGAAGTGGGCCCAGTTCCGGGACCACGGCATGCATAAAGAAGAAACTGGGGAAGCACACGATGCGCCGCGCCGACAGGCTCTTTCAGATCGTGCAGCATCTGCGTGGTGGCCGTCTGGTCACCGCCCAGAAGCTCGGCACGTGGCTCGAGGTTTCCGAGAGAACGATCTATCGCGACATAGCCGACCTGCAGTCGACCGGGGTGCCGATCGACGGCGAGGCGGGGGTCGGTTACATGATGAGGGAGGGTTTCGACCTTCCTCCGCTTATGTTCACGCGTGACGAGATCGTGGCGCTGGTTGCCGGCGCGCGCATGGTGCGCGCCTTTGGCGGCGCCGCCATGGCACGGGCCGCCGACGAGGCACTGGTCAAGATCGGCGCCGTGCTTCCCGATGCCGAAAAGGATCGCATCGCCCGCACCGAAATCCACACTCCGATGTGGGTGGTCAGCGACGCCGCCCGCGAGGCGATCGACCTGATTGAGCGCGCGGTCGAAAAGCGCCAGGTGCTGACCATCGACTACTCGGACGAGGCCGGCCGCGGCACCGCGCGCGACATCAGGCCGCTCGGCCTCTGGTTCTGGGGCAAGGTGTGGACGCTGGTCGCCTGGTGCGAGATGCGCGACGACTTCCGCGCCTTCCGCATCGACCGCATCGCCTCGGTGGTCATCGCCGGCCGCATCTTCAAACCGGAGCGCGGCAAGCAGCTTGCCGATTTCTACCGGGCCGTGGAACGCAGCGAGGATTACGGCATGGCGCCGGACCGCGTGGCGCGAAGCTGAGCCGATCAGACTGCACAAAAAAGCCCGCTCGAAGCGGGCTTTTTCTTGAGTTCGCGGGGCTCTTACTCGTCGTCGTCCGTGTCCGGGGTCTTCGACTTCAAGGCCGAGAGCTTGGCGAACACCGCGTTGGCGTCGAGCTCGGCATCTTCGTCTTTCGGCTTTTCCGGGGCTGGCACCAGCCGCTCGGTCAGCGCCGCCGGCAGCAGCGTATCGCCAACCGGCTGCGCCTGTTCGCGGCCGCGCGAGGCGCGGTTGACTTCCATGTCGAGGTCGATCTGCGAAGCGAGGCCCAGCGTCACCGGATCCATCGGCTGCAGATTGGCTGAATTCCAGTGCTTGCGTTCACGGATCTGCTCGATCGTCGACTTGGTGGTGCCGACGAGACGCGAAATCTGCGCGTCCTTGAGTTCGGGATGGTTGCGCACCAGCCACAGGATGGCGTTCGGCCGGTCCTGACGCTTCGACAGCGGCGTGTAGCGCGGACCCTTGCGCTTGGATTCCGGCACCCGCACCTTGGGGTCGGAAAGCTTCAGGCGCTGGTTCGGGTCTTTCTCGGCGCGCGCGATCTCGTCGCGGGTCAGCTGACCGGTCATGATCGGGTCCATGCCCTTGATGCCTTGCGCCGATTCGCCGTCGGCGATCGCCTTGACCTCGAGCGGATGCAGCCCGCAGAACTGCGCGATCTGCTCGAAAGACAGCGCGGTGTTGTCGACCAGCCAGACGGCGGTCGCCTTGGGCATCAACAGCGTATTGGCCATTTCAAAAATCCTTCTCGTTCGCCCGCGTTCCCGCGCGGGCGGTGGTTTAGAGCCACCAAAATGGGAAATTCGCGGCCTGTATAACCGTTCCCTGCCTGTTTCGCAACGTTTTTGGAAAGGCGCGGCGGCCCGATACTTTCACAACCGGCAAGCGCATTCGATGCCCTGACGGTCGGCGACGTCAGCCAAAGGGGCCGGCGCTTTTGAGCAAGGCCACGAGCTGGCTTTGCTGGCGTGTCCCGGTCTTGGCGAATATTCGCTCCAGATAAGTCCGGGCGGTTTTTTCCGTGATGTTGGAACCGGCTGCCGCCGCCTTGAGCGCATGGCCTTGCGACAGCGCCGTCGCCAGGCGCGCCTCGGCTGGCGTCAGATCGAACAATCCGGCCAGCAGCGTTGGCGACGGCACGAGCGAACTGGCGCTGAGCGCCGTTGCCGCCACCAGAATGTCGGCGCCCGAAAAGATCTCATGCGCCGAACGATGCAACGGCAGCATGTGTAGAATCATCGGCGGCCGGCCGTCGACGCCTTGCACCGGTATGGAACGCACCGTCGGCTCCAATTCGTTGCGCGCGGCGACGACTGCCTGCTGGAACAGCCGATTGGCTTCGGCGTCGGCAATGGCCATGCCGCCAAAGGCGGTGGGCAGGAACAGGGAGGACAGGCCGTCGAACAATGCGTTGGCGACCATCACCCGCCCTTTCAGCGACAGGACGGCAGCCGGCAGGCCCATCGCCGTCATGGCGGCAACGGTTCCCTCGGCGCGTTCGAGGCCAAGCCGCCCTGCGATCAGGCCGGCGCGCGCCATGGTTGGCCGCAGACTGTCGAGCACATCCAGGCTCTTTTGATCGTAGTCGCCTTCACCAAGCCGTCGCTGGAAAACGAAAATCGCCAGCTCGCCGCTGGGCATCGGTATCGCGGTGCAGGCATGCGCGCCGATGCCCATGGCGCGAAGCCGTTGGCGTACCGGATCGTTCTCGATCTCTTCTGGTGTCAGGAAAGCCTCGACATCGACGAAGCTCGCCGGCTGCAGCGCGCACATGCGCGAAACCGCCGTCGAAAACTGCAGCGTATCGCTCGCCAGCAACTCGCCTTGCAAATCCTGCAGGAATTTAATCGCCCTGCCGCGCGTCGGCTGGTCGTCACCGAACAGAAACACGGCGCCGCCCACGGAACCGGATACGGAATCAATGTCCTCCAGCACATCAGGCCAGAGATCGGGCACGAAGGCCGCCTCATAGATCCTGTTCGTCAGGTCGTCGAGCATGGGCACGAAGCCTTTCCGGGGCAACAAGTTTGCCGGAGCCAAACAATCAATGCTTCAGGCCGGCCGGTCTTCCCCCACGTCAAGATGTCACGGCAGTCACCGCGGTCAATCTTGGATAAGCAAAATGCCACAGAACGGTTCCGTTCGGGCAGCGCCGTTGAACGGCTTCCTGTTGCCGGTCTTGCGCAACCAGGACGGGGGAGGCGCGACGCATTCCTGGAATTGGTGGGGCCTGGAATTGGTGAGGCAAGTGCCCGGCACCCAAAACGACAAAACCCGCTGGACAAAGTCCAGCGGGTTCGGAACCGGAAACGGGGAACGTCTGCGACGGCTCTACTTCTCAACATGAGCCCGGCCTTGCGGCCGGGTCGTGCCTGAAATCAGATCGCCTGGCGAGCGATCCGCTCGATGTCGCCGCGGTTGATGCCGAGATCGTTGAGCTGACGGGCGTTGAGCTTGTTCAGTTCGCGCACGGTCTCGTTGTACATGCGCCAGTTACGGAAAGCGCGGATCGGGTTCATGGTAGTCCTCCTGATGGGGTGTTCGTTTCGATGCTGCACAGATAGTGATCATCGACGGGGACTTGAACGGCCGATTTTGCATAGCAATGATGCAAATGCTGCATTGCACCATTAAGCCTCTGTTCATCTTGTAGGCAGTGGCAGGGCCCGGGGCGAACCGCATGCCTTGGCGATTGGCGCAAACATCAATCGCTTCGTCATCAACTCTGAGAAATGGCGGCGTCCCTTAGTCTTGCATTTAGGGTAACGATGATCTTTCGCATGACGGCAGCGATTGCCACCATTGGCTTTTTTCCGTTTGTGACGAGGCGTTTGTAGAAGGGTGCGAATTCGCCCCTTCCAGCTGCGGCGCGCAGGGCTGGCATGAACAGCGCGGTTCTGACATCAGGGCGCCCGCCACGGATTTTGCGGTAGCCTTGCTTTTGTCCGCTGTCGTTTG